>NZ_JBEZDJ010000048.1:0-33713 GCF_040648275.1 Micromonospora sp. NPDC049171
ATGAGGTTATTGCCAGTTTCGTCGGCGAGTCGTGGCAATAACCTCATGATCAACGCGGGTTTGGGGTGGGCGGGGGCGGGGGCGGTAACGGGGTGGGGGTGAAGGGGTGGGACAGGTGGGGGGTGGCTAGGCGGGTGGGGGAGTGGGTGTCCAGGGTTGTTCGTCGGGAGTGGCGGGCTTGTTCCGGGTTCACCTCGTGGGCGTACGCCAGGTCGGGGTCGACCAGCTGCACCATGTGCACCAGCAGGTCGCCGGTGAGCAGCACGCGTTCCTCGGCCGAGGTCACCAGCACCGACTGGTGGCCGGGCGTGTGGCCGGGAGTGGGCAGCAGACGTACCGCCGGGGTGAGGGTGGTCTCGCCGTCGACCACCCGGAGCTGGCCGGCGGCGCGCAACGGTGCGACCAGGCCGGCCGGCAGGGCCGGGTTGAGGGTCTCCGCCGCGTCGAGTTCGGCGCGCTGCACCAGGTAGCTCGCGTTCGAGAAGTACGGCCGGCCCGGCGTGCCGGTCACGGCCCAGCCGATGTGGTCGGTGTGCAGGTGGGTGAGCACGACTGTGTCGACGTCCGCGGGGTCGATGCCGGCGGCGGCCAGCTCGGCCGGCAGGCGGCCGGGCACGGGTGCCCAGCTCGCGGCCAGCGAGTCGGCCGGGCCGATACCGGCGTCGACAAGTGTGACCGGCCCGTCCCCGGATCGGATCGCGAAGCTGCGGAACGGCAGCCACCACTGCCCGTCGGTGGTCACCGCACCCGGGTCGCGGCGGTCGGCCTCCCGCCAGTGGGCCGCCGTGGCGTGCGGAAACGCCTCGCTGCGAGGTTGGAAGAAAGCTCCCTCGGAGTCGGTGAGCGCGGTGACCGTGATAGACCCGAGGGTGCGGCTCAGTGGCATCGGACGATGATTCCAGGGCATTCCTGTTCCGTGCAGCCCGGTTTTCGCCGGCCGGTCGAGGCCGGCTGGGGGCTGCCGGCCCAATTGCAGTACGCTCGTACTGCTTGAGCACGTGTCCCCCGAGAGGAGCGCCGGCCGATGGCGAAGATCAAGGTAAACAACCCGGTCGTGGAGCTCGACGGCGACGAGATGACCCGGATCATCTGGAAGCAGATCCGGGAGCAGCTGATCCTGCCCTACCTCGACGTCGACCTGCACTACTACGACCTGTCGATCCAGCACCGCGACGAGACCGACGACCAGGTCACCATTGACGCCGCCAACGCCATCAAGGAGCACGGCGTCGGCGTCAAGTGCGCGACCATCACCCCGGACGAGGCCCGGGTGGAGGAGTTCGGCCTGAAGAAGATGTGGCGGTCGCCCAACGGCACCATCCGCAACATCCTCGGCGGCGTCGTCTTCCGCGAGCCGATCATCATGTCCAACGTGCCGCGGCTGGTCCCCGGCTGGACCAAGCCGATCATCATCGGCCGGCACGCCCACGGTGACCAGTACAAGGCCACCGACTTCGTCGTCCCCGGCCCGGGCACGGTGACCATCACCTACACCCCGGCCGACGGCGGCGCGCCGATGGAGATGGAGGTCGCCAACTTCCCCGGCGGCGGCATCGCCATGGGCATGTACAACTACGACGAGTCGATCCGGGACTTCGCCCGGGCCTCGTTCCGGTACGGGTTGGACCGCAACTACCCGGTCTACCTGTCCACCAAGAACACCATCCTCAAGGCGTACGACGGCCGGTTCAAGGACATCTTCGCCGAGGTGTTCGAGACCGAGTTCAAGGACGAGTTCGCCGCCGCCGGCATCACCTACGAGCACCGGCTCATCGACGACATGGTCGCCGCCGCGCTCAAGTGGGAGGGTGGCTACGTCTGGGCCTGCAAGAACTACGACGGTGACGTGCAGTCCGACACCGTCGCGCAGGGCTTCGGCTCGCTGGGTCTGATGACCTCGGTGCTGCTCTCCCCGGACGGCCGGACCGTCGAGGCCGAGGCCGCGCACGGCACGGTCACCCGGCACTACCGGCAGTACCAGAAGGGCGAGAAGACCTCGACCAACCCGATCGCGTCGATCTACGCCTGGACCCGGGGCCTGGCCCACCGGGGCAAGCTGGACGGCACCCCGGCGGTCACCGAGTTCGCCAACACCCTGGAGCAGGTCATCGTCGACACCGTCGAGGGCGGCCAGATGACCAAGGACCTCGCGCTGCTCATCTCGCGCGACGCCCCGTGGCTGACCACCGACGAGTTCATGAACGCGCTCGACGAGAACCTGGCCCGCAAGATCGCCGCCTGATCCAGGCGTACCGCGTTATCGGAGCCCGCCGGCCTCTGCGCCGGCGGGCTTCGGCGTGTCCGGGGCTGACGCGCCGGTCGGCGTCACTGCTGTCGGCGCGCCTCGTTGACCAGGATGGACGAGATGCCAGTCGCGTCCGAGGAAGGTTGACCACGGTCGACCCGCGGCACCCGTGCGCCGATCAGCCAGCCTTCCCGGCTGTGCCGTGCACAGCCAGCCGTCCCTTCCCTGCGGGGGGCCCTGTCCCGGGCCCCCCGCGCCCTGTTTCCGCGAAGGCGGCGCCGCGCAGCAGACCGTTCAGGCGGCGCGCAGCAGGTCGGCGGCGCGCTCGGGGGCGATGTCGTTGATGAAGACGCCCATCCCGGACTCGGAGCCCGCCAGGTACTTCAGCTTGTCCGTGGCCCGCCGGATGCTGAACAGCTGCAGGTGCAGGTAGCCCAGGTCGCGGTCGATGCGCACCGGAGCCTGGTGCCAAGCCGAGATGTACGGCATCGGCATGTCGAACAGGCCGTCGAAGCGGCGCAGCAGATCCAGGTAGAGCGGCCCGAAGGCGTCCCGCTCGCTGTCGCTGAGCGCCGGGATGTCCGGTACCAGCCGGTGTGGCGCGACGTGCACCTCGAACGGCCAGCGGGCGGCCGCCGGGACGAACGCCGTCCAGTGCTCGTTCTCGGTGACCACCCGGTCGCCGGTGGCGCGCTCGGCGGCCAGCACGTCCGCGTACAGGTTGCTCCCGCCGGTCCGTTCCGCGTGCCGGCGCGCCGCGGCCAGCAGCGCGCGGGTGCGCGGCGTCACGAAGGGGTACGCGTAGATCTGCCCGTGCGGGTGGTGCAGCGTGACGCCGATCTCGACGCCCCGGTTCTCGAAGCAGAAGATCTGCTCCACGCCGGGCAACTCGCCGAGCACCTCGGTGCGGTCAGCGAGCGCGTCCAGGACGGTGCGGACCCGGCGCGGCGGCAGGCTGGCGAAGGATGCGTTGTGGTCCGAGGTGAAGCAGACCACCTCGCAACGGCCGACACCCGGTCGAACAGGGGTGAACGGGGTGATCTCGCCGGGCTCGTCCACCACTCGTCCGCTGAGCGACGGGAACCGGTTCTCGAAGACCACCACGTCGTAGTCGGGCGCGGGGACCTCGGTCAGCCGGTCACCCACCGACGGGTCGAGGGGGCACTCGTTCGCCGGCGGGAGGAAGGTGCGGGTCTGCCGGTGCACGGCCACCGCCACCCACTCGTCGGTGAGCGGGTCGTAGCGCAGCTGGGACGCGGGGGGCGGCGGCGGCAGGTCGCGGCGGTCCGGCTGGTCGCGGACGGCGTCGTCGCGCTCGTCGAAGTAGATCAGCTCCCGGCCGTCGGCCAGGTCGATCGCGGTGCGTTTCACTGCGCCGCCCCCTCACTCGTCGGCGTGCGCGTCTCGCGGCCCGCCCCTGTCGCTTCCACCATGATCAATTCGCCCACGTGTTCGCCGAGTACCCGTCGTGCGGGCGGAGGCAACCGGTCGTCGCTGACCAGTACGTGTGCTGCTGCCAGCTCGACGATCGAGGAGATGCCCACCGTGCCCCACTTGGTGTGGTCGGCGAGCACCACCAGCCGGTCCGCCGCGGCCACGAGCGCCCGGTCGGTCTCGGCCTCCATCAGGTTCGGGGTGGTGAACCCGGCCCGTTCGGTGATGCCGTGGACGCCCAGGAAGAGCAGATCCAGGTGCAGCGACCGGACGGCCCCGACCGCGAGCGGGCCGACAAGCGCGTCCGACGGCGTGCGTACGCCCCCGGTGAGCACCACCGTCTGGTCCGGTCGACCCGCGGCGTGCAGGATCTCGGCCACCGGCAGCGAGTTGGTCACCACGGTCAGGCCGGGCACGTCCACCAGCCTGCGGGCCAGCTCGGCGGTGGTGGTGCCGGCGGAGAGCGCGACCGCCGCGCCCGGCCGGACCAGTTGGGCGGCCCGGTCCGCGATGGCGGCCTTCTCCGCCAGTTGGCGGACCGACTTGGCGTGAAAGCCCGGCTCGTCTGTCGAACTCGGCCCGGCCGTCGTGGCGCCGCCGTGGACCTTGGCCAGCAGGCCACGCTCCTGCAGCGACTCCAGATCACGGCGGATGGTCATGTCGGAGACACCGAACTCGCCGGCCAACTCGGTGACCCGGACGCCGCCGGTGGACCGGACCCGCTCCAGGATGGCCGCCTGCCGCTGCTGAGCGAGCATTCGCCGTGCCTCCCCGGGGGTTCCCGACTCTCACGCGGTCAAACGTGTTCCAACAAAGACGAACACTAGCGCGTAGTGAGCGGGGGCCGAACGGGGGCCACGGAGACGACTCAGCTGGCCGCGATCTTCAGCTCCACCCAACCGGTCTCGGTCAGCTGGTGCAGCACGGCCTGCACCGCGTCCGCGACGCTCAGATCGGTGGTGTCCAGCACCAGGTCGGCGTCGGTCGGCTCCTCGTACGGGTCGTCGATGCCGGTCATCCCGGTGAGCAGGCCGGCGCGCGCCCGCGCGTACAGGCCCTTGCGGTCCCGGCGCTCACACACCTCCAGCGGAGTGGCGATGTGCACCAGCACGAAGCCCGCCCCGGCCGCCAGGGCCATCTCGCGGGCGGTGGCGCGGGCCGCCGCGTACGGGGCGATCGGGCAGCAGATGGCCACCCCCCGATGCCGGGCGATCTCGGCGGCCGCCCACCCGATCCGCCGGACGTTGGTGTCCCGGTCGGCCTTGCTGAAGCCCAGCCCCGCGGTGAGCTCCCGGCGCACCACGTCACCGTCGAGCAGGGTCACCGTGCGGTCGCCGCTCTCCCGCAACGCGTCCGCCAGCCCGCGGGCGATCGTCGACTTGCCGGAGCCGGAGAACCCGGTCAGGAAGACCACCAGCCCGCGGTGCCGACGCGGTGGCCGGGCCCGGGCCAGCTCCCTCGCCACGGCCGGCGGGGTGTGCCACTCCGGCAGGGGAAAGCCCCGGTCGAGCAGGTCGTCGATCTCCTGCTGGGTCAGCGCGAGCCGACGGTTGCGCGGTGGGATGTCCTCCCGCCAGCGCCACTGCCCGTCCCGGTTGTCGTACGCGAGCTCGCGCGGCACCAGCACCCGCAGCCCGGCACCGGAGAGCATCTCGCCGGTGGAGAGCAGGTGGGTGACCCCGTACGCGGCGGACACCCGGGCGCGCAGCAACGCGTCGCTGATCTCCTCCCGCCGGTGCGACAGCGGCACCGCGATCACGGTGGCCGGCGGCATCCGGTCCCGGGCGGCGAAGATCGTGCGCACCAGCGCCTCCGGCGGAAGCCCACCGACACCACCCTCACCGACCGGGATCATCACGAGCAGGTGCGCGGCCAGGGTGCGGGCGGCGTGGGCGATCTGCGCGAGCTGTGGACGGTGCAGCGGTCGGTCGGCGATGACTCCCAGCACCCGGCCCGGTGGCAGCAGCGCGCGGACCTCCTCCGGGCTGCGGCGCAGCCGCTGGAACGGGCCGTGCCCACCGTCGCCGAGTCGCCGGACCTGGCCGCCCACCCCGGCCACGCCCTCGCGTACCGGCCAGACGTCGGCCACGTCCAGGGCCGCCGCCGGAGCGCCCTCGCCGTCGGTCAGCACCAGCGCCCGGCGGGCCGGGTCGCCCGGATCGAAGCTCTGGGCCAGCGCCGCCGGCACCTGTAGGGTCACCGCGACCTGCCACGGAGTGCCGTCGGCCAGTTGGCCCCGCCGGCTGACCGACACCAGGTCGGCGCGGGTCATGAAACCGCTCAGTGGGGCGTACGCACCGGTCAGCAGCAGCTCCAGATCAGCCAGCTCACCGGGACGCGGCGTGTACGCCGGCGCGTCCCGTAGCACCTCGTCGGGCAGCACCCAGCCGTTGCTCATCCACGCCCCCCACTCGCTGACCGGCACACAGTTTCGCAGCCGACCGTCGATCGGTCGAGGCCGCCACTCCACGACTCCCGTGGGCGGCCGTCCTCGGATCGCCGTCTGGACTCCGCCTCGGCCCGACCGCCCTGATGAAACAGGCCTTAGGGGTCCGTCGGGGCAAGGATCAGGGGAGCACGGGGGGCGAGCCGCTGTCCGCGACGGGTGTCGACTCCCTACGCTGGCAGCGTGACACTGATCGCGACCCAGTCGCTCACCAAGACGTACGGAGGTCGGGTCACCGCGCTCGCCGACCTCACCGTCGCCGTCGAGCCCGGGATCATCGGCCTGGTGGGCGCGAACGGCGCCGGAAAATCCACGTTGATCAAGATTCTGCTCGGCCTGATCCCCCCGACCAGCGGTCAGGTCTCGGTGCTCGGCATCGACCCGTCCGCCGACCCGGCGGCGGTTCGTGCCCGCGTCGGCTACATGCCCGAGCACGACTGCCTCCCACCCGACCTGTCCGCCGCCGAGCTGGTCACCCACCTCGGCCGGATGAGCGGCCTACCTCGCACCGCCGCCCGCGAGCGAGCCTCGGAGGCCCTGCGGCACGTCGGGCTCTACGAGGAGCGTTACCGCCCGGTGGGCGGCTACTCCACCGGCATGAAGCAGCGCGTCAAGCTGGCCCAGGCGCTGGTGCACGACCCCGACCTGCTGCTGCTCGACGAGCCGACCAACGGCCTGGACCCGGCCGGCCGGGACGCCATGCTGGCGCTGGTGCACCGGATCGGCACCGAGTTCGGCATCTCCGTGCTGGTCTGCTCGCACCTGCTCGGCGAGGTGGAGCGGATCTGCGACACGCTGATCGCCATCGACGGCGGCAAACTGCTGCGCGCCGACCACATCTCCGCGATGACGTCGGCCACCGACGTGCTCGCCGTGGAGGTCAGCGAGGGCACCGAGCAGCTCGCCGCCCGGCTCGCCGAGCTCAAGCTGCCGGTGGCACGGGACGGGCGACTGCTCCTCGTGCCACTGGCGGACGACGCCACCTACGACCTGATCCTCGGCGCGGTCGCCGAACTGGACCTGCCACTGCACCGACTGGACCAGCGCCGGCACCGGGTGGCCGAACTCTTCGCCACGAGGGAGCTCTCCCATGCCTGAGCCGACCGCAGCCGCCGTGCGCCAGGCGCCGACCGGCGTCATCCACGACATCGGCTACCAGCGCTACGAGGGCCCGAGGCTGGGCCGCCGCCAGGTCTTCGGCGCCCTCTACGGGCACGGGCTGCGCACCGCGTTCGGGTTCGGGCGCAGCGCGAAGGCCAAGATCTTCCCGTGGCTGGTGGTCGGCATCGTCTCCCTGGTCGCGGTGGCCCTGGCCGCCGTACGCAGCCAGATCGGCGAGCCGGTCGCCACGTACGCCCAGTTCGCCGACGCGATGAGCTGGCTTGTCATCTTCTTCGTCGCGGTGGCCGCGCCCGAGTTGGTCTCCCGGGACCTGCGCAGCGGTGTGCTGCCGTTGTACTTCTCCCGACCGCTGCCGCGCGCCGACTACGCACTGGCCAAGCTGCTGGCGCTCGTCACGGCGCTCTGGCTGCTGCTCGGCGGGCCGCAGTTGCTGATGTTCCTGGGTGCCGCGTTCACCACCAAGCAGGGCATGCGCGGGGTGTGGAACGAGCTGCTCGACCTGCTGCCCGGGCTGCTCTACGCCGGGCTGTGGGCTGTGGTCTTCGCCTCGGTCGGGCTGCTCGTCGCCTCGCTGACCGGCAAGCGTGCCTTCGCCGCCGGTGGGGTGGTGGCGGTCTTCCTGATGACCACCCCGATCGTCGGGGTGCTGAGCATCCTGCCGTCGCGCGCCGCCAACGAGTTGGCCGGGCTCGCCTCGCCCTCCACGCTGGTGCAGGGGGTGGGCATCTGGTCGCTTGGTGACCTGCTGGTCGAGGGCGATCCGGGCGAGATGATGATCGGCGGGTTCGGCCCGGTCTACGCCCTGGCCGCGGTGCTGTTGGTCGCCGGCGCGACCGCCCTCCTGCTGGTCCGCTACCGGAAGGTCGCCTCCTGATGAGCACGCTGAGCCTGACCGGGGTGTCCCGGTGGTACGGCAACGTGGTCGCGGTCAACGACATCAGCATGGCCCTGGGGCCGGGCGTGACGGGCCTGCTCGGCCCGAACGGCGCCGGCAAGACCACCCTGCTGCACATGATGGCCGGTTTCCTGTCCCCGTCGCGCGGCACGGTCACCCTCGACGACCAGCCGACCTGGCGCAACCCCGACGTCTACCGGCGGCTGGGGCTGGTCAGTGAGCGGGAGGCGGTGCAGGGTTTCCTCACCGCGTACGAGTTCGT
Source organism: Micromonospora sp. NPDC049171 (assembly GCF_040648275.1). NCBI lineage: Bacteria > Bacillati > Actinomycetota > Actinomycetes > Micromonosporales > Micromonosporaceae > Micromonospora > Micromonospora sp. NPDC049171. The sequence goes on from NZ_JBEZDJ010000048.1 coordinate 8,405, forward strand.
GTTGGCAAGCGCGAAGCTGCACCGGCTGGCCGACCCGGCGGCGGCGGCCCGGCGGGCGATCGACCTGGTGGAGCTGGAGTCGGCACAGGACCGCCGGATCGGCACGTATTCCAAAGGCATGCGGCAGCGGGCCCGGGTGGCCGCCGCGATGGTGCACGACCCGCAGGTGCTGTTGCTCGACGAGCCGTTCAACGGGATGGACCCGCGCCAGCGGCTGCACATGATGCAGCTGCTGCACACGCTTGGCGACGCCGGCCGGACCATCCTGTTCAGCTCGCACATCCTGGAGGAGGTCGAGCAGGTCTCCGGGACGGTGCAGGTGATGGTGGCCGGGCGGTTGGCGGCCTCCGGCGACTTCCGGACCATCCGCCGGTTGATGACCAACCGTCCGCACGTGTTCGCGGTGCGGTCGACGAACGACCGGGCCCTGGCCGTCGCGCTGATCGCCGAGCCGTCGGTCAGTGGGGTCGAGCTGGACCCCACGGGTCTGACCGTGCGGGCCGGCGACTACGGCGCCTTCACCCGGGCACTGCCCCGGATCGCGCTCAAGCAAGGCATCCGGGTGCGCCAGCTGGTGCCGTCCGACGAGTCTCTGGAGAGCGTCTTCTCCTACCTGGTGGAGGCCTGACATGTCGACAATTACCTGGATCACCGCACGCGGGCTGTTCGGCCGGCGTCGGTTCCTGCTGCTGCTCCCGTTGCCGTTGGTGCTGCTCGGGTTGGCCGTGCTCTGCCGGTCACTGGGCGTCGACCCGGGCGAGTGGGGGCCGCCGGTGCTCGTCGGGCTCGGGCTGGCCGTGGTGCTGCCGGTGGTCGCGCTGATCATCGGCACGGGCGTGTTGGGCGCCGAGATCGACGACGGCACTGTGGTGCACATCCTGACCAAGCCGCTGCCGCGTTGGCAGATCGTGCTGCCGAAGCTCGCGGTGGCCGCCGGGGTCAGCGCGGCCACCGTCGCGGTGCCGCTCTACGTCGCGGGCGTGCTGGCCGATTCGGTACGCCTCGGTCTGGCGCTGGCGTTCGCGGCGGCGCTCGGCGCGCTGGCGTACTCGGCGTTGTTCCTCGCGCTCAGCCTGGTCACCAGGCGGCCGGTGCTGCTCGGCCTGGTCTACGTGTTGATCTGGGAGGGGCTGCTGGGCAACTTCGTCAGCGGCACCAAGGTGCTCTCCATCCAGCAGTACGTGATCGCCCTCGCCGACCGGCTCGCCCCCAGCGGGCTGTTGGAGACCACCGTCTCGGTGCCGGTGGCCTCGGTGATGACGGCGCTGGTCAGCGTCGGCTTCACCGTGCTGGCCATCGACCGTCTGCGGTCGTTCAGCGTGGCCGGCGAGACGAGCTGAGGCCGGTGCGCGGCGGTGTTCCGGCCAGCCACCCTCCGGCGGTAGGGCTGGCCGGATGGACCGGCTACCCCACGTCGGGCCAGGCTGGTGGGCGTGAGCGTCCAAGCGGAACGAACGTCGTTGGCTGAGCCGTACTCCCGGAGTAGCCGGCCGTGGCTGACCAGCCTGGCGGTCGCCGGGCTGGCCTGCGCCACGGTCGCCACGGCCGCCCAGGGCACCGGCCAGTTCCACTGGTGGGCGGTGTTCATCCTGATCCCGGGCGCGTTGCTGGCGGCCAGCGGCGGGCCGTTGCTGGCCCGGGGTGGTGGTCGGGCTTTCGGCGGTTACCTGCTCGCCTGCGTCGGCACCCTGGTGTTCACCGTGGGTGCGCTGCTGATGTTCGGCGTGATGGGGCGGGGTTGGCCGCTGATGGTGGTGCTGCCCTGCCTGGCGGTCGCCGGCACCTACGGCTGGCGGGCGGCCCACCCACTGGCCCGCGGCCTGCACCGGGCGGTGGCTCTGCTCGCGCTGACCGGCGCGTTGCTCGGCCTGACCCTGCAACTGATCCGGCTGGACGTGATCGACCTGGAGACCGGTTGGTGGGGCGCGTTCCTGATGCTGGCCGGGGCCATCGTGCTGGGCAACGCGGGCGAGCTGACCCGGCACCGGATGCCGTACCGGCTCCAGGCGATCACCCTGCTGGTGGGGCCGTCCGTGATCGCGATCCTGCTCGGGCTGCGCTTCCTGCGCGGCTGGTGACTCCCGTCCGCCGCCGCCGGAGGGGGGTGGCGGCGGCGGACGGCGGTCAGAACGCGCAGGCGATGACGAGCTCCGGGGTGCGGTCGGGGAGCAGGTCGAGTTTGCCGATCCGGCCCGCCGCCCGCAGGTCGTCGGCGACGAGGGTGAGCTGTTCCAGAAGCGCCGCCGGGCCGAGCGCCTCGGCCAGCGGCACCTCCGCCTTCATCGACAGCTTCCGCTCCGACTTGGCCCGCCGCACCTGGCTCAACGCGTCGCCGGCGAGCCGCAGCAGCGCCGGCTCACCCGACCCCTCGATCGTCCGGGCCACCTCGTGGGTGGTGGGCCACGGCGCACGGTGCACCGAGCCGTACCGCCACCACGACCAGACCTCCTCGGTCACGTAGGGCAGGACCGGGGCGAACAGCCGCAGCTGCACCGAGAGCGCCGAGGCCAGCGCCGCCCGCGCCGAGTCGGCGCCCGCCCCGGTGCCGTAGGCCCGCTCCTTGACCAACTCGATGTAGTCGTCGCAGAACCGCCAGAAGAACGCCTCGGTCGCCTGCAACGCCGCGGTGTGGTCGTACGCGGCGAGGGCGGTGCTCGCGGCGGTGACCACGGTGGTCAGCTCGGCGAGCATGGCCCGGTCCAGTGCGGTGGTGGCCTTCAGCTCCAGGTCGCGGCGCGGCGTCAGACGCGCCGAGCTGGCGTTGTCGTACGGGGCGCGCAGCGCGTCCGCCGCGCCCAGCCCGAGAACGAACTTGGACGCGTTGAGCAGTTTGGTGGCCAGCCGGCGACCAATCTTGATCTGCGCCGGGTCGAAGGCCAGGTCCATGCCGGGCTTGCCGCTGGCCGCCCAGTAGCGCACCGCGTCCGAACCGTGCTGCTCCAACAGCGCCACCGGGGTGACCACGTTGCCCTTGGACTTGGCCATCTTCTTGTGGTCCGGGTCGAGGATCCAGCCCGAGAGCACGGTGTCCCGCCAGGGCAGCACCCCGTGCTCGAAGTGCGAACGGACCACGGTGTCGAAGAGCCACGTCCGGATGATCTCCTGCCCCTGCGGGCGCAGGTCCATCGGGAAGATCTGTGCGAACAGCTCCGGGTCGGTCTCCCAACCACCGACGATCTGCGGGGTCAGCGACGAGGTGGCCCAGGTGTCCAGCACGTCCGGGTCACCGATGAAGCCACCCGGTTGGCCGCGCTGCGACTCGTCGTAGCCGGGCGCCGGGTCACTGGATGGGTCGACTGGCAGCGCGGACTCGTCCGGCGTGAGAGGGTGGGACCAGTCCGGCTCGCCAGTGTTGTCGAGCCGGTACCACACCGGCACCGGCACCCCGAAGAAGCGCTGTCGACTGACCAGCCAGTCCCCGGTCAGGCCGCCCACCCAGTTGTCGTAGCGGTGCTTCATGTGTGCCGGCACCCAGTGCAGCTCCCCGCCCCGGGCCAGCAGCGTGGCCCGCAGGTCGGCGTCCCGGCCGCCGTTGCGCAGATACCACTGTCGAGTCGAGACGATCTCCAGTGGGCGGTCGCCACGCTCGTAGAACTTGACCGGGTGGGTGATCGGGCGCGGCTCGCCGACCAGGTCACCGGTGTCGGCCAGCATCCCCACGATCTCCCGGCGGGCGCCGTTGACGGTCTGCCCGGCCAGCGCCGCGTACGGCTGTGCCGGCACCCCGGCCGGCGGCTCCGCGAGCAGTCGGCCGTCGCGGCCGATGACCACCCGGGTGTCGAGGTTGAGATCACGCCACCAGGTCACGTCGCTCAGGTCGCCGAACGTGCAGACCATCGCGACGCCGGTGCCCTTGCCCGGGTCGGCGAGCGGATGGGCGCGCACCGGCACCTCGACGTCGAACAGCGGGCTGCGCACCGTCGCACCCACCAGGTCGGCGTACCGCTCGTCGTCGGGGTGACAGACCAGCGCGACGCAGGCCGGCAGCAGTTCGGGCCGGGTGGTGTCGATGAGCACCTCCCGCCCGGCCGGCCCGGCGAACCGCAGCCGGTGGTAGGCGCCGGGGCGCTCCCGGTCCTCCAACTCCGCCTGGGCGACGGCGGTGGCGAAGCCGACGTCCCACAGTGTCGGCGCCTCCGACTGGTACGCCTCGCCACGCAGCAGGTTGCGCACGAACGCCCGCTGACTGGTGGTGCGGGCGATCCGGCCGATCGTCGTGTAGGTCAACGACCAGTCCACCGAGAGCCCGAGCCGCCGCCACAGCGCCTCGAAGGCCTGCTCGTCGGTGACCGTCAGCCGTTCGCACAGCTCGATGAAGTTTCGCCGGGAGATCGGGGTGGGGTCGCGGCGTGCGGCATCGTCGACCGGGGCGGTCGGTGGCCGCCACACCGGGTCGTACGCCAGCGCCGGATCGCAGCGCACCCCGTACACGTTCTGCACCCGACGCTCGGTGGGCAGGCCGTTGTCGTCCCAGCCCATCGGGTAGAAGACCACCTTGCCGCGCATCCGCTGGTACCGCGCGACGATGTCGGTGTGCGTGTACGAGTACACGTGCCCCATGTGCAACTCGCCCGATACGGTCGGCGGCGGGGTGTCGATCGCGTACACGTCGGCCCTGCGACCATTCCCGCTCGGCGCGTCTGACGCCGCGCCGCGACCGGGAACAGTCGCCTTCGAGCGGTCGAACGCGTACGTGCCCTCCTCCTGCCAGTGGCGTGCCCAGCTCTCCTCGAGCCCGTCCAAACTCGGACGCTCGGGAACGCCGGCGCGGGACGTCCTCGCCGTATCGGTCATCCTGCGATCGTAGGCACCGGGGGAGGGCCCGGCCACGTAGTTAGCGCATCGCTGGGTCAGATCAGCGAGTCGCGCCACTGCCGGTGCAGGGCCGCGTACCGGCCGTCGGCCTCGGCCAGCACGGTGGGTGGGCCGTCCTCGACGACCTGCCCGTCGTCGAGGACGAGCACCCGGTCGGCGGTTTCCACGGTGGAGAGTCGGTGCGCGATGACCAGGGCGGTGCGGTCGCGCAGGATGGTGCCGAGTGCGCGCTGCACCAGCCGTTCGGTCGGCACGTCCAGCGACGACGTCGCCTCGTCCAGGATCAGCACGGTCGGGTCGGCCAGGAACGCCCGGGCGAACGCGACAAGTTGGCGTTGCCCGGCGGAGAGTCGGCCGCCGCGCCGGTGCACCTGGGTCGCGTACCCCTCGGGTAGGGCGGCGATGAAGTCGTGCGCGCCGATCGCCCGCGCGGCGGCCTGGACCGTCTCGTCGTCCGCGCCGGGGCGGCCGAACCTGATGTTCTCCGCGACGGTCCCACTGAACAGGTGGTTCTCCTGGGTCACCAACACCACGGCGCGACGCAGGTCGGCGTCGCTCACGTCGCGCAGGTCGACCCCGTCCAGCCGGACCGTGCCGGTGTCCGGGTCGTGGAAACGGGCGACCAGCTTGGCGATCGTCGACTTGCCCGCGCCGGTCGGCCCGATCAGTGCCACCGTCTGCCCGGCCGACACGGTCAGCTCCAGCCCGCCGAGGATCGGGGCGCCGGCCCGGTAGCCGAAGGAAACCGCCCGGAAGGTCAACTCGCCGCGCCCGGGCCCGGTCGGCAGCGGTGTGGGTCGGGCCGGCTCGGCGACGGCTGGCCGTTCGTCGAGCACCCCGGCCAGCTTCTCCAGTGCCGCCGTGGCCGACTGGAGCGAGTTGTAGAACTGGCTCAGCTCCTGCATCGGCTCGAAGAAACGACGCAGGTAGAGCAGGAACGCGGCGAGCACGCCCACCTCGGTCTGCCCGTCGAGCACCCGCCAGCCGCCGTAGCAGAGCACCACCGCCACGGTGACGTTGCCGATCAGCTTGATCGCCGGCGAGTACGTGGCGATCAGGCGGAACGTGAGCAGGCTGGTTCGTCGGTAGTCGTCGCCGAGCGCTACGAAGATCCGTTGGTTGCGCGGCTCCCGGCGGAACGCCTGCACCGCCCGGATGCCCCGCATCGACTCGACGAAGTGCACGATGACAAGCGCGACCGCGTCCCGGGTCCGCCGGTACGCGCTCGCCGACGACCGGGCGAACCAGCGGGAGAGCCAGAACAGGAACGGAAAGGCGAGCAGCGTCACGGCGGCCAGCGGCAGGTCCAGCCAGAGCAGGATGGCGGCCACCGACAGCATCGACAACCCGGCCATCACCAGGTTGTCGATCCCACCGTCGACAAGCTCGGCGATCGAGTCGAGGTCACTGGTGAGCCGGGAGACCATCCGACCTGAGGTGTACCGCTCGTGGAAGCCCACGGACAATCGCAGGAAGTGCCCGAACACGCGCTGCCGCAGGTCGAGCAGGACGGCCTGACCGATCCGGGCGGAGAGGGTGAGGAACCCACGTCGGGCCGCGTACTCGGTCAACGCGGCCACCACGAACGCCGCGGCGACCGCGACCAGCGGGCGGGCGTCGCCGGCGCGCAGCGGCGCGATGGCCCGATCGATGCCGATCATGACCAGGTACGGCCCGGCCATCGCGGCGGCGTTCTGGGTTAGCAGCAGGCCGACCGCGGCGGCGAGTCGCCCCCGGTGTGGTCGGAGCTGCTCGGCGAGCAGAGTCCGGCTGAGCCGGCGCAGCCGGGCCACCGCCTCGGGTGCGGTGTCCTCGGCCCGACTCCGGTCGGCCTCCGGGTCCGTGGCGGTCCCGCGCCACCGGGTCAGCTCCGGTTCCTCCTCCGGCGGTGGGTCGCCCTGCTGCGGCACGGTCACGAGCGCACCAGCCCCCATCCGCCGGAGGCGGACGGGCGCGGGCCGGCGTCGGCCGCCGGTGGGTGCCCGGTGGGTGGGTCGGCGGCCAGCAGCGCCCGGTACGCCGGAACGGTGGCCAGCAGGTCGGAGTGCCGGCCCACCGCGGTGATCCGCCCGTCCTCGAGCAGGGCGACCCGGTCGGCCAGGGCGATCGTCGACGGCCGGTGCACCACCAGCAGCGCGGTACTGTCGCGCAGCACCTGTCGCAGTGCCCCCTCGACAAGTGCCTCGGTGTGCACGTCGAGCGCGGACAGGGGGTCGTCGAGCACCAGCACCGCCGGTCGGCCGAGCACGGCCCGTGCCAACGCGAGTCGCTGCCGCTGCCCACCGGAGAGGGAGATCCCCTGCTCACCGACCCGGGTGGCCAACCCCCACGGCAGCTCGTACGCGAAGTCGGCCTGGGCCAGCGCGAGGGCCGCCCGGACATCGTCGTCGCCGGCGTCCGGGCGCCCCAGGGTGAGGTTCTCCCGCACCGACATGGAGAAGAGCGTGGGCTCCTCGAACGCCACCCCGACCAGCCGGCGCAGCGAGGCCAGCCGTAGTTCGCGCAGGTCGTGCCCGTCCAGAGTGATCCGGCCGGCGGTCACCTCCTGCAGCCGGGGCACCAGCGAGAGCAGCGTGCTCTTGCCGGAGCCGGTGGCACCGACCAGGGCGAGCGTCTCGCCCGGCTCGATGACCAGGTCGATCCCGCGTAGCACCGGCGCGGTGCCACCCGGGTAGCTGAACGAGACCCGCTCGATGCGGAGCTGGCCGTGCACGGCGTCGCGGGTCAGGGCGAGCGCGCCGGGAGAGTCCACGATCTCCGGTGGGGTGTCCAGCACCTCCTGGAGCCGGTCGGCGGCGGTGGCGGCCTCCTGACCGTTGGCGATGATCCAACCCAGCGACTGCACCGGCCAGATGAGCATCAGTTGCAGGCTGACGAACGCGACCAACTCGCCGATGGTCAGCGCACCCTTCGCGGCGGCGGCCGCCCCGGCCACCAGCACCACGCCCAGGGTCACGTTGGGCACCAGGTCGAGCAACGCCGAGGTGTTGGCCAGCAGCCGCGCCTTGCCCACGCCCGTGTCGTGCACCCGCTGTGCCCCCACGGCGAAGCGGGCGGCCAGTTCCGGCCCCCGGCCATACGCCTTCATGGTGCGCAGACCCTGCGCGGTCTCCTCGACCAGGGTCGCCACGTCGCCCTGCTCGTCCTGCATCCGCCGGGACGCGGCATGGTAGTGCCGCCCGAACCGGCGGCTGATCAGCAGCAGCGGCACCGAGCTGGCCGCGACCAGCGCCCCGAGCATCGGGTGCAGGTTGAACAGCAGCACGACCACGACCACGTAGGTGGTCAGGTTGAGCAGCAGGAAGAACACGCCGAAGGAGAGGAACCGGCGGATCACCGACAGGTCGCTGGTGATTCGGGAGAGCAACTGGCCGGACTGCCAGCGGTCGTGGAAGCTCGTCGGCAGCCGTTGCAGGTGGGCGTAGACGTCGGCGCGCAGCGCCGCCTCCATGCCCACGGCCGAGGACGACTGCACCCACCGGCGGATGAAGATGAGCACCGCCTCGACGACGCCGAGCAGCAGCGCCAGGCCGCCGAGCTGGAGCAGCCCGGCCGGTTCGTGCCGGGCCGCCGGCCCGTCCACCACCCGCTGCACGACCAGCGGCACGGCGATCCCGGCCGCCGTGCCCGCCAGGCCCGCGACGAGCAGCCAGGCGAACTCGGCAGCGTACGGGCGCAGGTAGGGACGCAACCGCCAGAGGTTGTGCAACGGGTGCCGGGGCGCGGCGACCGGGGTGGCCGGGTCGCCGTCGCTCCGCAGAGGCATACCAGACGGTAGCGTCAATGGCGGCCGGAGCCGGTGTCAGCTTGCTGTCAGGCGCCGCTCATGACCGAGAAGCCACGTCTTCACGTCCAGCCCCCAGCGGTACCCGCCGAGCGTGCCATCGGTGCGCAGCACCCGGTGGCAGGGCACGAACAGTGCCGCCGCGTTCCGGGCGCACGCCGCCGCGGCGGCCCGCACCGCCGGTGGTCGACCGGCCAGCGCGGCGTACCCGGTGTAGGTGACCGGGGTGCCCGCCGGCACCTCGCGCAGCACCTGCCAGGCGTGCGCCATGAACTCCCCGCCGGTGCGCTGCCGCACCGGCACCGTGTCGATGGCGCTGAGGTCGCCGTCCAGGTAGGACCGGACCGCCGCGCTGACCGGGCCGAGGTCGGCCCGTTCGCGCACCGGCGCCCGCAGGCTCGGGTGGACCAGGGGCAGCAGCGCCGCCGGGTCCGGGGTGAAGCCGGCCGCTCGTACGTCGCCGTCCGGGCCGGCGAGGATGCTCAACGGGCCGGCCGGCGTGCTCATTACGGTGCTGTCGATGCTCATGCCGCTCTCCAGAGTCTCATCGTTGCGTAGGACCGCCAGGGACGCCAACGCTCGGCGTACCGGTCGAGGTTTGTCGGGTTGTCGGGCAGGCCGAGGGCGGCGGCGCCGCGTCGGACCGCGAGGTCGGTGCTGAGCAGGATGTCCGGGTCGCCGAAGGCGCGCATGGCCAAATAGTTGGCGGTCCACGGCCCAATACCAGGCAGCGCAAGCAACCCCCGAGTGGCCTCCCCCCGATCCACCGAAGCCCCCAGATCGACCGACCCGTCAAGAACCGCCCGAGCCACCCCCCGCAATGTCTCCCGCCGCCCCACCGGCATCCCAAATCCAGAGTCCGGCAGCGACAACAACTCCTCCGCGCTCAAAAACCCCCGGTGATCATGGAGTTGTTGTCCCGACACGCCGGAGTCGGTGGCAATAACCTCATGATCAACCGGGCGGAGGGAGGCGGTTAGGAGGCGGGTTAGGGTTTTTTTGGCGGCGGGTAGGGAGATTTGTTGGCCGATGATGGCTCGGACGGCCATCTCGAAGCCGTCTACCGCTCGGGGGACCCGGATGCCGGGTTCCGCCGCCACCGCGGGGGCCAGCGCCGGGTCGGCGGCCAGCGTGGCGTCGATGGCGGCCGGGTCCGCGTCCAGGTCGAGCAGCCGGCGACACCGGGCCACCGCGGGCGCCAGGTCACGGACGTCGGTCAACCGCAGCGTCGCCGCCACGTGCCCGGCCGCCGGGGTCAGCGCCACCTCGCCGGTGCCGTGCGGCAACCGCAAACCCCGGTGGTACGCCCCATCGCGCACCTCGTCCACGCCGGGCAGCGCCCGCACCGCGAAGAAGTCCAGCAGCGCGCCCGCGTGCAGCGGCGGACGGTACGCCAGCCGGAGCGCGATGGTCCCCGCACCGGTCGACGCCTGCTGACCGCCGCGAGCCGTCCGCAGGTCGGACGGGGCACTCGCGTACACCTCGCGGAGCGTGTCGTTGAACTGTCGGACGCTGCCGAAGCCGGCGGCGAACGCGATCTCCGCCATCGAGAGGCTTGTGGTCTCGATCAGGATCCGGGCGGTCTGCGCCCGCTGGGCCCGGGCCAGTGCGAGCGGCCCGGCGCCCATCTCGGCGCGCAGCATCCGGTGCAGGTGCCGTTCGGTGTAGCCCAGTCGGGAGGCCAACCCCGGTACGCCGTCCCGGTCGACCACCCCGTCGGCGATCAGCCGCATCGCGCGGCCGACCACGTCCGCGCGGACGTCCCACAGGGGTGAGCCCGGCGCGGCGTCCGGCCGGCAGCGGCGGCAGGCGCGCAGCCCGACACCCTGCGCGGCGGCGGCGGACGGAAAGAACCGGACGTTCTGCCGCTTGGGTGTGATCGCCGGGCAGGACGGCCGGCAGTAGATGCCGGTGGACGTCACGCCCGTGTAGAACCAACCGTCGAACCGTTGGTCACGACTGTCCACGGCCCGGTAACACCGCTCGAAGTCCAGCTCCATGTCACCGATCATGCCCCGCTCGACCCGCCGTCGGCTGGCGGGAATCGGACCTTGCCGTGCCGGTGAGCAGGGGCCCGTCAACGGGGACGACGGCGACGCCGATGAGGTTGGCCGACCCCGGTGGGCTGGCCGGCACGACTCGGCTGCGCGGCACGATTCGGCTGGGCGGCACGGTTGGGCTGCGCGGCACGGTTCGGCTGGGTGGCGCGCTGTGGCTGGCCGGTCAGCAGGGCGGACCGGAAGACGCCGTCCGGGTCGTACCGCTTCCACAGCCGCCGCACCCGGGCCCCGGTCTCGCCCGGGTAGATCCGGGCGAACGCGGCCGGGTCCGGTCGGCTCTCGAAGTTGACGTACGCGCCGTCGGCCCGCGCCCCGACGGACCGCCAGGCGGCGTCCAACGCCGCACCGCCCTGCGGTGGGAACACCGAGGCGATGACCAGGGTGTCCTGGTGGCGATGGGAGTACGCGGTCGCGTCGGGAGCCACGTCGTTGACCGCCCCGCCCAGCGAGCGGAGCTGCACCACCGCGCGCCCCGGCCCGGTCACGGCTCGCATCACGGCCCGCGCCCCCGCGTCGTTCAGCCCGGTGAACAGGCCGTTGGTGGTAGTGCCGCGCTGCTGGCCGACGTTGGGGTTGAGGTGCGCGGTCGGCACCAGGGTCGGGTAGGGCAGCAGGTCGGTGCGGTGTTCGAGCACCTTGCCGATGGCGAGCAGCGGCTCCACCGCGGGCCGCGCCCGGCGCAGGCTCTCGGCGGCCACCACGGCGGTGATGGACATGAGTGCCGAACGCCCGTCCGCGAACACCATCGCCGCCGCGGACAACTCCCGTGGGGCCTGCGCGAGGTAGGCCGTCCACTCCCGGACGGTGCGCCCGTCCGGATGCGCCTCGACGACCACCTGCGTCACGCCGACGTTGCGTTGCTCGACGGCCTCGATCTCGAAGGCCACCACGATCCCCGCACCAGCTCCGGCACCACGGACCAGCCAGAACAGCTCCGGCTCGTGCGCGGCGTCCGCGCGTACCAGCGTCCCGTCGGCGAGCACCACCTCGACGGCGCGGACGCGGTCGATGGTGAGGCCGTGGGCGCGGACCAGCCAGCCGACCCCGCCGCCGGTAGCCAGACCGCCGACCCCGACGCCGCCGTAGTCACCCGAGCTGACCACCAGGCCGTACGGTGCCAACGCCTTCGCGACGTTCGCCCAGCGGGCACCGGCCTCGACCCGGACCAGCCCGGCCCGCTCGTCGAGCACCTGCACGCGGTTGAGCATGGACAGGTCGATGACCACTCCACCGTTGTTCGAGGAGGCCCCGGAGAAGCCGTGCCCGCCGCTGCGGACGGCGATCGGCAGCCGTTGCTCCCGCGCATAGCGCAACGCGTCGACCACCTGGGCCGTGGTCTTCGGCAGCAGCACGGCGGCCGGCGACGCCGTGGTGGTGTACGTGGAGCGCAGCTGCGCGTACCGGCGGTCGCCGGGTGTGACGATCTGCCCGGTGAGCGAGGCGGGCACCCGGGGCATGGCGGTGCTCATCGTCGCCCCCACGGCTCGCACGTCGGGTGCCCGAGATCGGTCATGGCCCAAGGATGGGCGGGCTTACCGGCCTCGGCAAACCCGGTGGGCGGGTGCGCGCTGGTCACGGAGCCGCGCTGCGCTCGCCGGTGTGGGGGAGGTGACAGGTATCTCCGGTCGGACCCTGCGCTGGCGCTGCCGCCGGAGCCGGCCACGGTGGGCCGGTCAGGCCGGGGCGAGGAGGCCGTCGACCTGACCGGTTCCGCTCAGCGCGACACAGTCGGGGTGGCTATCGGCGCGCCGGATGGGTTCAACGGCGCAGCCGGCGCGCCGGATGGGTTCAACGGCGCAGCCGGCGCGCCGGGCGGGTTCATCGGCGACGGATCACCAGGCGTAGCGGGCACCCCAGGCGCACCGGGCACCCCGGGCGTACCGGGCACTCCAGATTCGCCGGTATCCCCGGGTACCCCGGGCACCCCGGGAGCACCGGGCATCCCCGGGGCATCAGCGGTATCACCGGGCGCACCGGGCTTGCCGGGCGCGCCCGGCCGCGTCCCCGGGTCCTGTTTCGCGCCGCCGGGGCTCGGTGCAACCGTCGACTCGGGCGCGGGCGGGCCGGGCACGGCCGCCGGACCCGCCGGGCTGGGTGCGGCCGGTGGGGCCTCGCCCGAGCCGGTCGAGGCGAGAGCGAGCGGAGTGGCGATGAGGATCGCCGCGAGGGTGCCGACCGCCCCCATCGTCACCGTGGCGCGGCGCCGGTTGCGCACCCGCCGTTCCGCTCGGTTCAACTGGTCATGCACGATCGGTGCCTCCTCGGCCAGGTCGGTGAGGGTGCAGCGGATGAGGTGCTCGAAGGGATCGGTCATCGCCGTACCTCCAGCATTTCGACCTCCGGCAGCAGCTCGCGCAGGCGCGTGACAGCCCGGTGGGTACGGCTGCGTACCGTGCCCACGGAGCAGCCGAGCAGCTCGGCGACCCGGGCTTCGGGCAGGTCCTCGTAGTAGCGCAGGACCACCACCGTCCGCTGGGTCGGTGGCAGGTGGCGCAGCGCGGCGCGCATCGCCAACCGCACGTCGGAGCCGCCGCTCGGATCGACGCCGACCGGTTCGTCCGCCGGGTTGAGCGGCGTCTCCCGCCACCGGCGCAGTCGTCGCCACCAGCTGATCTGCTCGCGGTACATCACCACGCGCAGATAGCCCTCGGGATCGGCGTGTCGGATGGACCCCCACTTCGGGATGGTCCGCGCCAACGCCGACTGGAACAGATCCTCGGCGGCGGTGTGGTCCCCGGTCAGCAGGTACGCGACCCGCATCAGCGCCGGCGTCCGGTTGCCGACGAACTCGGCCAGCCGAGCCCGCTCGTCCTCGTCCACCCACACCTCCGTTTCGTTGTCACAGATACAGACGCCGCAGGTCATCGTGGCTATCCGCGATCTGCCGGGTTTTTCCGCCCCGGAAGTGTCGGTCGGGACGGGTAACGTCCGGCCACCAATTCAAGAAGGGGTGGCGCGACATGGCGAGCGTGGCGGGTTGGGCGGCGGCGTCGACACCGGGCACGTTCCCGCCGCTGCCCCGCGCGGTGGCGCAGTCCCTCTACCGCCGGATGCGGGCCGTCGCACCCGCCGCCCGGGGCGCCATCGACCGGGACCGGGCGACCGACTCCGAGCGGGCCTTCGCCGACACCGCCTGCGGCCGGTTGGTCGACTCCCTCGACGACGCGGGCCTGCGGGCGCTCGGCATGTGGACACACCACTGGTGCATGCGCTTCTACGACGACGACACCCGGGCCGGCCGACGGTTGGTTCGCGAGATCGCGGCCCGGCAGGGGCTGGGCTGGACGGCCGACGAGGTGCGCTGGATGCTGCGCGAGTCGTGGTCGGCCGGCCCGGCCGCCGCCGACCGGTTCACGCTGCCGCGGGCCGCCGCGGCCCAACTACCCCCGGCCGACCGACCGCTCGCCGAGCTGCCCCCGGCTGCCCTCCAGCCCGAGGCCCAGCTGCCGCCGGCCGCCCGACCCGAGGCCCGGGTGCCGCACCAGCGCCGCCCGGAACGCTCGCGTTGATGATGGGGTTGGCGGGGTGTTCGACCGACAGGCAGCCCACCAACCGATGATCACCGAATTGGGGCCGACGGTGTGCCGGCGGGCGGCTGCGGCAGGATGGACGACGGACCACCGACGGAAGGACGCCCGATGCCCGCCAGCGCACCGACCATCCTCGCCACCAGCATGGGCTTCTTCCGCGGCGACCGCGGCCCCTCCAACCTGCGTCCCAGCCCGGTCTTCGAGTTGGCGGCCGAGCTGGCCGAGGCCGGTCCACAGCCACGGGTCTGCTATCTCGGTCAGGCCATCGGGGACCAGCCCACCGTGCTGAGCGCCATCTACGGAGCGTTCGCCGACACCCGGTTCCGGCTGTCGCACCTCGCCCTGTTCCCCATGCCGAACGTCGAGGACATCCGCGCCCACCTGCTCGCCCAGGACGTGATCTGGGTCGACGGTGGCAGCGTGGCCAACCTGGTGGCCGTGTGGCGGGTGCACGGGCTCGACGAGATCCTGCGCGAGTGCTGGCAGGCCGGCGTGGTGCTGGCCGGGGTCTCCGCGGGCTCGATCTGCTGGCACGTCGGCGGCGCCACCGACAGCTTCGGCCCGCGCCTGCGCGGCTTCACCGAGGGCTTGGCCTGGCTGCCGTACGGCAACGGGGTGCACTACGACAGCGAGGGGCAGCGGCGTCCGCTCATGCACGAGCTGGTCGGCAACGGGACGCTGCCGACCAGCCACTGCACCGACGACGGGGTCGGCCTGGTCTACCGCGGCACCCAGTTGGTCGAGGCGATCGCGGACCGCGAGGGCGCGTCGGCGTACGAGGTCAGCCGCGGCGCGGACGGCAGCGTCCGGGAGGCGGTCATCGCCCCGCGCCTGCTCGGCTGAGCGTCACGCCTGCTCGGCAGGCGGCTGGCGTCGGAGCACCGCATCGAAGACCTGCGCCAGCTCGGCGGCGTCCTCCCCGGCGTGGTGCGTGTGCGGCACGTCGTGCAGACCCAACTCGTGCTTGATCTTGCCCTTGCGGGTCTGGACCCACTCGCTGCCGGTCAGCCCCATCCAGTAGCTGCGCAGATCGACACCCGAGCCGGTGGCACCGAACGGGCTGTGGCCGACGAAGCGGACGAAGTACCAGTGCACGAACATGCCGTCCCAGACGGCCGGGGCGGCCAGGAAGACCGGGCGGCCGATCCGGCGCAGCCCGTTGACCCAGGTGGCCGCGGCGGACATCGCGTCCTGCGCGGTGGGTGCCTCCCGCAGCAGGCGGTCCCGGTCCAGGCCGGAGACGGCCAGCGCCGCCGGCACGAACTCGTCGGAGATCGGACGCAGCTCGGTGTAGAAGGTCAGGTCCGGGTGGCCGGCCACGGCCATGCCCAGCGAGATCATGCTGTACGGCCCGGGGATCGGCCCGTCCGCCTCCACATCGACGGCGACGTACAGCTCGGGCAACGTCGAGGTCATCCCACCTCCAGTAGCGAGACATCGGGTTCGGCAGGGTAGCAACGCTTGCCGGGTCCGGTCGCGACATAATCCGCACCCCGCGTAAGCTGGCTGGTCGTGAGTCTTTCCATCGGCATCGTCGGCCTGCCCAACGTCGGCAAGAGCACGTTGTTCAACGCGTTGACCAAGAACGACGTGCTGGCGGCGAACTATCCGTTCGCCACCATCGAGCCCAACGTCGGCGTGGTCGGCCTGCCCGACGAGCGGCTGGGCAAGCTGGCCGAGATCTTCTCCTCGCAGAAGGTGCTGCCGGCCCCGGTGTCGTTCGTCGACATCGCCGGCCTGGTCCGCGGCGCGTCGAAGGGGCAGGGTCGGGGCAACGCCTTCCTGGCCAACATCCGCGACGCCTCGGCGATCTGCCAGGTCGTCCGCGCCTTCTCCGACCCGAACGTGGTGCACGTCGACGGCAAGATCTCCCCGGCCGACGACATCGAGACGATCAACACCGAGCTGATCCTCGCCGACCTGCAAACCCTGGACAAGGCGCTGCCCCGGTTGGAGAAGGAAGCCAAGCTCCGCAAGGACCGGGCCGCCGCGGTCGCCGCCGCGAAGGCAGCCATCGAGGTGCTCGACGGCGGCACCACCCTCTACTCCGGGGCCGCCGCCGCCAAGATCGAGCTGGAGCACCTGCGCGAGCTGCACCTGCTCACCACCAAGCCCTTCCTGTACGTCTTCAACGTCGACGAGGCCGAGCTGGCCAACGAGACGTTCCTCGACGAGCTGCGCGCCCTGGTCGCCCCCGCCGAAGCCGTCTTCATGGACGCGAAGATCGAATCCGAGCTGGTAGACCTGCCCGAGGAGGAGGCCCGCGAGCTGCTGGAGTCGATCGGGCAGAACGAGCCCGGCCTCAACCAGCTCGTCCGGGTCGGCTTCCGCACGCTCGGCCTCCAGACGTACCTCACGGCCGGCCCCAAGGAAGCACGCGCCTGGACCGTCCCGGTCGGCGCGACCGCGCCGGAGGCCGCGGGTGTCATCCACAGCGACTTCCAGCGCGGCTTCATCAAGGCCGAGGTGGTCTCCTACCACGACCTGGTCGAGCACGGTTCGATGTCGTCGGCCAAGGCGGCGGGCAAGGTCCGCATCGAGGGCAAGGAGTACGTCATGCAGGACGGCGACGTGGTGGAGTTCCGCTTCAACGTCTGACCCGGCCTGGTTTCACAGGTCAGGTCCCACCGCAGGTCGGTAAAGACGGGCTGCGGTGGCCGGCTGACCTCAGGGTGTGACGTCCACCAGCACCTTGCCGACCGCGCCGGCCTCGACCGCTCGATGCGCATCGGCGGTGCGGTGCAGCGGAAAGCGGAGCAGTGCCAGGCCGTGCTCCTCGCCGACCGGCAGAGCGCCGTCGTGGAGAGCGGCGGTGACGTCCTCGACGGCTGCGGCGCGTGCCTGCGGGCCAGCCGTGTAGAGCACCAGGAACTGCAGGCGGGTGTTCAGCACCATGTTCTGACCCACGTTCAGCTCGACCGCATGTCCGCCCTCGTTGGCGTACGTCGCGATCGTGCCGCAGGTGCGCAGCACGGCTAGGTCCAGAGCGAGGTTTGCGCCGAGCGCCACCTCGGCGACGATGTCGACGCCGGCAGGGGTGATCGCCCGGATGGCGGCGGTCGGGTCGCCCTCGCGGTAGTTGATGGTGTGGTGGGCTCCGGCCGCGGTGGCCAGCGTGGCCTTCTCCGGGCCGCTGACCGTGCTGATCACGGTGGCGCCGGCCCATCGGGCGAGCTGGATCACCGCGTGCCCGACCGCGCCGGCTCCGCCGGCGGCGAGCACGACCTTGCCGTCGAGTGCGCCGGGGCGCAGCCGGTGTGGTCCGTCCTCGGCGACGGTGAGTGCGCGATGAGCGGTGAGCGCGGGGCGGTGCCGACCTCCGATAGGGCATGGTGCAACGTCAGGGACGAACCGCCTTCTCACCATGGACGGCCGCGTACTCCACCGCGAGCCATGGCCCCAGGTCGTCGATGAGGTGGCGTAGTACCGCCGGATCCGCCGAGGGCGCGTGCCCGATCCTCGCAGCGGCGCGCATCTGCTCGGCGCGTTCCGGGTAGTAGAGACCGAACGCCTCGGCGGACTCGGTGAGGTCGCTTGTCCAGCCTCCCCAGCGGGGCATGACCAGCGTGAATCCCGTTCTGACGATGCGACGAGCGACGAGCCGGCAGAGGCTCCTACGGTGGTTGTCGGTGCTCGCTTGGGCCGCTTGCCCACGCCAGTTGGGAAGCGCGATCGACAGGTCGCCGTTTGTCTCGCGGGCGAGCAGGGGAGTGGGCCGGTAGCCGGGGAGTTGGTCGGCGAGGTCGTCGCCCAGCAAGGGAGTGCACAGGCAGGCGACGAAGAAGCCGAGATCGTGACGTTCAAGCTCGCTGAGCAGGGTGCGTGCGCTGAACAGCAGGATGCCCACGCCGTCGATCTCGTCGAAGGACTGGTCGAGGGCTTGCTCGATCCGCGTGGCATCCAGGCGGTCGGCCTCCGTCGGCTCGGCGTGCAGAGCGAGCAACAAATCAAGATCGGAGACTCCGGGTACGGCGGTGCCACGCGGGATGCTGCCGTAGAGGTAGGCGCTGTGCAGTCGGCCGCCGCCAAAAGACTCGGCTGTCCGGGTGCGTGCCGCGTCGACAACACCGGCGAATTCCGGTGGGACCCGACTCAGCGCACCTTCCCGCGCGATCCAACCGTCGACGGTCAATCCTCTGCCGGTCATGGGATCACTGTGCCGCACCAGATGATCTTCGGCGAGTGGCTCGCGCCCCGGACGCTCGACGACGATCACTGAACTCGCCGGCCCGCTCGGCGTGGTTTGCGCGTCACCGCGTCATTCCTGCTGGCTGTCGTAGTGCTTCTGGGCGGCGAGGAGCTCGTCTCCGTGTTGGCCGAACCATCGGATGAGATCGGTGAGTGGTCCGGCCAGGCTGACACCGAGTTCCGTCAGGCTGTAGGTGACCTGGGGCGGGTTGGTGGGTGCCACATGGCGGGCGACAAGCCCGGCCCGGGCCAGTGCTTTGAGGTTCTGCGACAGCATTTTCTGGCTGATGCCACCGACTCGTGCGTGCAACTGCGCGAAGCGATGCGGGCCGGCGATGAGGGCCGCCATGATCAGCGTCGCCCAGCGGCTTGTTGTCTGATCCATGATCGGTCTGAGTAGGCACTTGTTGTCGAAGGTGTCATAGGCCAGGAGCCGGGCGGCTGTCGCGGCCTGCTCTGTTTCCATCACGACAGGAGCTTACAAAAAAGTACCTACTTCCCACCAGTAAGTAGCTTTTCTATGGTGACTTCTCCAGGTACTACTGGCCAAGGAGTCACTGTGAGCAGCAACAACGGACGTACGGCGATCGTCACGGGCGCGTCGAAGGGCCTGGGTGCGGGGATCGCCACGGCTCTTGCCGAGAGCGGCGCTGCCGTCGTGGTGAACTACCGGGGGGATGCGCAGGGTGCCGAGCGGGTGGTCGCGGGCATCACCGCCAAGGACGGCCGGGCGATCGCGGTCCAGGCGGACGTGGCCAGCAGCGACGATGTGCGCCGCCTCTTCGACCGGGCACGCGAGGTGTTCGGCCCGGTCGACGTGCTCGTGAACAATGCGGCCGTCGCCACGTTCGCGCCACTGTCGAGCATCACCGGGGACGAGTTCCAGCGTGAGATGACCACGAACCTGCTGGGCACGATCCTGACTACGCAGGCCCTGGCCGCGCAGGACGACATCGACGCGGCGTCGATCATCAACGTCTCGACGGCCGGCACTCTCAGCCACCCTCCGTACGCCTCGCTCTACGTCGCGTCCAAGAGCGCCGTCAACGCCTTCACCATCGTTGCGTCCAAGGAGTTGGGCCCGCGCGGCATCCGGGTCAACGCGATCATGCCCGGACCGTCGGACACCGACGGCACCAGAGCCATGGGCTATGTCGGGTCGGATCACGAGGCACAGGCGATTGCCGTCACCCCCCTGGGCCGTACGGGCAGCCCTGACGACTACGGCCCGCTTGTGGCCTTCCTGGCTTCCGACGACGCGCGCTGGATCACCGGGGACGTCATCCTCGCTTCTGGAGGCTTGCGCTGACGCCCCTACGATTCTCCGCGCGTTACTGCTCGGCCCAGGCGCCCAGCTCGTTGCCGCTGGGGTCGGTGAAGTGGAACCGGCGGCCCCCGGGGAACTCGTACGGCCCGTTGACCACCTGACCACCGGCCTCCTTCACGGCCTGCACGGACCGGTCCAGGTCGCCTGAGTAGAGCAGCACCAGTGGGCCGCCCGCCCGGACGGTCTGGTCCAGGCGGAGGCCGCCCACCTCGGGTGCGGCGTCGCCGTGCGGGCTGCGGATGCCCGCGTACCCGGGGCCGTAGTCGTTGAACTGCCAGCCGAACGCGTCGGCGTAGAAGCGCTTGGCCTCGGCGAGGTTCGTCACCGTGAGCTCGACGTAGTCGATGGCGTGGTGCTGGTGCGGAGATGACTCAGACATGCCCGCCATTGTCGGCCCCGGGTACGACGAGACCGCGACATGCAACGAAAGGTTGCGCGATTGCGCGGGACTGTCGTAGGTTACGGGCAACCAAAGGTTGCGAAAGGGTGGGGCACATGGAGCAGGGAACCATCGAACGGGACATCCACGTCGACGCGTCACCCGAGGTGGTCTTCGAGGTGGTCAGTCAGCCCGAGCACATGCGGCAGTGGTGGCCCGACGACGCGCGGTTCGAGTCGGTCGCGGGCGCGCCCGGCGAGCTGGTGTGGCGCAACGCCGACACCGGCGAGACGACGACCGTCGCGTTCGCCGTCGTCGAGGTCGATCCGCCGAAGCGATTCTCCTTCCGGTGGTGCTTCACCGAGCCGGACCGCAGTGGGCAGGCGCTGCTCGTCACCTTCGACCTGATCCCCACCGGCACGGGGACGCTGATCCGGATGACCGAGACCGGCTTCCGCGAGATGGGCTGGGAGGTCGCCGTGCTGGAGGCGCAGTACCAGGACCACGAGAACGGTTGGGACCACTACCTGCCCCGGCTGGGC
Source organism: Micromonospora sp. NPDC049171 (assembly GCF_040648275.1). NCBI lineage: Bacteria > Bacillati > Actinomycetota > Actinomycetes > Micromonosporales > Micromonosporaceae > Micromonospora > Micromonospora sp. NPDC049171. The sequence goes on from NZ_JBEZDJ010000048.1 coordinate 29,030, forward strand.
GGGTACGTCGCGCGGCTGGTCGCCACGCCGTGAGCACCGTGGTCGACGACGAGCTGTGGTCGGCGATCGGCGACCCGACCCGGCGTACGATGATCGATCTTCTGCTCTCCGACGGGCCGGGCACCGCGACGTCGCTGAGCCGGCGGCTACCGGTCACCCGGCAGGCCGTCGCGAAGCACCTGGCCGTCCTGGACCGGGTGGGGCTGATCCACGCCGAGCCGGCCGGTCGTGAGCGCCACTACCAGGTCGACGAGGCGCAGCTCGCCCGTGCCGTCGCGCAGCTGTCGGCGGTGGGCTCCAGCTGGGACGCCCGGCTCCGCCGGATCAAGCGGATCGCCGAGGCGATCGAGCGCAGCCGCCACACCAACGAAGGAGACTGACAGTGGTCGACATCCTGCACCAGGTCGGCGTCGTCGCCGCACTCGACGACGTCTACCGAGCGGTGGCAACTCCCGAGGGCGTTGCCGGCTGGTGGTCGGTCGACACGACCGGCAAGAGCGAGGTCGGCGGCCGGCTGGCGGTCCGGTTCGGCGACGACCCCGGGTTCGACCTGGACATCCTTGAGCTGGACCCGGCCGGCCGGGTGCGGTGGCGGGTCATCGACGGCCCCGCGGAGTGGATCGGCACCGAGATCGACTGGCGTCTCGAACAGCGTGGCGAGTTCACCGTCGTCCAGTTCAGGCACGAGGGCTGGCGCGAGCCGACCGAGCTCATGCACCAGTGCAGCACCAAGTGGGCGACGTTCCTGCTGAGCCTCAAGGCGCTGATGGAGACGGGGCACGGTCGGCCGGCACCGGACGACGTGCAGATCAGCGCCGGGCACTGACCTCGGTGCCGGTCGGGCCGCCGGGGGTTCCCGCGCTCCGCCGCGAGATCGCGAACCCTCCGGCGACCAGGCCGAGGGCCACTATCGCCACGGCGCAGAACAGCAGCGTCGGGCGGGCGCCCACGGCACCCACCAGTGGCCCGCCCAGCATGGTGCCCAGGGGCACCGCCAGGACGAGGATGGCACCGTTCGCGGCGAGCACCGCCGGCAGCTGCGCGGTCGACGTGCTGCGCTGGAAGAGCGCCATCGACGTGGACATGTACGGCGCCCAGATCAGGCCCGCCAGGGCGAAGGCCGGCAACGACACGACGAGCGGCGCACCCAGGCCGAGGGGCAGCATGGTTGCCCCGAACCCGACGACGATGCCGATGGTGGTGGCCCGCAGCGGCCAGCGGCGCAGGTAACCGGCGACCAGACCGCCGACGAGACCGCCGACGCCGAAGGCGGTGTAGAAGATCCCGAGCAGCGTCGCCGAGGCGTGCAGGTCGTCGGTGATGTGGATCGGCATCGCCACGTACACCGGCCCGAAGAGGAAGAAGAACCCCAGGCTCAGCAGCAGGAGTCCCAGCAGGGCCGGGTCGCGGCGGATGACCGCGAAGCCGGCGGTCCGCGATGCGCCGCGCTCGGCCCGCTGGACGCCGTCAGTGGTGGGAAGAGCGAGGCGGTACGTGAGGGCCAGCGCGGCGAAGGTGGCGGCGTCGATGGCGATGACCCACACCGGCCCCGCCCAGCCGATCAGGAGGCCCGCCAGTGGGGGGCCGACGATCGTGGCGAACCCGGCGATGGTGCCGAGCAGCGCGTTCGCGGGCAGGTGGTGGCGCTGCGGCAGCAGCTCGGCGATCAGGGTGAACCGCCCGGCCGAGCCCCACGAGTGCAACAGCGCCGACGCGGCCAGCAGGACCACGTACAGCCCGAGGGTGAGCACACCCGCGAGGTGGGCGACGGGGATCGCCGCGAGCGCGCCCGCCCGCAGGATCGCGTCCCACCCGGCGAGCTGGGCGCCGCCGCGCCCGCGCAGCAGCCGGCCGAAGACGACAGTCCCGACCGCGCTCGGCACGGAGTACGCCGCCATGGCCAGCGCGATCCAGATGCCGCGCCGGTCCGCCGGTGCGAGGTCGATGGCGAGCCAGGTCACCGCGACCACCGCCATGCCGTCGCCCAACGCCGACACGGCGAGCCCGGGTAGGACGCGCCGAAGTTGCGGGTGACTGACCACCGGCCAGTACGGCGAGGAGCGCGGAAACCGGGCTGTCATGGAGCCAGCTGACCCCTCGCGGACCCTGCGGATCAACAAAGACTGCCAACAGCAGAATCAGCCCAGGGCGAAAGGGCGGCGGCGGAGATCGACTCCGGTTCTTTGAAGTCGGGGGGTCAAGGAGACCTCGACACCCCGGAATCCCGGAACCGGAGTCGACCAGCCGCCGTTACTCCGCTCGGTAGACGGAGATGTGGGACGTGCTGTCGGCGGTGAACGGCCGCCGGTGCCAGTCGGCGTACCGCTCGGTGAGCCGGAGCCCTGCCTGCTGCGCCATCTCGTCGATCTGGTGCGGCCAGGCATACCGCATGGCGAACGGCTTCAGGTGCACACCGTCAGCGTCGAAGGTGATGGTCTGCCGGATGAAGGACTGCGCCGGTCGGTCGTACCGATGCAGTCGGATCGTCGCGGAGTCCTCGGTGACGCCCCAGACCTGCACCTGCTCGTCGGCGTCGAAGGTGCGCGGGTCGGGCACGAACGTCTCGATGACGAACGCCCCGCCAGGCGACAACACCCGGGCGACGTTGCGGAAACAGTCCGCCTGCCGCCCGGCGTCCACCAGGTTGAACAGCGTGTTGAAGACCAGGTACGCGAGCCGAAACTCACCCGTCACCGGTACGTCCGCCATGTCGGCGACGACCACCGGGATCCGGTCGCCGCCGGGCTTGGCCCGCAGCTGCGCCACCATCTCCTCGGACGCCTCGACACCGTGCACGTCGAGACCTCGCTCGGCCAGCGGCAGCGCGACCCGGCCGGTGCCGATCGCCAGTTCGAGAACCGGTCCACCGTCGGCCAGGTCGGCCAGGAAATCGACGGCTGGCACCGGGTCGGGGTTGCCGGGGCTGTCGTAGCCGGCGGCCCACAGCCGGCCGAAGAGGCCGGGATCGTCGAAGACCGACATCAGCGGCCTCCGGGGTTGGTCAGGGGGTCAGTGGCGCGCTCCCGCGCCGGGGGAGTCGGAGCAGATCTGCTCACGAAGCCTCGATTCCTCAAGTCGGATGACGTTGGGTCGGAGGGACTTCGTCGTGTTCGGCATGGTGGCTGCTCCCTTCGCGCGGCTGTGGACCGAGCAGACCAGAGACGGCTGCGGCCCGGCAAGGCATATATGCCAGCCGGGCCGCGGTGCTCGGGCGGTCAGGAGATGTGGTGCAGGATCACGTTGTGCACGTGGTGGCTCTTCTGCGCGCCACGGAACTCCACCTCGTAGGTGTGCGTCCCCACGTGGATCGCGATCGCACCGGTGGAGAAGAACGAGCCACCCCAGGACTTGTTGCTGACCACACTCACGCTGGTGATCTTCGAGTACGGGATGCTGGTGATCGCGAACCGCTTCCCGATGAACGAGCGGTCCTGGATGATCACGCGACGGTCCGTCAGCCCGATGAACCCGGTGCCGGTGCCGACCGCGTCGTAGACGGCGATGATCTGCTCGCCGTCGAGGAGGCCGCTCTCGATCTGCTGGACCTGCTCTTTGCGGTCGTACGCGATGTTCGCCATGGGTCCAAGGCTAGAAAACCGGTGCCAGCCCGCCCGCGAGAGCGACGGGCGTCAGGACTCGGTGACCGCCCGGTACGCGTCCTCGATGCGGGCGGCCAACAGGACCTCACCCTCGGTCAGCGGCTCGCCGTTGCCATGACCGACCCGGATCTGGGTGCTGTCGGGCAGGCGGCTGATCTCGGGGCGCAGGTGCAGTGCGTCAGCGACGACCTTGACCCGTTCGGTCAGGGCGGCGTGCTGGCTGTCGTCGATCGCGAGCGTCCGTCGGATCTGCTCACCTTCGCGCGTCCAACCAGATAGCAAGGTCAACGCGTCGGAGAGATAGTCGTGCTTGGCCCTGCTGTTGAACAGCACGCGCATCACCGCACCCCCCAAGCGCCGTTGTCGGCTCGTGGCCAAATCGTCGCCATCCCGTGTCTTGTCGGTGTCCTCTAGTCTGTCGCCGCTCGGAAGGGGTGTCCACGCCCACACTTCCGTGTTCTGTTGGCCTAGCGGACGGCTACGGTACCCAAACCGCCGATTGATCTGGCACCCTGGACGCCCGTGCGGACCGAACGGGCGAATGACGGCGGGCAGACCGAACGACGAGACCTGAAGGTGATCGTCGGTGCGGCGATCATCCGGGACGGGCGGGTGCTCGCCTGTGCGCGTGCCGCCCCGCCGGAGGTGGCGGGGATGTGGGAGTTCCCCGGCGGGAAGGTCGAGCCGGGGGAGACCGAAACCGACGCGCTGATCCGGGAGTGCGCCGAGGAGTTGGCCGTACGCGTCGAGATCGGCGACCGGGTCGGCCGCGATGTCCGAATGGCACACGGTCGTTCGGTGCTGAAGGTGTACACCGCCCGGCTGCTGGACGACGATCAGCCGCAGGCGCTGGAACACGAGGCGCTGCGCTGGCTCGCGGCCAACGAACTGGACTCGGTCACCTGGCTCCCCGCCGACACCCCCATCGTGGCCGCCCTCCGCCAACTCCTCAAAACCCCCTAACCCCGCCCCGCCCCGCCCCGCCCCCCGGTCCCTCGCCCCGCCCCCGGCCCCACCCCGCCCCCTCAGCTCCCGTTGATCATGGAGTTATTGTCGCGACACGCCGAGCGAGCGGGCAATAGCTC
>NZ_JBEZDJ010000049.1:0-30802 GCF_040648275.1 Micromonospora sp. NPDC049171
AATTGGCACTGGCTTTACAAGCACCCTGTTGAGTTCTCAAAGAACAACCACACACCGACCAGAAGCCCCACCTCAGTGGAACCCCGTTTCGGGGCAACCGCTCAAACCTACTTGGTCGAACTTTCATTGTCAACCTCATGTTCGAGGTGATCAATCTGGTTCGTCCGGACCCACGATGACGCACGCCGTGTCCGGCGGTCGTTACTGTCGTGGGAAGCCGCAGACCGGCCGATCGCCGCTTCGCGGCTCTCCGCCCGGCTCCTGCCGGCTTCAGAACTCTACCCGGTCGGCTTCGCGTTCGCAACCCCGTATCCGGAGTGTTCCGCACCGCCCGATCCTCAGTCTCGCTCGGCGTTTCCGCCACGAGCCTGGCGCCCGTTCTCGGCCGGTTTGTCCGGCCTCCCCCGTGCAGAGAGAAAGTTACGCGGACGGCCCGGAGAAGGCAAATCAGCGTTCATCACTGGTTCGGATCTGCCGGATCGCGGCGGTGCCCGGCGCACCCGGCGACGCGGGTCGTCTCGACGTGCCAGAGTGTCAGACATGGATGAGTCCGGGCTCGGCACCAGGGTGCTCGCCGAGGAGTCGCTACTCGGCGTTCTTCTGCCGTTCTGGCAGGTGGTGATCGGTGCGGTCGTGCTGGTCGTGCTGGTGCTCTCGGTGGGACGACTGGCCCGACGGGGCAAATCCCGGATGACCACCGCGCTGCTGGTGACCGCCGCGGCCATCGCCGGGTTCGCGGTGATCGGCGTCCTCCTGGAGGGCTGAGGCTCAGAGCCGCCGGTTGGCCAGGCTGGGCAGCTCGGCCCGGATCGCGGCGAGTCGGTCGAGGTCCAGGTCGACGACGGACACCCCGGGGCCGTCCGGCACCTGGGTGAGGGCCGTCCCCCAGGGGTCGACCACCATGCTGCGCCCGAAGCAGGTGCGGCCCGGGTCGTGATCGCCGGTCTGGCCGGCCGCCGCCACGAAGCACTGGTTCTCGATGGCCCGGGCTCGCAACAGAACCTCCCAGTGGTCCCGGCCGGTGTGCATCATGAATGCCGCGGGGACCACCAGCAGCTGTGCGCCACCGTCGGTGGCGAGCAGCCGGTAAAGCTCCGGGAAGCGCAGGTCGTAGCAGATCGACAGGCCGACTCGCACGCCCTCGATGTCCACCACCACCGGTTGGGTCCCCGGCGCGACACTCGCCGACTCACGGTAGGAGACCCGCCCGGGGATCTCCACGTCGTACAGATGGATCTTGCGATAGCTCGCGGCAAGGTGGCCTGCGCGGTCGAAGACCAGCGACGTGTTCCAGGTGTGCTCCGGGTCTGGGCCGGCCTCGTGGAAGGAGCCCGCCACCACCCAGATCCCGAGCCGCCGGGCGATCTCGGCGAAGAACGTGCCCACCTCACCGTCCACCGGCTCCGGCTCGGGCATCCCGGTGGCCGGGCCGAGATAGTCGACGTACTCCGGTAGGACGGCGAGGTCCGCGCCGCCGGCGGCCGCGCGGTCCAGCAGGACCTCCGCGGCGGCCAGATTGGCCTTGCGGTCGTCCCGGGCGTTCAGCTGGCAGACGGCGACGCGCATGAGCACAGAGTACGGCGGGAAGGGCCGCTCGGACAGCGTCAGAGGCTGGCCAGCACCAGCGCACCGGCGGCGAAGCCGAGCCCGGCGATCTGGATCGCGCGCAGCCGCTCCCGGTCGACGGCCAGGGCCAGCAACACGGTGCTCGCCGGGTAGAGGGCCGCGACCGCCGCGACGATGCTCAGGTGGCCACGGGCGGCGGCGGCCAGGAAGAGCGCGTTGGCGCCACTGTCGAGCAGGCCGGCGACCGCGGCCCAGCCCAACACCCGTCGTCCGAGCCGCAGCCGCACCCCGGTGCCGACGGCCAGGGCGAGGCCGAACGCGATGGAGCTTGCCCGCACCGCGGCCACCGGCCACATGCCGGCGCTCTCGTCGGCCTGGCCGAGGAGGGTGTAGAAGATGCCGAACAGCGCCCCGGCGGCGAGGGCGAGCCCGACCAGCCGTGCCGGGACGGCTCGTCCGCCGCCGCTGTCCCCCAGGCTGACCAGGGCGATCGCCAGCACCGCGAGGCCCGCGCCGGTGAGCGCCAGGGCGCCCGGGAAGGACGCGGTGAAGAGGCCGGCGATGATCGGCACCACCGCGGCGGTGATCGCGGTGACCGGCGCCACCACGACCATCATCCCGCTGGAGAGAGCCCGATAGAGCAGCACGACACCGCCGGCACCGGCGAGCCCGGCGAGAAGCCCCCAGCCGATGTCGCCGACGTGCGGGGTGCCAGGCACGACAAGCACCAGCACGGCGAGCAGCGGGACGCTCAGCAGCTGGGAGATCACGGTGACGGCAATCGGGTCGGCGTGCCGGGACGCCTTACCGCCAGAGAAGTCGGCCGTGCCGAACGCGACGGCGGACAGTGCGGCCAGGACAATGGGTAGCATGCATCTGTCGTACCATAATAGTGACCGCGAAGGATAGTTTAATGACCGAGTCTGGACCGGATCGGGTGGGCGCGGTGACCGCCGCGATGGCCCGACGGGTACGCGAGCTGCGGGCCGGCCGAGGCTGGTCCTTCGACGAGTTGGCCGGCCGGTCCGGGGTGAGCAAGGGGATGCTCGTGCAGATCGAGGGCGCGCGCACCAACCCGAGCGTCGGCACGCTGTGCCGGGTCGCCGACGCGTTCGGCGTCAACATCGCCCAACTCCTCGAACCGGCCGAGGAACGGGCCGTGAAGATCACCTCAGCGGACGAGGCGCCCGTGCTGTGGCAGGGCGAGCACGGCGGCGCGGCCCGCCTGTTGAGTGGGTTGGGCGAGCCGGACCTCGTCGAGCTGTGGGACTGGCGACTCCTACCCGGGGAGGCACACCGGTCCCTCGACCACCCGCGCGGCACCCGCGAGGTGCTGCACATCCTGGACGGCACGGTGATTGTCCGGGTCGACGGTCAGGACCATCCCGTCCGCGCCGGCGAGACCATCGAGATCCACGCCGACCGAGAGCACGGCTACCGCAACGACAGCGACGAGCCGGCCCGACTGATGATGGTGGTCGTCACCCCGTCGGGCGAGTGGGACCGCCGGACGCGATCACGCCGACCGCGTCAGGAGTAGGGCCGGTGTCAGAGTCCCCGGTCGAGCCGGGGGCTTTGACACGGGCCCTGAGCGGCCGGCGTGACATCGGGAGGATCAGGCCGACTTCTCCTCGCGGTCCCGCCGGGCACGACGCCCGGTGAACTCACGCGGAACGATCGTCGGGTTGACGTTTTCCAGGACCACCTCACGGGTGATCAACACCCGGGCGGCGTCGGGGTTGCTCGGCACCTCGTACATCGCGGAGAGCAGCACCTCCTCGATGATGGCCCGCAGACCACGGGCACCGGTGCCCCGCAGCATCGCCTGGTCGGCGATCGCCTCGAGCGCCGGCTCGTCGAACTCGAGCTCGACCCCGTCCAACTCGAACAGGCGCTGGTATTGCCGGACCAGGGCGTTGCGCGGCTCGGTGAGGATCCGCACCAGGGCGCTGCGGTCCAGACTGCGCACGTTGGTGATCACCGGAAGCCGGCCCACGAACTCGGGGATCAACCCGAACTTGAGCATGTCTTCCGGCATGACCTGGCTGAAGATGTCGTCGGTCGACCGCTCCGACACCGACCGGAGCCGGGCGCCGAAGCCGGTGCCGCCCTGCCCCGTGCGGGACTCGATGATCTGGTCGAGACCGGCGAAGGCGCCACCGCAGATGAACAGCACGTTTGTGGTGTCGATCTGGATGAACTCCTGGTGCGGGTGCTTACGGCCGCCCTGCGGCGGCACGTTGGCGACAGTGCCCTCCAGCATCTTGAGCAGGGCCTGCTGGACCCCCTCGCCGGAGACGTCCCGCGTGATCGACGGATTCTCCGACTTACGGGCGATCTTGTCGACCTCGTCGATGTAGATGATGCCGGTCTCGGCGCGCTTGATGTCGTAGTCCGCGGCCTGGATCAGCTTGAGGAGGATGTTTTCCACGTCCTCGCCGACGTAGCCCGCCTCGGTCAGTGCCGTGGCGTCGGCGATGGCGAACGGCACGTTCAACATCCGGGCGAGGGTCTGCGCGAGGTGGGTCTTGCCGCAACCCGTCGGGCCGAGCAGCAGGATGTTGGACTTGGCCAGCTCGACGGCGTCACTGCCGGAGCCGGGCGCGTTGGCCGCCTCTGCCTGGATCCGCTTGTAGTGGTTGTAGACCGCGACCGCGAGCGCCTTCTTGGCCTGATCCTGCCCCACGACGTAGTTGTCGAGGAACTGGCAGATCTCCATCGGCTTGGGAAGCTCTTCCCACTTCACCTCGCCGGACTCGGCCAGCTCCTCTTCGATGATCTCGTTGCAGAGATCGATGCACTCGTCGCAGATGTAGACCCCTGGGCCCGCGATGAGTTTCTTGACCTGCTTCTGCGACTTGCCGCAGAAGGAGCATTTCAGTAGGTCGCCGCCGTCACCGATCCGTGCCACCTACGTTCTCCCTGCACTCATCGGCCGGAGACCCGGCCCTGACCTGCGGACGCTGCGCGCCGCCCGGCTTAGTTCACCCCACCGGCCGAACCGGCGAAGCGGTACGGACCCGACGTTACCCGCTGGCGGGGCATTCTCCGACCCCCAAAACGGGTGTGTCAGAGGTCGGCCGGGAACTCCACGCCCCGGCCAACCTCTGACCCGGTACTGCTCAGCTGGCGGCCTGGGCGGCCAGCAGACCCTTCTTGCGGCTGGTCAGAATCGTGTCGACCAGCCCGTACTCCTTGGACTCCTCGGCCGTCATGATCTTGTCACGGTCGATGTCCTTGCGAACCTGCTCGATCGGGCGGTTGCAGTGGCGGGACAGCATGTCCTCCAACTGCGTCCGCATCCGCAGGATCTCCCGGGCCTGGATCTCGATGTCCGAGCCCTGCCCGTAGCCGCCTTCGGTGGCCGGCTGGTGGATGATGATCCGCGAGTTCGGAAGAGCCATCCGCTTACCCGGGGTGCCCGCGGACAGCAACACCGCCGCCGCGCTGGCGGCCTGCCCGAGGCAGACCGTCTGGATGTCCGGACGGACGTACTGCATGGTGTCGTAGATCGCCGTCATGGCGGTGAACGAACCACCCGGCGAGTTGATGTACATGATGATGTCGCGGTCCGGGTCGGTGCCCTCCAGCGTCAGCAGCTGGGCCATCACGTCGTTGGCCGACGCGTCGTCCACCTGGACGCCGAGGAAGATGATCCGGTCCTCGAAGAGCTTGTTGTACGGGTTCGACTCCTTGACCCCGTACGACGTGCGCTCGACGAACGACGGCAGCACGTAACGGTTGTGCACGGCCGCGAACTGGGGCGGCAGGCTCAGATCGGTCATCGTCAGCTCCTCAGCTCAGGGTCCCGGCGCCATCCGGAACCTGAGCGGCCCCGATGATCACCTTGTCGATGAAGCCGTAGTCCATGGCCTCCTGGGCGGTGAACCAACGGTCGCGGTCCGAGTCGGCCTCGATCTGCGACTGGCTCTGGCCGGTGTGGTGCGCGACCCGCTCCTGGAACATCCGCTTCGTGTAGAGCATCTGCTCCGCCTGGATGGCGATGTCGGACGCCGTGCCGCCCAGACCACCGGACGGCTGGTGCATCATGATCCGTGCGTGGGGCAGGGCGTACCGCTTGCCCTTGGTGCCCGCGCAGAGCAGCAGCTGGCCCATCGAGGCAGCCATGCCCATCGCCACGGTCGACACGTCGTTGTCGATGAACTGCATGGTGTCGTAGATCGCCATGCCGGAGTAGACCGAGCCACCCGGCGAGTTGATCCACAGGTTGATGTCGCGGTCCGGGTCCTCCGCGGCGAGCAGCAGCAGCTGCGCGCAGATGCGGTTGGCGACCTGGTCGGTCACCTCACTGCCCAGGAAGATGATGCGTTCCTTGAGCAACCGGTTGTAGACCGAGTCGTCGAGGTTGCCAATGGAGTCGCCACCGCGCGCGTCAATCGCCCGGAGCGACTTCTTGGGGATGTGCATGTCGGTCATGGCAGCCCTTCGCTCTCCGTACCGTCTTTCCCGACACTAACCGCTGTGCGGGGCGGCAGAGTCCCGGTCGGGGCACTGTTCGCTCTCAGCGCAGCTGTGTCGGGCACCCGCGGCGCGGGCTTCGGGCGTACCCCGGCAGTGCTTGCTGCCCGGGCTTTCCCGGCAGTGCTCGCTGCCCGGGCGTACCCGGCAGTGCTAGCTGCCCGGGCGTACCCGGAATGGGAAACGGCCGCCATCCACCGCACAGCGGCGGACGGCGGCCGCACCCGACGATCAGTGGTCGTGGTTGTGCTCCGCCTCGTTGGCGGCACGCAGCGCGTCGAGGGTGACCTCGTTGCCGGCCGAGTCCTTGATCGTGATCCGCTCCATGACGGCGGCGAGCGCCTTGCCCCGCCGCACGTCGCCGAAGACGGCGGCGGCCGCGCCGGAGCGCACCAGCTGGTCGTAGTACTGCTGGGGAGCCATCCCGGCGCGCTGCGCCCGGTGCACGATCTCGTGCCCGAACTCGTCGTCGGAAACCTGCACGTCCTCCGCGTCGGCAAGCGTGTCCAGCAGGAGCTGGACCTTGACGCCCTCGGTCGCCGCCTCGGTCAGCTCGGCGTCGATCTGCTCCTCGGTCTTGTCCTCGGCGGCGAGGTATTCCTCCATGGAGGCGCCGATCCGCTCCAGCTGGTCGACCATCGCCTGCTTGCGGCTCTCGACCTCCTCGCGGACGACACCCTCCGGCGCCGGGATGTCGGCGGCCTCGACCAGCTGGGCCAACGCCTTGTCCCGAGCGGCGTAGATCTGCTCGACCTGCTTGCCCTGGGTGACCCGGGAACGCAGGTCGCCGCGCAGCTCCTCGATGGTGTCGAACTCGCTCGCCATCTGGGCGAACTCGTCGTTCAGCTCGGGCAGCTCCTTCTCCTTGACCGTGCGCACGGTCACCGCCACCTCGGCGTCCCGACCGGCGAAGTCGCCGCCGACAAGCTGGGTGGTGAAGGTGGTGTCCTCGCCGGCGGCGAGGCCGACGACGGCCTCGTCGAGACCGGGCAGGAGCTGCTTGCTGCCCACCTCGTGGGAGATGTTGCTCGCCTGGCCGCCCGGCACGTCCTCGCCGTCGACGGTGGCGTTCAGGTCGATCTGGACGTAGTCACCCTCGGCGGCGGCCCGCTCGACCGTCTTGAGGGTGGCGAATCGCTCCCGCAGGTTCTTGACCTGCTCGTCGATCTCGCTCTCGTCGATCTGCAGCTCGTCGACGGTCACCTCGATGGAGGACGCGTCCGGGATGGTGATCTCCGGACGGACGTCGACCTCGGCGGTGAAGTTGAGCGAGTCACCGTCGTTGAACTCGGTGATCTCGACCTCGGGACGCCCGAGCGTCTTGAGGTCGTGCTCGCGCACGGCGGCGAGGATGTTCTCCGGGATGGCCTCCTGCACCGCCTCGTTGAGGACGGTGCCCCGGCCCACCCGCTGGTCGATGACCGCGGTCGGCACCTTGCCCCGGCGGAAGCCCGGGACCTGGACCTGCGAACCGATCTCCCGGTACGCCTTCTTGAGGCTCGGCTCGAGCTCGACGAACGGCACCTCGATGGCGAGCCGCACGCGCGTCGGGCTCAGAGTCTCGACGGTGCTCTTCACAGGCGTACTCCTTGACGGATCTCAGTTGAGTCTGGGCGTGATTCAGCCCATCGAGTGTAGGCGAGCCGGCCTGACGCTCCGGCAGCGCCCGGGAACCGCGGTGTGCGGCACCCGGGGCGGCCCGGCCGCGGACGACAGTCGGGGTGGCGGGATTTGAACCCACGGCCCCTCGCTCCCAAAGCGAGTGCGCTACCAAGCTGCGCCACACCCCGTGGCGACGTGCAGTCTATGCCGTCGGCGCGACTCAGGCGGTGCCGGGGCACCCGCCACCCGGACACTTCCCCCGAAATACCCCAAACGTCCGCCGGCCTGCCTGCCCCGACCGCCTCCCGGGCCTCCCGGGCCTCCCGGGCCGAGATCCACTCGGCTTTCAGGAAGTCGCGGCATCCCGGGCGCGCGGAGACCGCGACATCCTGCAAAGTCGAGTGGATCTTCGAGGTGTGGCGACGCGCCGCGCGGACCACGCGGTGCCGCCGGGCGGTGGCGTGGCTGCGCGGTCGGCAACGGCATTGGGTACGCTGTCCGCGCGCCCCGTTTCGGCGGGGTGCACGCGGGCGTAGCTCAATGGTAGAGCTTCAGTCTTCCAAACTGACTACGCGGGTTCGATTCCCGTCGCCCGCTCCACGGACGAAGGCCCAGGTGGACCGCATGATCGCGACCCCGGGTCGAGCCCTCCCACCCTCGACGCAGGTCGCGCCCCGAGGAACCACCCCGGACGTGTCACGAGGGGCGCGGCAGCGCGAGCCACTCCGGCCAGGTGATGTCGCGGCCCAGAAAGCGGGGCTGCTGGAAGGGCCAGTCGGCGGCGATCCACCGGGGCACCAGCGCGTCGAGCGCGCGCTCCGCCTCGCCACCGACGAGGTCGTCCACCACCCACCAGGAGATCTCGGCGTCCGCGCCGACGCGCTCGGGCGGGTCGACGTAGACACAACCGAGCAGCGCCGTCTCCTCCTCGTCCAACAGCGCGTAGTTGAACGACTGGTGGGCGGCGATCTCCTGCTCGTGCCGCAGCAGGTCGGCACGATCCTCTTCGTAGGTCATCGTCGCCGGGGGCCACGCCCAGGCCGGCCCGAAGATCTCCCACAGGCGCTCCCGGGAGCCCATCACGGCCGGGTAGTCGATCGGGGTGTCCGCCTCCCGGATCGGCCGCAGGTGCAGCGCGGTGGTGGGCACGGGGACATGGACGGGGTGCACGAAGTCGTCGGGTAGCCAGCTCACCGGCCGAGGCTACCGCCGGTGCGGGATGCCCAGGGTGGTCGTCGCGGCGGCGACCGTAGGCGGCCTGCTCGCCGGCTGTCGTCATCCAGGCAAGACATCCTCGGCTTCGGGGCTATGCCGGGCCGAACCGGATGGGTCGGGGTGGATATCATCACGTGGGCAAGCGGAAGAGGTCGCACATGCAGCCAATTGGTCCGTACCAACGGATCCGGAGACTGGGCGTCTGCCAGATTGGCAGCATCTGGTCCGCCGTGGACGGTGGACAGCAATCTCTCGTGGTGGTGGTGCTCGACGTCGGCATCGCCGGCGAGTCTCGGTGGCGGGACGCCTTCGCGGCCACCACCCACGCGATCGCTCACTCGGAGGCGGGCAGTCCGCTGTGGGTCGGCGCGGACTTCTCCGCCGCCACCCCCTGGGTCGCGTACCCGAAAGACCTTCTTCCGACTGCCGAACGCACGTTCGCCGCCCTCGGGATGACCTACCAGCCGGCCCCGGCCGAGCCGGACGATCCACCCGCCGCACCGGAGCGCACGCCGCCAACACCGGTGCCGCCGCGCCAGACCCCGCGGGCCGAGCACACCCCACCGGCCGAGACCGTGCCCACCCCACGGACCGAGGCCAAGCAGACGGTGCCGGCCGACCGGCGGCCCCCGGCCGAGCAGACGCCGGCTCCGCGCGCCCAGCAGACGACGTCGACGGACGACCAACCGACGCCGACCGTCGAGCCGACGACGCCAACACCGACACCGACACCGACACCGACGCCGCCGACGCCGCCAACACCGCCACCGACGCCACCGACGCCGACGCCGACGCCGACGGAGCAAGCTCCGATGCCGGTGTGGGCAGTCCCGTCGCGACCGCAGGACACCCGGCCTCGCCCGACTCCCACCACCCCGGAACCAGAGCCGGAGCCAGCGCCGAAGCCGGCGACGACGACCTCGGCACCGAAGCAGTCCCGTGCGGGCCGGTGGGCGCTGCCGGTCATCGGCCTGGTGCTCGGCCTCGTCGCCGGCAGTGGTCTGGTCCTGCTGCTCGACCCGGGCACGGATCCGCCAAAACCGCAGCCCACGGCGGGCCCGTCGGGCCTGCCCGCGCCGGCCCCCGCCTCCGCACCGCTGAGCCCCGGGCTCGAGCCGCCAGCTCAGGGCGAGTGGCCTGCCCTGTGGGTGCGGTTCGCCGCCACCGACCGGATTCTCACCCTCAACGAGTTGGACGGTCTGCCGTTTCCGATCAAGGTGCCGCCGAGCTGGCAGTGCACGTCCGTCGAGCGGGCCGAGGGGCTCAGCAAATATCAGTGCGGCGCACCGGCGGGTAGCGAAGCCGAACTCGGCGGTGAGTTGGTCGTGCGCGACTGCCCGGCGCCCTGCGACGGGCCACGCCAGACCGCGATGCGTACCGGTGAGGAGGCCTGGGGGTTGCAGTGGGTGCGCAGTGGCCCCTCCTCCGCGTACGCCGAGACCAGCAGCCTCACCGTCGACGGTGCGCAGCGGTACGGCCTGGTGGTGGTCGCCTACTGGCGCAGTGACAGCGGCGACATCGACAAGCAGTTGGTGTTGCGGATGACCGCACCGGTCGGTGGCGCCAACCAGCTTCGCCGGGTCGCCAACTACCTACGGGACGTCCTGATCTTCTGACCCGATCGTCTGGTCGGGTGCGGGGCTGGGCAGCCCGGCTCGCGCGATCAGGGCGAGCGGCAGCCAGGTCAGATACCCGGCGAGGGTGACCGACAGGTGCGACGCTTCCAGCCAGGAGACCCAGAGCAGCGCGATCAGGAACAGTGCCGGGCCCGGACTGCCGGCCCCGGCCAGGAGCATCGACCGCCGCCAGACCTGGCACAGCAGCACCGCGAACAGCACGACGGCGAGCAGGCCGCCGACGGTCAGCAGGTGTACGAGCACGTTGTGCCCGTGGGTGTAGCGGCCGCCGAGTGCCGCGGCCAGGTCCGGCTGCCGCTCGAAGTATTCCGGACCGTGGCCGGTCAGTGGCCGCTCCGCCCATCGGCTCAGCAGGGCCCGCCACGTCCGGCCCCGGTTGGTGAAGCCGGCCGGATCGGTCGTGAGCAGTGGGCTGAAGATGGTCAGACCAAGCGCGACGACAAGCGGAGTGCCGATCAGCAGTGACAGCTGCCGGCCGCGGCCCCGGTCGGGCCGGTCGGCCTGCCCACCGGTACGCCAGCGGAGCAGCCCCCAGGTCAGCAGGACGATGATGGCCGCGAGTTGGCTGGTCCGGGAGCCGGTCCAGAGCAACGCGACGAGGATCAGTGTCAGCGTGACCCGACGCGACGCCGTGTGCCGGATGCCGAACGCGAACGGCAGGCTGAGGGTGAGGATGATCCCGAGTACGTTCGAGTGTGCGTACGGGCCGGCGAGCAACCCGCCGATCGCCCAGTCCTTGTTTCCGGCGTCGGCTCCGGTGAGCAGCCCCAGGTCGGGCCACCCGGCCGCCAGCAGCATCGCGACGACAGCGGTGGCCGCCCCGAGCACACCGATGGTGGCCAGTGCCTGCGCCCCGGGTCGGAGCACCCAGATGGCGACGACGGCGATCGGCAGCGCCAGGGACACCGGGCCGGGGGGTTGCCCGTTCAGCAGTCCGGCGAGGTGGATGGCTGCCAGCGGGGCGAGGACCACGAGGAGCGCCCACAGGCGATCCGGGCGGCGGTGCCGCAGCCCGTACGCGGTGAGGAGGAGGGCCAGGCCGAGGAAGGCCGCGGTGGTGACGTCACCCAGGATGCGACCGGCCAGCGGCATCGACTCCACGGCGGAGTTGAAGGTCGGTCGCCCGTTCTGCAGGATCTGGACGGTCGGCGGGATGGTCACCCTCATCCAGGCGAGGACCAGCAGGACGACGACGCCCGCGGTGCCGACCCACTCGGCGCTGCCTGGGTCGGGGCGGATCAGTTTGCTGGCCCGAAGGAGGGCGCCCTTCGTCTGGCCGCTGGACAACGCACTCATCGAACTCCCCCGCCTGTGCCTGCTGACTGTGCTTGGGCAGCATCCCCTGCCTCGGGAGGACCGGCCCGGCGGGCCCGCCACCACCGCCTGAGCCAGGCGTGCAGGTGACGAAGATCCGCGGCGTACGGCACGGTCACCGCTCGTAGCGACGGCACCGCCGGCAGCCTGCGCACCGATCGGGCGGCGATGCCGGCCGCGACGGCGTACCCGATCAGGCTCGCGAGGGCCGCGCCGACCGCGCCCTGCGGGGCCAGCACGACGAGCAGCAGTACGCCGGTGAGTGAGCCGACGACGAGGGCAACCGAGGATCGGGCCGCCTTGTCGTTGACGAGCAGCAGGGCGCTGAAGATCTGCACGCAGGTGAACACGACAGTGGCCGCGCAGAGGATGACCGTGGGCAGCGTGGCGGGGGCGAACGCGGCGCCGAAGAACCGGGGCACCAGCAGACCCGCACTCGCGGCGAGGACCGCGCACCCGAGCGCCGCCACCGGCACGGCCACCCGGGCCACCCGCAGCACCGATTCGTTGTCGTCGCCGCCCGCCCCGCCCATCAGGACGGTCCGGGCCGCGGTCGCGATGACGGTTGGCAGTTCCGCCACGCTGACCGCCACCGCGTAGAAGCCGAGTTCGCGTGCGCCGAGCAGCGGCAGGCCGATGACCTGGTCGAGCCGGGCGCTGGAGGTCGCGGCGAGCACCCCCGGCAGGCAGGTGAGCGAGTACCGGATCAGCGAACGGACCGGGATCGGCTCAGCCCGGTCGGTTGGCTCAGCCCGGTCGGTTGGTCCGCTGCGATCGGCTGACTCGGCCGGCTCGGTTGGGCCGGTGCGACTCGGTGGCTTTGCGCGGCGGCGCAGCCGGGGCAGCCCGACGAGCACTCCGCTGGCCGTCGCGGTCAGGAAGAGCGCGGCGGCCCAGAAGGCGCTCAGGTCGACTGTCACGCAGGCGATGACCAGCAGGATCGTCCGCAGCCCCGCCGGCACGACCTTCATCAGGTTGACGCCGCCGATGTCCGAGTCGCCGGTGAGGGCGCCGATCGCCAGGTTCGCCATGATGTGCAGTGGCGCCAGCAGGGCGAGCACCAGGAACTGCTGCCGGTCGACCTCCGCCCGGTCGAAGACGAGGAAGCCCAACACGCCGAGCAGCAGCACGGCGACCAGACCGAGTGGCAGTGCTGCCACCAGGCTGACCCGGGCCGCGTCCCGACGGGACAGCCGGCGCTGGCGGAGGTGGAAGGTCAGCGCGTCCTGGAGACCGAAGGTGCCCAGCCAACCGCAGATCACGATCGGCAGGGTGAGCGCGGCGTAGAGGCCTCGCCCCTCGGGCCCGAGTTCACGGGAGAGGAAGGGGCTGACGAGCAGCCCGCTGACCGGGATCAGCAGGTTGGCCGCGGTGGAGGTGACCAGCCGGTGGACGGCCATCACCGTGCGGGTTCGGCGCCGGCGGCGCCGCGATCGGCGAGGTAGCCATCGTTGCGCAGCGCGGTGCGGAGCCGCTCGGCGAACCGGTCCTCGGAGAACTCCTGCTCCACCAGACGCGTCGCCGCGGCGGCCATGGCATCGAGGGCAGCCGAGGTGGTCGCGAGGAGCTCCGCGGCCATCGCCGGTGGGTCCGCGGCGATGCGGACGGCGGGGCTCGCCGGCACACCCTCGGCACCGACCGCCGTGGTGAAGACCGGAACCGCGTGGGCCAGCAGGGTGAGGGTCTTCAGCTTGACGCCGGCCCCGCTCCACACCGGGACCACACCGGCGCGAGCGGTGGCGAGTGCGGCGCGCAGGTCCTCGACGTAGCCATGCACCCGCACCGAGGGGTGCCGGTCCAGTTCGGCGTGCACCGGCGCGGTCAGGCCCGAGCCGATGAGGGTGAGGGTGTAACCGGACCGAGCCAGCGCCGGCCAGCCTTCGGCCAGGAACCGCCGCAGGCCGGTCAGGTTCGGCTCGTACGCGAAGCTGCTGAGCCAGACCAGCTCCCGCTCCCGCGGCCGGGGCAGCTGACCGGATGGGAGCGGGACGCTGCTGGGCAGCACGAACGTGGCTGCCCGGCCGTGGTGTCGCCGCAGCCGCTCCGCCTCGTCGTCGCTTGTCACCGACACCGTCGCGCAGGCGGCCAGCGCCCGCCGCTCGAAGCGGGTGGAGACGGCGGTCAGGTAACGGGCGCGCATTCGGTACGCGAGGTCGCCGGCCGCCTCGATCTCCTGCGGGATGCTGGCGGCGAGCACGTTGGCCTTATCCCAGTGCCAGCGCAGCCCGGTCCCGTGGACGTACGCTCCGGCCGCCTCACCGAGGGCTATCGCCGCACCGTCGCGTCGCCGAAGCTCGTCGTGCAGTTCGGTGCTGTAGCGGCTGCGGATCCAGGGCGGCAGACCGTACGCGAGGGCCTGCGAGTATCGGCCCGCCGGGCCCAGGCGGTCGTAGCGGAATGGTGTGGCCTCGAAGGTGCGCACGCGCATCGGGTGCAGCATCTGGCGCAACTGCTCCACGTGCTCCGCTGTGGTGTCGGGGCGGCGGACCACCAGCAGGGTGCAGTCCGGCACCTGGGCCAGCGCCCGCAGCGTCATCGCCACCCGGACGGGATCGCCCCGGTCGAGCGGGATCGGCAGGTACGACGAGACGACGCTGAGGGTCACCGGTGCCCACCTCCGGACGGCGCGGCCGGTCGGGTCGGAGTCGACCCGGCCAGCTCCCGCCAGACCGACAGCAGCCGGTCGGCCTGCACCGCCGGGGCGAACTCCGACCGGAGCCGGAGCAGCAGCGCCTGGGCACGCCGCTGGGCCGTGACCGGCTCGGCGACCACCGTGCGGATCGCGGCGGCGAGGGCGGCCGGGTCGTTCGGGGGGACGAGCCAGCCGCTGTCCGGGCCGACGAGTTCGGGGATGCCCGAGACGGCGGTGGTGACCACGGGGACGCCCCGACTGGCGGCCTCCATCAGGAACACCGGGATGCCGTCCAGGTCGCCGTTCGGGGCGGGCCGGCAGGGCAGCGCGGCGACCTGCGCGCCGGCGAGTGCGGCGGTGGCCACCGAGTGTGGCACCGCGCCGTGCAGCACCACGGCGTCGGCCAGGCCCGCCGAGTCGACCTGCCGGCGCAGGTGGTCCGACAGTGGACCGTCGCCGTAGATGTCGTACCGGATGGCATGTCCGGCGTGGACGAGCTGGGCCACCGCGTCGATGGCGGTGTCGATCCCCTTCTTCGGGATCAGCCGGGCGACGGTGACGATCCTCGTCGGCGTGCCCGGCGCGGGGGCGGGCACCGTCGGTGGCGCGGCCAGGAGCCGGGCGTCGACGCCGGCCCGGACGACCCGGTGGGGAATCGTCGCGATCGGCACTCCCCGGTCCGCGAGTTGACCGGCGGTCGCCGCGGAGACGACGAAGAGGTGCCGCAGTCGGGCCAGTCGCCGGCACAGGGCGGCCGGGTCCGGGTCGAGCAGGAAGTCGGCGGCGTGCGCGGTCGCCGTCACCGGCCGACCGAGGCGACGTCCGATCAGCAGGGCGACCGAGGTGGGCACGTTGACGAAGTGGGCGTGCACGACGTCCGGGTCGAAACGCGCGACCCGGTCCGCGAGGGCGCTGGCGGCGGTGCTGGCCAGCAGGCCCCGTGCCAAGCCTCGTCCCCCGGCGGCCCGCGACGGCAGCCCGAGCAGGCGCAGGTCGGCCGGGAGCCCGGTGGGACGGCGGAGCAGCTGGACGGCAGCCCGGCGCGGCTCGGCCCGACGGTCGCCGTCCGGGTTGGCCACGAACACCTCGACCCTCGCCCCGGCCGCCCGCACCGCCTCGATCTCGGCGGGGATGAAGGTCTCGGTGAGCCCGGGTGGGCGGACCTGGACGTACGCGATCCGTAGTGCCCTTCCGCTCACGCGGCGTCCCGCGCGTGGGCCGGCCGGTGGGCGCGGCGGACGGACTCGAAGAACTCGGCGTGCCGATCGACGCAGTCCGCGTCGGACAGCAGGCCCGGGGTGCGGGCGGCGCCGGTCGCCAGCTCCTGCCGCAGCCGCTGCGAGGCCACCAGGGAACGCAGCACCGAGGCGAGCGCGTCCGGCTCGCCGGGCGGGACCAGCATGCCGTTGACTCCGGAGCGGATCCACTCCCCCGGCCCACCGCCCTCGGTGGCCACCACCGGCAGCGCCCGCGCCAACCCCTGCAACACGGTCTGGCCCAGTGGCTCGGGCCCCAGCGACGAGTGCACCAGGACGTCGATCGAGTCGAGGAAGCCGTTGATGTCGTCGACGTGCCCGAGAAACGTGACCTGCTCGCTGATGCCCAGCGTGGCGGCGAGTTCCCGCAGCTGCGTCTCGTAGGCCTCCTCGCCGAAGAGCGGGGCACCACAGAGGTACGCGCGCACCTCGGTGCCGCGCAGGCTGGCGGCGAACGCGCGGAGGAAGATGTGCTGGCCCTTCCAGTGCTGGAGCCGGCCGACCATCCCGATGGCCCTGACCTGCGGCCCGACCTCGGGCTGCGGCAGCCGCTCGGCGATCCCGCTGGGGCTCTGGATCACCGTCCGCTGGGCCGGGCCCGGCGGGACGCTGGCGAGGGTGAACCCGGAGTTGGCGATGAGCCCGTCGGCGCGCCGCATGGCCAACCCGCGGAACGCGGGCAGACCGATCGGGCCGAGGCTCTCCACGGTCAACGGGCCGCGTAGGTGCACCACGAGGGGCCGGCTCCCGGCCCGGTCGGCGAGAGCGCACATGATCGCCGCGGGCGCGGTGTTGGCGTGCACCAGGTCGGCCCGCTGGAACAGCGGGCTGCGCCGCAGCACCCGGGCGCCGTCGCGCAGTGCCGTCAGGTAGCGGGCCGCCAGCAGTGGCGCGCGACTTCGGGTGCCGCCGGTGGGCAGTGTCGGCAGATCCCGGGCCTGCGCCACCTCCTCGGCGGGGAGCTGGTCGAAGGCGGCGCCGGTGGGCGGGGCGTACAGGGACGCCTGCCAGGGGTGTCGCTGACCGAGCAGGCGGGCCAGGGCCAGCTCGGCCCCGCCGGGTTGCGCGGTGTGGGTGACGTGCAGCACCCGCATCTGGTCAGTCACACTCATGCTCGACCCACTCGGTCACTCGGCGGGCGAAGGTCTGCGTCGAGAACCGCCCCGCCTGGACGGGGATCCGCGCCGGGTCCAGCTCGTCGAGCCGGCGGATCGCCGCGGCGTGGTCACGGGGGTCGAGCGAGTCGACCAGGACGCCGGTCTCCCCGTCGACGACGGTCTCCAGCAGCCCACCACGGCGCAGCCCGACGACCGGGGTGCGACAGGCCTGCGCCTCGACCGGAACGATGCCGAAGTCCTCGTGGACCGGGAAGAGCAGGGCGCGGGCCCCCCAGTAGAGCTGCCGCAACCGGAAGCGGTCCGGGTGGACCTCGATGGTGACCGGCACAGTGGCGTCGTGCGCCAGGCGCCGCAGTCGGGCCTCCTCGGGCCCGGAGCCGGCGATGACCAGGGGCAGGCCGGCCTCCTCGGCGATCGCGATGATCAGGTCGAAGTTCTTGTAGCGCACCCAACGCCCGACGCCCAGCAGGTAGTCGCGGGGTTGTTCCCGGTCGGCGGCCGGAGCGGCGGAGAAGAAGTCCACATCGACCGGCGGGTTGATCACCCAGGCGTCGCGCCCCCAGTGACGCTGGATCCGGTCGCGCACCTCGACGGAGTTGGCCGCGTAGCTGTGCACGTGGTGGCTGAGCCCGACGTCGAGTGCCCGCATCAGTCGTCGGGGTACGGCCAGCATCGGGCCGGACGCCCGGTCGTCGACGCCCGGGTTCCACAGGTAGCGGGCGGGCGCGTGGACGTAGCTGAGGTGCCGGGTGCGGTCGGGGTTGCCGAGCCGGACCGTGTGCGCGAAGGCGTGACTCGAGGAGATCACCACGTCGAAGTGGTCTCGGGTGAGGGTCCGCCAGACCAGCGGCATGAACGGCAGGGCGGCCGCCTTGTTGCCGCGCAGCGGCGTCCGGGCCAGCCACGACACCCGCAGCGGTGGCGGGTCGGCGTCGTCGTCACTCCACAGGGCGAACCGCTCGGCGGTCGGGAAGACCTCGGTGAGCTGCCGAAAGACCTGTTCCGCGCCGCCGGTCGCGGTGAACCACTCGTGCACCAGCGCGACCGACCGGCTGGTCTGGGCGGGCGGGGCCGGGTGGGGTGCGCCGGGCTGCCCCGGCTGGCGCGGGACGCCCGGCCAGGTGCCGGCGTCCGCCTCGGCACCCGCGAGCGCGACGGGCGACTGCCCGGACGCATGGTGCAGTTCGGGTGGAACAGGCTGATCCATCACCTCGTACCCCCGTAAGAGTGTGGACGGTCGGCGCCGCAGCCGCCGACGATAGCGAACATATAGAGCGAAATACATACCAAAGCCGACACACGTCAGTAATCGGACATCCGATCGGCGCCGTCATTACTGATCGTCCACACTCTATGCTGTACGTCCATCGAGGACGTATCGTCGGGGCGCGGCTCGACCCGTCGCCGACGGGCGGAAATTCCGGATGATGGTGAAACGTCGCTTCCCTGTTGAGGGTCCCACCATGGTGTCGCTATGACCGACGACGTGGCTCTGCTGCTACGCCGAACGGGGTTCGGACCGACCGCCAACGAGCTGGAGGCAGCGAGGCGGGCCGGCTTCACCGCCACCCTGACCGCACTGACCACCCCGACGGGGCCCGACATCGGCGCCACCCGGGCGCCCATCCCCCCGCTCGGCCCCGACCCGTACGCCGGCACGCCCGAGCTCACCGCGGCGCAGCGGGTCGAAGCCGACGGGCTACGTCGAGCGCAGGCGACCACCCTCACCCAGTGGTGGCTGGACCGGATGACCGTCGCCGACCACCAGGCCGTGGAGAAACTGCTCTTCTTCTGGCACGGCCACTGGGCCACCTCGATCGTCAAGGTCAAGAGCCCGCAGCTGATGTTGGCCCAACACCTCGCCTTACGGGAATCTCGCGACTTTCGCGACATGGCGCACCGGATGGTCGTCGACCCGGCGCTCATCTACTGGCTGGACGGCCAACTGAACAGCCGGGAAGCACCAAACGAAAATCTCGCCCGGGAGCTTCTCGAGTTGTTCACCCTCGGCCTCGGGCGCTACACCGAGTCCGACGTACAACACGCCGGCCTGGCGCTGACCGGTTGGCGGATCGACCTCGCCGGCCAGCGATCGGTCTTCGACCCTCGGCGCCACCACGACGGCGCGTCGAGCATCCTCGGCGTCACCAGACACTTCACCGTCGGCAGCCTTGTCGACCTGGTGCTGGCACAGGATGCCTGCCCCCGGTTCGTGGCCGCCCGACTCTGGCACCGGTACGCGTCCAGCACCCAACCGATCCCGGCACACACGAGCGACGAGATGGTCGCCGCCTTCCCCGAGCCGCTGCCGATGCTGCGGACGCTGCTGGCCGACGAGACCTTCCCGACCACCCGAGCCACCATGGTCAAACAACCGGTCGAGTGGCTGGTCGGTGCACTGCGACAACTCGGGTTGCGACCGGCCACCCTCCCGGCGGAGACGGTCATCGGGCTGCTCGACGGGCTCGGTGGCCTCGGGCAACGCCCGTTCGCCCCGCCCAGCGTGGGCGGCTGGCCCGCCGGGGTGGCCTGGCTGACCTCGGCCGCCGCCCGGCTGAAGCTGTCCCTGGCCGGCAAACTCGCCAGCCAGCTCAGCCCGGAGCGGCTCACCCCGGAGGAGGTGGCCCACCTGCTCTGCGTGGACACCTGGACCGACCGCACGTACGAGGTGCTGCGCGGCACCACCAACTCCCGCCTGATGCTCACCCTCGGGCTGGTCAGCCCGGAATACCAGGTGACCTGAGATGGACCGACTCACCCGACGACGGTTCCTGCTCGCCTCCGGCGTGGTCGGCGGCGGCGCCCTCGCCGCCGGCGCCGGCGCGGTCACCCTGTCCCGGCTGCTCGACACCGCCGACCCCGAGCGGCCCGTCGTCCGGCGTCCGGTGGACACCGTCGTCCTGGTCACCCTCTACGGCGGCAACGACGGGCTGAACACCGTCATCCCGTACGCCGATCCGGCCTACCGGGCCTCCCGGCCCGAGCTGGCGTACCCCGAGGAGCAGGTGCTGCGGTTGGACGGCGACCACGGTCTGCACCCGGCAATGCGCGGCCTACAGGGGCTCTGGTCGACCGGCCGGCTCGCCATCGTGCACGGGGTCGGCTACCCGAAGCCGGACCGCAGCCACTTCCGGTCCATGGACATCTGGCAGACCGCGGCACCGAACGGCCCGGCCGACACCGGCTGGGTCGGACGCTGGCTGGACGAGACGCAGGGCCCGGTCGAGGCCGCGGTCAGCTTCGAACCGGTGCTGCCGCCACTGCTGGTCGGACGTCGACGGGTTGGCGCCTGCGTCAGCTACCAGGGGTTGGAGCTGCCGGACTGGGTGGCCCCCGCGATGGTGGCGTCGCTCGGCCGGGTGCAGGCCGGTGAGTCGGCGATGCAGGCGCGGGCCGCCTCCGCGTACGCCGACCTGGTCGACATGGGCCGGTTGGTCCGGGAGGCGGTGGCCCCGGCCGCCAGCCCCACCGACGCGACCCCGGTCGCCACCGCCACCGGCACCGGCGGCGGTGGCGCGCTCGGCGCGCAGCTCGCGCTTGTCGCCCGCTGCGTCGAGGCGGGAGTACCCACCCGTGTGTACTCGGTGAGCCTCGGCGGCTTCGACACCCACGCCGGAGAACGCACCGCGCAGGACGCCCTACTCGCCCAACTCGACGCGGCCGTGACCGGTTTCGTGGACCGCATGGCCGGCACCGACGCCGGCCGCCGCGTCGCCGTTGTCGTCTACAGCGAATTCGGCAGACGAGTACGTGCCAACGCCTCCGACGGCACCGACCACGGCACCGCCGGACCAGTGCTCGTGGCCGGAGCGCGAGTAGCCGGCGGCTTCCACGGCCAACCACCCAGCCTCACCGACCTCGACCAGGGCGACCTGAAAGCCACGACCGACTTCCGCGACGTGTTCGGAGCCGTCCTCGGCACCGTGCTCGAAGCGGACCCGCAGCAGTACCTGCTCGGCTACGGGGGCGAGCCGCTGCCGCTGTTCCGCGCCGGCTGACCGGGTTTGCTTCCGTCAGGAAGCCGGGCACGGCGTCGGAGCCAATGCCGACGCCCAGCAGGCCGATCGAAACGACCATCGCCGGCGCCGACAGAACGAGGCCAGCGGCTAACGCTCGATCGAGCTACGCAGCATCGAGGTGCTCGACGACGGAGGGGAGAGAGCGCTGACCGCATACCGAGCAATTCCGTCGGAACTCATGTCGGGCGATTCGGGGAGCCAGGTCACCACCCAATACGGAAACACCCGTTTCCGCCACGGCCACCCGAAGAATCGCACCGCACTTACGGCAGGTGACAGAACGCACCTCCGCCACCAAGGCACCTTGGAAATCTTTGGCATCAACTGTCCCAGCGATCACCCGTCTATCGACGTAATGGAGATCCGTGCCAGCACTCCAGTGCAGCACGTAGGGCAGCGCCGGCATCGAGGGATAGCTGCGCAGCAGGATCCGACGAAGTCGTGGATGATAGATGAGTGAAAGGTCCTCAAGCTGGTCGCTGTTGACCACTTCGCCGGACGTGACCAAGGGCTCGCCCGCCGGGAAGAAGACGAATGGGGTGCCCCCCAGGTCAAGGATCACGGCCATGGCAGCACATCGATCACATTACGCACCAAAAACTCAGACTCGGCTCCGGGCAGGGATTAAAAAGGGCCGGCGGCTTCCACGGCCAACCACCCAGCCTCACCGACCTGGCTCATGGTCGGGTCGGCTCACGACGAGGCTGGATTCTACCTGTAACGCCAGGGCTCTCAGCCTCGCCCTCCTTGCCTCACTCATGTTCGAGTCAGGACGCACGGCCGGCGCCAGATGCGCGATCCGCCAAGAACGGACTGTATTTGCCAGCGCCGGACCAGCGTCCACGGCGATGATCTCGGCGGCAATGCCCATCGATTCGGCGACGAGCGATGCGGCCGACCGAACCTCAGGCCCGCGAACGAGCGCCGCACCAACCAACCCTTGCAGCAGATTCACCAACTGCAGATCGGTGCCGGCGTCGATGACCCGCCGTACGGTATCGGCGTCAGCGAAGTCGAGTGGGTATTCCGCGACGAACCCGGAGTACATCAGGAGGCTGGCACCGAGCTGATCCGGCACGAAGTCGGGATCGTCGTCGGACCAGCCACCCTGCTTCTCGAAGATGGCCATCGTGTCGTCGGAAAGGTCTGCGACTGCCTGGATTCCTGTCAACAGTCTGGCCAGGCTGTCCCGTCGGGCCGTGACAAATTCGAGGAAGAGCGGGCGGAACGCGGAAGCACCGTCCCACTCTCGCACCGCGCCTAATTGCAACAGTCCCCACAGGGGCGCGAAGATGTCGTAGGCCAGCGACACCTCGGACGGCTCGACCGTCTTGCGATCCACATCGACTCCTTGGCTCAGAAATTGCCCATAAAGTGCAGGGGGATCGCTTCGCTGGTAGGCGTTACGTGGGTGATGCCCTGGTTGAGAACATCGATCCCCTCCTGGGTGTTGACGAAGAACTCCTCCTGGTTGCCGTTCGGCCCGCCCATCTGTTTGATCGACTGCGCAAAGTCGTCTGGCACCTCGACCCGGACGGTTTGGCCTCCACGGCCGTACCCGGTGGCCGCTCGGGTGAAGTCATCGGTGAGGTGTACGCCAGGGATGGGCGTACCCGGCCTCTTGCTTGCCACCGCGACGTCCAGAGCGAACTGTGTGCCCTCGAACTTTTGCGACCCGTGGTAAAGGACCTTGTAGGGCGCCAATCCGAATGGGTCGATTTCATACAACGGGTTGGCGACATAGCGGTGCGGGTCCGGGCCGGGAAAAAGGCCCAACGGGTCTGCCGAGAGGTAGCGGGCACTCTCGGGCTCGTAGTACCGGAAGCAGTTGTACGAAGCGCCGGTTTCTGGGTCGTGGATCTGGCCGGGAAACCGCAGCGGGCAGTCGGCACCGGTGGCGCTGACCTGGGTCGGGATGCCCCAGATGGTGCTCCGCTGCTGCCAGGCGACCTCGCCGTCCGGTGCGACCAGTTCGGTGGGGGTGCCGACCAGGTCGGTGACGATCGCGTAGAAGCGGCGGTCCACCTCGTCCTGGTCGGCCACGCCGTCGGTCTGACTGATCGGGGTGAACGTGCCCGGGGCGTACTCCCACGTGCTGGTCTTGTCACCAGCCTCGCCGCGATGGGTCTGCTCGATCAAACGCGGGCCGTCCCAGGCGAAGTCGACCTGCTCGACCACACCACCGTCGGCGTCGAGACGCTGCTTGGCGACCCGCCGGCCCAGCGCGTCGTACCGGTAGCGCCACCGACTTCCGTCCGGGGTGGTGACCGCGACCAGCCGACCCTCGCTGTCCCAGGTGTAACGCCAGCTCAGCGGCTTGGCCGAACGTTGCTTGATCTGCCGCAGCGTGACCCGGCCGGCGGCGTCGTGCTCGTAGCGCACGTTCCCGGCGGAGCGGATGAGGGTGCCGGTGTACTCCCGCTCGCCTCGTGCGTCGCGATCGCTGTCGTCGCCCGTGTCGCCAGACCAGGTGGCGCTGGCGACGTTGCCCGCGTCGTCGTAGGCGTACCGCTCGGTCCACTCGGCGGCCTGCACGGCGGTGACCCGGCCGGCGCGGTCCAGCTCCAGCCGGCGCTCGCCGGTGAGCTGGTCGGCGATGTCGGTCAGGTGACCGTCGGAACGGTACTGGTACGCCCGGTGCGCGACCAGGTCGGGCACGCCGCCGTCGACGGCCGGGCTCGCGGTGAGGATCTGGGAGAGCAGCCGGTGGTTGGCGTCCCAGCTCTGGGTCAGGGCGATGCTCCCGACCGTCCTCCGGGTCTCCCGGCCGGCCGCGTCGTGGGTGAAGCTGACCGTCGCGCCGCCGGTGTGCAGGGCGACCGGCCGTTGGCCGTCGTACTCCCAGGCACTTTCCACCCCCGACGGGGTACGCCGGTGCGTCCGTCGACCGAGCCCGTCGTAGGACGAGGTCACGGGCTGGCCGTCGCGGATCTCGGCGAGCACCCGACCCAACGGGTCCCGCTCGAAGCGGAGTTCGACATCGGGTGAGGTCGCGTGCAGGAGCCGGCCGACCGGGTCGTACCCGAAGGTGGTGACGCCGTCAGGGGTGCGCTTCTGCACGACGTTGCCCAACAGGTCGCGGACCAGCTCGATGCTCTGCCCGGCGCCGTTGGTGCGGGTCACGGCCTGACCGGCGGCATCGAGGGTGTACGTCTGGGTGCGACCGTTGAAGTCGGTTTCGGCGATCAGCCGTCCGGCCGGGTCGTAGTCGTAGGACCAGACGAGCCCTTGCGGGTTGGTGACCGTGGCGAGGCGCAACTCGGTGTCGTACCCGAACGCCAACCGCGCGCCGTCGGGGCCGGTGCGGGCCGCGGGCAGGTCGAAGTGACCGATCTCGAATTCGGTGGTTGCCCCGGTCTGGTCGGTGTGGGTGAGCAGGTTGCCTTCCGGGTCGTAGGTCCATTCCTCGCTCGCCCCGTCCGGGGTGCGCCGCCACGCGAGTCGCCCCTCGACGGTCCAGCCGAGGCGGGTGGTGCCGCCGAGCGGGTCGGTCACCTCGGCAACCCGTCCCGCCGAGTCGCGCCGGTAGGTCGTCACCGCGCCGGTGGGATCGGTGAGCCCGCTGATCAGCCCGGTCGGGTCGGTGGTCACCAGCAGGGTGTTGCCGAGGGCGTCGGTCACCTCGGCAAGGTGGCCCGCTTCGTCGTAGGCGTACCGGGTGGTCGCGCCGGCCGGGTCGGTGACCATGGTCAGGTTGCCGCGTTCGTCGTACGCGCGCCGCCAGATCGCCCCGTCGACGTCGGTGACCACGACCGGCTGACCCACGTCGTTGTACGACGCCAACGCGCGGGTGTCGTCCGGGCGGGTGACCTCGACCAGGTTGCCGTCGTCATCGTAGGACCAACGAGTCGTCCGCCCGAGCGCATCGGTCTCGGACAACTTCCGATCAAACCGATCCCAGACCGTCGTAGTGACGTTACCCAACGCATCGGTGACCCGTTCGGCCTGCCGCAGCTCGTTGAGCTCGTAGACGGTCGCGTGGCCCAACGAGTCGACCACCGTGGTGACCCGGGCCTCGGTGTCGTAGCGGAGCAGACCCGTCAGATACCCGCCGGTGCCGGCGGTGGCGACGCAGCGACCGTCCTCGTCATAGGTGTAGCGGTACTCGGTGCCGTTACGATCCGCCCACCGGGTGACCCGCCCGTCGATGTCGTAGTCGAAACGCAGCGGCAACCCGGAGGAGTTGACCACCTCGGTCAGGTCACCGGCCTCGTCGTAGCGGAACCGGACCACCTCGGTGTCGTCCTCGCCGAGATCAAGCCCGACGATCCGGTTCTCCTGCGTGCGCACCCGGACCCGGTAGCCGCCGGAATGCACCAGCTCAGCGGGTGCGCCGCTGTCGTCGTGGCGCACCTCGACCCGGTGACCATTGCGGTCGGTCAGCGCGACCAGGGGCAGCTGGGCCGCCAGGCTCCCGGGCACCGACCCGAAATGCCAGGTCCACCCCGATGCGGGATTGGTGACCCGGTAGATGCCACCCTCCGGGTCCTGCGTCAACGGCCAGCGCGGCCCCTCGGTCGGCAGCCGGTCCGGGCGACCGTCCTCGCCGACTGGGTAGATCAGGGTCATCCCGTCGGCGGTGGCGACGTACACGCCGGTGTCGTCGACC
This sequence comes from Micromonospora sp. NPDC049171, assembly GCF_040648275.1. NCBI lineage: Bacteria > Bacillati > Actinomycetota > Actinomycetes > Micromonosporales > Micromonosporaceae > Micromonospora > Micromonospora sp. NPDC049171. The sequence continues at coordinate 25,448 of NZ_JBEZDJ010000049.1, forward strand.
TCGATGCGCTGATCCAGCGTCGAGGCCCAGGAGCGGCCGAACCAGCTCCCCATCCGGTACGACGACAGATGTGTGCGCGACAGCAGCAGCGGCAACACACCAGGCAACGCGACGTCAGTCTGAGTGAGCACCATGTCACCACAGGCGATATCGATCGGATCCAACCGCGCCAACCGCTTGATCGCCTCGATGCCGTTGGCCCTCGGGTTCGCCAAACCCCACCGCGCCACCGAACCCATGTTGCGACCCCGGGCGGCAACTGACGAGAACGCGTGCGCCACGCGGGTGCCCTTCAACGCGCCAGCGCCGAGCCGGGCCAGTTTGCCCACTCCGGGTAGCAGATTGAGCCCGACGTCGATCAGGATCGTCTTCAGGCTGCCCTTACCCGTAGCGGCGTAGATCGACAGGTCGATCGCGGAGGCGAGCAGGGCGGTGCCGATCGCGATCGGCGCCATGATCGGGGCAAGGATCGGAATGAACGACAACAGACCGGCGACCAGGGAGACGATCTTCAACGCACTCGACAGTTGCGCCAACAACTCCTGGTTGTCGCGGACGAAGTTGGTGAACTGACCCTTCAGATCCCACCACTTCGGATTCTCCTTGAACCGCAAACCCTTCGCGTCATTCACGGCCCGCACACAGTCACGCACCGCCGTAGCCAACTCACCGCGTAGGGCACCCGCCTGGGCCACGCACTCGTCCCAGTCTCGCTGCGCCTGCGACAACGCCGAACCCGCCGCACCCGCATCCGACCGATACGTGTCCGGCTCCGCCGCGGCGGCTTCCTCCGGCGGACGGTCGGCGACTTCCTGCTCGTGACGCTCATCAGCCTGCTTCGCCCGATCGGCACGCCCCCGCGCCGCCTGCAACGCCGCCCACAGACCCGGCGCACGCTGCGCCAACGGACGCATCCGATCCTGCAACGACGACAACGAACCCGCGAACGTCGTCAAACCCGACGACACCCGCCCGAACGCATCACCAGTCACCCGCAAATGCCCCGGCATCTGGGCGTTCAGGCCCTCCCGGAACAGGTCCCCCTCCGGACCCACGAACTGACTCGTGTCCAAACCGGTGATCTGCGCGGCGGCCTGCGTTGCCGCCGAACCGAAGCCCTGCCACCGCGACGCCGACGATCGAATCGCCGACGGATCACCATCCATCTTGAACAGATGCCCCGGAAACTCAGCCATCGCGCCGGACCTCCCCCGTCCACGCCAACACGCCTGAAGCCCTCGCAGCGCCCGACATGGGGCAGCTAACCACCCGGCACCACGAACCAGGACAAGCCCCGATGAGCTGGCCCTACCGCCATTCGAACATAGACACGCAACGAGCTTTGACCACTACCGCAGTCGCATTTGGCGCCATCTGACGTAGGCCGGCTTTTTCCGCACCACCCGCCCGCCACCAGCCTCCACCCACCGACCGCCACCATCGCCCTCAAACGGCGCGCTCGACGCGCAGCTCGCGCCGGCCGCCCGAGGCGTCGACGCGGGAGGCCCTCCACCTCGTGGCCGTGCGGACCAGTCGCATATCTCGCACAGGTCTGCGGCAGCCCACGTCAGTCAATCGGCAACGGGTACGCGCGACTGTTCGGCACTACCGGCTCGTCGCCGGCCTCTACGCGGTGACGTGGGGGCGAACGGCCAGGCACTGGTAGCGCAAGTTGAGCCGGCCGATGGCCTCCGCGTACTTGCCGTAGTAGACGTCGGTCAGGATCACCATCGGGTAATGGGCGCCCGCATCGGTGAGTGCGCTGATCGGCAGGGAGAGGTGGAACAGTCTGCGGATCTCCATCAGTGCTTTCATCCCGGGACGGTGGGTGACCAGAACGTCGATCAGCCCGGTCGGGGCCGCCTCATCCCCGACATCTTCGGCTGACTTCATTGACCGGAAGCCGTCCACAGCCAGGCCCGCCAACCGGCCGACACGCGTGCCGTCGTCAGAGCCCACCGCCCCGAGGCCGATGAGGACGACCTCGGGGGCGGGGTCGTTCCTCGCGACGAACAGGCCGGCTCCGCCGCCGTCGTCCCCGATCAGCAGCAGGCCCGGTGCGTAGTCCGAGATCTCGTACGTGAGGTTGCGTTCGGCGATCTCGTCCGGCCCGTAGAGGGACACGTCGGCTGCGGCGTCCACCGGCCGCACGCCCGTCCAGACGTCGAGCAGCGCCTCCGGCGGCCGGACGCCCACCTGCGCCTCGACCCGTCGGGCGATCTCCTCCCGACCGTCGTCCACGACATGCTCCCCCCGATCCGCCCAGCCCACGATCGAGTCGGTGCTCATGGTCAGTTTGCCGTGCTCGTCGTACTCGCGCCGTCAGATCGCACCGCGCCACGGAGGCCGGAACGCCTCATCCGGGGCAGACCCGTTCAGGTCACCTGGCCACACCCGAGCCGGCCTGCTGCCCACTCGAGCCTGTCTTCCCAGGTAGCACCATAAAAAAGCTCAGCAAGCAACTCTTCCGACTCCTCGGGTGAGAGACGCTTGCCGCCCAGGCCGGTGCCCGAGAGGTCGCCACCAGCAGCCATATTCCAATGTGCGGCGACGATCACCCCGAGCACTACCGAGCGCCTGTCCCGGTTCGCGGTGACATACCCGATGCCGGTGCCACTCGAAGAATCGTAGTTGAATTGCACCAACTCGACGCTGGACATTCTCCCAGCTATCTCAGAATTCAGGACATAAGAGAAGGCCGTGTCTCCCTCCGCTGGTTCGGAGCCCACCTGGGCATCGTCTTCGAGACGCAGAACGACCGCCGTATCAGCCAGGCGCTCAAGCGTCTTCCTCACCTGCTCGACGAGGCTCTGCGGATCCAGCGGTCGCCCACCTTCGATACTCCACTCAAGTGCCATAGTGAACCCAGCCTTCACCAGTTCGAATCGAGATCTGGGAGAACGCCGGCCCACCGGCCATCCTGGCCAGGTGGTCGATTCCGAGGGCGTCAGCCATCGAGACACCATGGGCGCGGATGAAGAGGATCGCTCCCTGATCACGAAAATCAGTCTTCAAGATCGAACGTCGCGCCTTGTCGGCCGCTCCCTTGAGCGCGTTCACGTTGTTGGCGCTTCCGGGCGCGACCTCTTTGAGGCTTGCCGGGGCGCCGTTCCAGAACCCGTCGACGCCGGCCGTGTTGCTGACACTCTGTCCCTCGAAGTGGCCGCCAAGTTCGTCAGCAATCTCACGCGCTTGGACATATTCGTCGTCGGACAAGCCGTTCCGCGCCACTGTTCCGCAAGGCACCAATCCGAAAGGATCGATTGCGGCGGTAGCATTGAATACGTATCCGTGCGGCCTCGCGCCGGCCACCAGCCCGAGTGGATCGGTGGATAGGTAGCCAACGCTCACGGGGTCGTAGTAGCGGTGATGGTTGTACGAGGCGCCGGTCTCTGAGTCGTGGATCTGTCCGGGGAAGCGGAGTGGGCAGTCGGCACCTGTGGCACTGGCGTGGGTCGGGATCCCCCAGATGGTGGTGCGCTGCTGCCAGGCGATTTCGCCGTCCGGGCTGACCAGTTCGGTGGGTGTGCCGACCAGGTCGGTCACGATCGCGTAGAAGCGGCGGTCTACCTCGTCCTGGTCGGCGAAGCCGTCGGTCTGGCTGATCGGCGTGAACGTGCCGGGGGCGTACTCCCAGGTGCTGATCCGGTCGCCGCCGTCGCCGCGGTGGGTCTGCTCGATGAGACGTGGGCCGTCCCAGGCGAAGTCGACCTGCTCGACCACGCCATCGTCGGCGTCGAGGCGTTGCTTGGCGACTCGGCGGCCGAGCGCGTCGTACCGGTAGCGCCACCGGGTGCCGTCCGGCGTGGTGACGGCGGTCAACCGGTCCTCGCTGTCCCAGGTGTAGCGCCAGGTCGACGGCTTGGTCGAACGCTCCTTGCGCTGCCGCAGCGTCATCCGACCGGCCGCGTCGTACTCGTAGCGCAGGTCGCCGGCCCGCCTGATCAGGGTGCCGGTGTACTCCCGTTCACCTCTGGCACCACCAACTCCGCCGGCGGCACCCGGCCAGGTGGCACTGGATATGTTGCCGGCGTCGTCGTAGGCGTACCGCTCAGTCCAGTCGGCGGCCTGCACCCCGGTGATCCGGCCGGCCCGGTCCAGTTCCAGCCGTCGCTCGCCGGTGAGTTGGTCGGCAACGTCGGTCAGGTAGCCGTCGGCGCGATACCGGTAGGCCCGGTGGGCGACCAGCCCCGGCACTGACGCTGGCCCCGCGGAACTCGCGGTGACGATCTGCGAGAGCAGCCGATGATTCGCGTCCCAACTCTGGGTCAGCGCGAGACCACCGACCTCACGCCGAGTCTCCCGACCGGCCGCGTCGTGGACGAAGCTGACCGCAGCCCCACCGGTACGCAGGGCCGCCGGTCGATGCCTGACGTCGTACTCCCACACACTCTGCACCCCCGAGGGAGTACGCCGATGCGTCCGTCGGCCGAGCACGTCGTAGGAAGAGGAAACCACCTGACCGTCGCGGATCTCGGCCAGCACTCGGCCCAACGGATCCCGCTCGAAGCTGAGTGCGACCTCGGGCGAGTTGGCGCGGAGCAGCCGGCCGGCCGGGTCGTACCCGAAGGTCGTGGTCCCCTCGGCGGTGCGTCTCTCGACGACGTTGCCCAGCGGATCGCGGACCAGCTCAATGGTCTGCCCGGCACCGTTGGTGCGGGCCACGACCTGGCCGGCCGGGTCGTGCGTGTAGGTCTGCGTCCGGCCGTTGAAGTCGGTTTCGGCGACCAGCCGCCCGGCCGGGTCGTAGTCGTAGGACCAGACGAGTCCTTGCGGGTTGGTGACCGTGGTGAGCCGCAACTCGGTGTCGTAACCGAACGCCAACCGCCCGCCGTCCGGTCCGGTGCGCGCCACCGTGAGGTCGAAGGACCCGATCTCGAACTCGGTCGTCGCCCCGCTCTGGTCGGTGTGGCTGACCAGGTTGCCCTCCGGGTCGTAGGTCCACTCCTCACTCACCCCGTCCGGACTCCGCCGCCACGCCAGCCGCCCCTCGATGGTCCAGCCAAGACGTGTGGTGCCGCCGACCGGATCGGTGATCTCGGTGATCCGGCCAGCCCGATCGCGTCGACAACTAGTCACTGCGCCGATGGCGTCGGTGACCCGCGTGAGGAGGCCGGCGGCGTCGACTGCCACCTCAACGGCGTTTCCCAGCGGGTCGACCATCTCGGCGAGGTGACCGGCGTCGTCGTAGCGGTATCGGGTGGTCGCGCCAATGGGGTCGGTGATCATGGTCAGGTTGCCGCGTTCGTCGTACTCACGGCGCCAGATCGCACCGTCGACGTCGGTGACCACGACCGGCTGACGTAGCTCGTTGTACGACGCCGACGCCCGGCTGCCGTCCGGGCGGGTGACCTC
>NZ_JBEZDJ010000050.1:0-27678 GCF_040648275.1 Micromonospora sp. NPDC049171
GCGTTGGGAATTGGCCCGGATACAACACCGGTATCCGGGCCAATTCCCGCCTTGCCGGACCGCCGCCTGGACTCCGCCTCGGCTCGACCGAGGACCTTGACACACGCCCTAGCCGAGTGGTCAGAGCCTCCGCGGCGAAGGATCGCCGCGGAGGCTCTGACTGGTTGCCCGAGGAGGATGCGTTGCCTGCCGGGTGCGGCTGTACCGGGCCGGCGTGGTGGCGGTGTGTCGGCGGAAATGCCGGGTCAGGTGGGCCTGGTCGCAGAAGCCGACGGCGATCGCCACCTCGGCCGGCGGGATGCCGGTGAGGAGAAGTTTGCGGGCGGCCTCGACCCGCCGCCCGATGATGTACGCGTGCGGACTGATCCCGAAGGTCTGGCCGAAGCTGCGGACCAGGTGCGGTACCGAACGGCCCAGGAGGCGAGCGGCGGCGGCGAGGCTGACGGCCTCCACCGTGTGCTCGTCGAGCAGCGCCCTCAGCGCGCGGGCGGCCTGCGGTTCCGGCCGGGCCGGCGGAGAAGGCACGGCGGCCAGGTGGTCGGTGAGTCGTTGCCTGACCATGGCGAGACGGGCTTCGGCGTTCAGCGGGTCCTCGTCGGCAGCAAGGACCTGGTGGAGCCCGGCGAGGGCTCGGCGCAGCGGACCGTCGCGGAGGACGGTGTGGTCGACGGCGGAGCCGATCAGACTGGCGGGCAAAAACGCCGGGTCGAGGTACAGGTTGCGCTTGCGGAAGCCGGGCGCGTCGGCGGCGGGGCGGCCGTCGTGGACCACTCCGGGTGGCAGGACAGCGACATAGTCGGTGCCGCTCACTCCACAGTGTCGGTTGTCGAGGTCGTAACGGAGGGCGCCGGCGTCGAGGATCAGCACCGTCCAGGTGTCGTGGGCGTGCGGCGGGTAGGCGTAGTCGACGATCTGGGCGTGGAACACCTCGCTGATCTCGGGGACCGGTGGCCGCCAGGCCCGGACTCGGCAACCGGGCGGTCGGGCGCCGTCGGCGTCAAGAACGTCCAAGACCGGCGCGGCGGCCCCGGGGGATGCTCGGTCCATGTCGATCACTCCCGCTCACCTGGCCGTCGTGAATCTGTCCGAGGCGCTTGCGTCGTTCGACGACGTCTACAGTCCGCGAATCGTGACTCGGACAAACGATTATGACGTGCGGATCGCCCACACCCGGGGCGAGCACGTCTGGCACGTCCACGAGGACACCGACGAGTTCTTCCTGGTCCTGGACGGCCAGTTCAATGTCGCCTACCGCGACGCGGCCGGGCAGGAACACACAGTCGTGCTGCGTCAGGGCGACACCTTCGTGGTTCCCAAGGGCACCGAGCACAAGCCGTCCTCGCCGGGCGGGTCGATTCTGATGTTCGAGCCGACCGGGACCTCCACCACCGGCGATCGCCACGAGGGTGCGGTTCCCGACCACGTGGACAGCACGGCGGGGAAGGCCCTGACGACCCCGGGGAGGGGGCCCACCCCCAACGGCCCTGACGGTGTCCGCTACGACCGCTGGGTGTCCACGCTGATGACGGCCCGTCTGCTCCTGCGGCCCTACCGGGAGTCAGAGCTGCCGGCATTTCTCCTTCTGGCCCTTGATCCGGAGGTGACGCATCTCGTGGGCGACGGCGCCCCGTGGAGCCGGCAGCGCGCGGTTGACCGGTTCCACCGGGGCCGGGCCGCGCACGAACAGGGCAGCGGAGTGTGGCTCCAGGTCGCGGATCGCCACACCGACGAGCAGGTCGGCGTGGTGGCCGTCGAGCGTCGGGCGGACGACCTCGAGATCGGGGTCTGGATCACTCCCGCGCGGTGGTCGAACGGCTACGCCCGCGAAGCGCTCCGTGCCGTGCTCGGTCAGCTCCGGATCACCCGCGGCCTCGCGGGTCTCCCGATCGTCGCCGAGATCGACAGTCAGCACGTCCGGTCCTCGCAGCTTTTCCAATCCCTGGGCTTCCGGTTGGGAGGGCCGGGGATCGGCCGGTACGGCAATCGCGTCGACAGGTACGTCCTGGGGCGTCAGCGACTCCGCTGAGCAGGAACGGACGAGACGCCGGCCGTTCGAGGCGCCGGGCTCCCTGCCGGTCGGATGACCGGCTGGCGGGGGGCCCGGCACCGTCGCCGTCAGCGGCCCTGTAGGCGCTTCACGTTGTCGCCGAAGGTCCAGCCCTTCGACCCGTCCCAGTTCGCCGACCAGGTCATCAGGCCCTTGAGGCCGGGCACGGAGTTCCAGGCCTGCGTGACAAGCGACGTCGACAGGTGGCCGCCGCCCGCCCCGATCTGCGCGGGCAGCCCGGGGACCTGCTTGTCGTACGGCACGCGGATGGTGGTGCCCTGGATGGTGAGGCCGTTGTTCAGGCACTGCGTCTGCACCGTGAAGCCCTGCACGGTGCCCGCGGGGTACGAGTCGCCGGCGCAGCCGTACATGCTGCCGTTGTAGTACTGCATGTTCAGCCACCAGAGGCGGCCGTTGTCCACGTACTTCTTGATGATCGGCAGGTACGAGCCCCAGATCGAGCCGTAGACCACACTGCCGCCGGTGACGTACGCCGTCTCCGGTGCCATGGTCAGGCCGAAGTTCGACGGCATCCGGGCCAGCACGCCGTCGATGATCCGGATCAGGTTGGCCTGCGACGTGGACAGGGTGTTGATGTTGCCGCTGCCGGTCAGGCCGGTCTCGATGTCGATGTCGATGCCGTCGAAGTGGTAGGCGGTCAGGATCGGCACGATCGTCGCGATGAACCGGTCGGCGACCGCGGTGGAGCTCAGGTCGATGCCCGCGGCGGCCCCGCCGATCGACATCAGGATGGTGGCGCCGGCCGCCTTGGCCTGGCACATCTCGGCCGGCGTGGCCACCTTCACGCCAGCGTCCATGCCGTTCTCCCAGAGGACCGTGCCGTCCGAGCGGATCACCGGGAACGCCGCGTTGATCACGTTGTAGCCGTGCTGGTTGAGCCGGCTGTCGGTGAGCGGGATCCAGCCGAGGCCGGGGTGTACGCCGTTGGCGGCCCCGTCCCAGTTCTCCCAGTAGCCCTGCAGCACCTTGCCGCTGGGCCGCGACTTCACCGCGCAGGTCCCACCGGTTGGCGGCGGCGTGGTGGGGGGAGCGGTGGTCGGTGGTGGCGTGGTGGGCGGCGGGGTCGTCGGTGGTGGCGTGGTGGGTGGTGCCGTGGTGGGTGGTGGTGTGCTTCCCGAGCACGCGCCGAGGTCACGCCAGAGCGACGGGGTCGCGGCGGGGTTCCAGCCGGCGCCGGGGTGCGCGGTGTGGGTGACGAGCGCCTGGTAGAGCCGGCCGCCGTAGGTGACCTGGGCACCCGCCTGGTAGGTGGGGCCTTCGGCCCAGGCCGGGGCGGTGCAGGCGACCATCGCGACGGCGTTGGCCGAGGGCACGGCGGCCATGCTGCTGGGGACGAAGGCGACGGCGGCCGTGACGGTCATCGCCGCCCCGGCTACCACTGCGAAAATCCGACGGCTTCTCATGGCTCACTCCCCAGGCTTCGACGACCCGCGACCCCCACATATTGACGTTCGTGAAGCCTAATATCAAGGATTGTTTACAGATCCTCGAAGCGCCCGCTTGGGTGCGTGTCCTACGACAAGGTGAAACCTGAGCGATTTTCCCCTTCCGTCCGGGATTCCCCCTCGGCGCGAATACGGTGAGGTCGGGCGAGCAGGCACGTCATCGCGGCAGCGGAGCCCGGCCGCCAGCCGTCCACGTGCTGCTCAACGGTGTTGCCGGGCGGATGCGGCCCCGGCGGGGCCGCGTCGGCGGCCGTGCACATCTGCCCGCGCTCGGAAACCACTGACCAACGAGGGAGAAGAGACATGCTCGGTATCTCGCTACGTCGGCCGAAGACCATCGCCGCAACGCTCGCCGCCGCGACGCTGGTGACGGTGCTCGGCTCAGCCGCCCCAGGCGTGTCCGCGGACGGCGGTGTGCGACCAACCCCGGACGAGGGGCACCGCACCAGACCAACAATCGTCCTGGTGCACGGCGCCTGGGCCGACGGCTCAAGCTGGAGCGGGGAGGTCCGCAGACTCCAGGCCCGCGGTTTCGACGTCCAGGTCGCGCCACAACCCAACCGGGGGCCGTCGATCGACAGCGGCTACCTGAAGGACTTCCTGTCCACCATCGAAGGTCCCATCGTGCTCGCGGCCCACTCGTACGGCGGTTTTGTGGCGAGCGACGCCGCGACCGGCAACAACAACGTCAAGGCACTCGTGTTCGTCGACGCCTTCGCCCCGGAGAAGGGGGAGACAGTGGAGGATCTCAGCGCGGGCTCCGGCTCGGTGCTGGACCCGGCCGCGACCGACCCCACGAGCGTCTTCAAGCTCGTGCCGTTCCCCGGCGCCCCGGAGGGGGCGGCCGACTCGTACGTCCTGCCGAAGGTCTTCATCACCGGCTTCGCCAACGGCCTGCCTCGGCGTCAGGCGGAGGTGCTCGCCGTATCCCAGATCGCCCTGGCCACGAACGCTACGGCGGAGCCGGCCACGGAGCCGGCGTGGAAGACGATCCCGGTATGGGCGGTGATCGGCACCGAGGACCGGGTCATCCCGCCGGCCCGCCTGGAGGAGATGATGAAGCGGGCCGGGGCCGACATCACCCGGATCGGCGCCGGCCACCTGGGCCTGATCTCGCACCCCGACGAGGTCACCGAGGTCATCCTGGAGGCGGCGAGGACGACCGCCTGACAAGGCGCGCACTGGCAAGGTCGGCCGTGGCATCGCGGTGAGCGGTGCCACGGCCGTCCAAGCACTGTGGACCGTCATCTCACGCCGAGAACTGGCGAGACGATGTTGTGTGTCCAGCTTGGGCGTGCAGATAAATGGGAAGGCGCTCAGGACGGTCGGCCGACGCCCGCGACGAAGGCATAAGCGAAATGTCGGCTGTGCGTCAGGGTGATCAGCCAGGAACCGACACCGGCCGCTTCGGCGAGCACCGTCGCGCGCCCGGCCAGGGCCAGTGCCGGCTGCCCGCAGTGGCGGCGGACCACCTCGATCTCCCGCAGGGCCGCCCCACTCAGGCCGGGTCCCGAGGGCCTTCAACACCGCCTCCTTGGCGGCGAAACGGACGGCGAAGCGTTCCGCCGGGTCGCGCGCGAGCAGGCAGTAGGCGCGTTCTCCCGGGGTGAGATGCCAATCCGCGAAGCGGGGCTACCGGGCCAGCAGGGCCCGGATGTCGTCGACGTCGACGAGGTCGGTGCCCGCACACACGACCACCCGGCTCAGCACCTGACGGGCGGCGTCGTCGGCGGCCGCGGCGATCCGCTCGTCACCCTGGCTCACGGCCGCGCCGTCCCTCCGAGTCGCAGCGGTCTGTCCACCGTGGGCGACAATACGGTCGGTATTCTCCACCTGTCATCTGACAAATCTCCCCTGCGTGTTCATCCTCGGTGACCTGAGCGCTCAGGGACGCGGCCATTGAGAGGACCCGGCCATGAGCCTGTCGTTCCCGTTGCAGCAGAATCCGAGCTCGGCGAGCGCGCAGCGGCGAGCCGAGATCATGGCGAATCCGGGGTTCGGCAGGTACTTCACCGACCACATGGCACGGGCGGTGTGGAGGCCGGACGGCGGCTGGCAGGACTCCGAGATCATCCCGTTCGGCCCGATCCTCATGCACCCCGCGGCGGCCGTGCTGCACTACGCGCAGGAGATCTTCGAGGGGATGAAGGCGTACCGGCACCGGGACGGCTCGATCTGGTCGTTCCGGCCGCAGGCCAACGGCGAGCGCTTCGCCCGGTCCGCCCGACGGCTGGCACTGCCCGAGTTGCCGGTGCCGGACTTCATGGCCTCGGTCGAGGCACTGGTCCGTGCCGATCAGGTGTGGGTGCCGGATCAGGACGAGTACAGCGTCTATCTGCGACCGTTCATGTTCGCGTCCGAGCCGTTCCTGGGGGTTCGCCCGGCCAAGGAGATCACCTACATGGTGCTCGCCTGCCCGGTCGGCGCGTACTTCTCCGGTGGCGTCAAGCCGGTCTCCATCTGGCTGTCCACCCAATACACCCGGGCGGCACGGGGCGGCACGGGCGAGGCGAAGTGCGGCGGCAACTACGCCTCCAGCCTGGCGCCCATGGTCGAGGCCGTCGAGCACGGCTGTGAGCAGGTCTGTTTCCTGGACGCCGCCGAGGGCCGCTACGTGGAGGAGCTGGGCGGCATGAACCTCTACTTCATCACTGCCGACGGCAGGATCATCACCCCGGAACTCGGCACGATCCTCGAGGGCGTCACCCGGGGGTCGATCCTCATCCTTGCCAAGGATCTCGGCCTGCAGGTCGAGGAGCGCCCGGTGGAGATCCGGGAATGGCAGGAGGGCGTCGCGTCCGGCGCGATCACCGAGGTCTTCGCCTGTGGCACCGGCGCCGTGGTCACGCCGGTCGGGCGCCTGGTCTGGGAGGGCGGCGAGGTGACGGCCCCGAAGGCCGGCGCCGAGGACTCGGTGACCATGCGGGTGCGCCGCCATCTGCTCGACATCCAGTACGGCCGGGTCGCCGACCCGTACGGCTGGATGACCCGCCTCGTCTGACGAGGAACGTCCGGCACTACCTGTTCGCTCAGCGGAGGTGGCCGGCGAGGTCACGCACCGCCTCGGTGAACGCCTCGTCGGCTTCGCAGGGGCTGCGTCCCTTGATCGGTGGCGGAAAGATGTCGCCGGCCGGAGCCGTGACGTCGCGGGGGTCGCGAAGCCGTCGGTCCACCGTCGCCTTCCGGTCCGACGCGGCGGGTGCCTCGTCGGGTCGGTGCGGCGGAAAGACGCGCCCGCCGGCGGGGTCGGTGTCCCGCCACAGGTTCACCCACCGCCAGTCCACCCGATCGGCGATCTCGCGAATCACCTCGTCGCTGACGTACGCGGGAAAGAGCCGGGCGTATAGCCGTCGCAGCGGCGAGCCGTGGGTCAGCAGGGCGATCCGGTCGGTGACCCGTGGCGGCAGTTGGAGCACCGTCGCGGCGAGCAGGACCGAGCCGTGGCTGTGTCCGGTGAGCACCACCGCGTGGCCGGAGTCGACGAGATGGGTGATCCGGCAGGTCAGTTCGGGCACGGCCCGTTCGGCGTAGCACGGTGGCGCGAACGGGTGTGCGGCTCGGGGCCAGAAGGTGCCCAGGTCCCACACGACGCCCACGTACCGACGAAAGCCGGGGGTGCGGTAGGCGAAGATTCCGCCGACGACCAGACCGGCGATGATGGCGGCGATCAGGTAGCTGCCGACACCGATGCCGAAGTCGACGAGGCTGGCCGGCACCCCCACGTACCGCTGGATCAGTTCGTCGGCAGGCGTCGGCAGCAGGCCGAGCGCGACCGCCGCGATGCCGATTCCGGCAAGGCAGGCGTAGAGCACCGCGAGCGGCAGCAGCCTCTCGGTGAACCGGGCGCGGGCGATGGCCTTGCGCACCTGCCGCAGCCGTGGCCTGGCCTCGGCCGGCGCGTCCGGGAAGTCGCGCGCGACGATCGCCGCCGCGGCACGGATCCGTCCCGGTCGTGACGCCAGCGACACCACGCCGGCGACGGCCAGCGTCACCAGCACGGCCAGCGAGAAGCCGAGGATCGCCCAGATGCAGGCACGTGGGGGGCTGGTGATCAGCGCGTCCGCGGTCGGCGCGCCCCTGTTCAGGACGTCGGACACCCGATAGACCAGTTCGGCGGAGAACGTGAGGGCCAGACTGATCGCGGCGACGGAGGCCGCCAGGGCACCGAACCCGAGCGAGGGCGCGACACCGGGCTTGCGATCGCGGTGCCAGAACAGCACCGCCCCCAGGGCGACCAGCAGCACCGCCTGACCGATGAACAGCCCGACGACCGTCAGGTTGTAGCCGGGCAGCCCGTTCCTCTCCGGCCACGAGGCGGAACTGGTCAGAACGTGGAGCCAGACCACCACGGTCAGGCCGAGGGCGATCGTGCGCAGCACGCCGACCAACCGGTCGAGCCGCCACTCCGTGGGCGTGGTCAGGGGTGGGGTGCAGAGCAGGACCGCACACATGATCAGCAGGAGGCCGACGGCTACCCCCAGCGCGACGGTGCCGATCGACAGGCCCTGTGCCGCCCGGGCACCGAGCAGGCTGAGATCCAGCGTGGCAAACGCCGCCGTGACGTGAATCGAGCGCAGCCGACCGACCAGCGGCTCGTTGTCCCACCGACCGACTGCGGTGAGCCGGTGCGCCGGAAGGGGCTGGTCGGCCGCACGGAAGACGGGGAACGGGAGCGCCGGGCGGGCGCTGAGCCCCCACACCAGGCTGATGGCGGCGGCCGGCGCCAGCGCGAGCACCGCCAGGCGCAGTCCGGCCGGACGCTCCCCGAGCCAGGAGAGCCAGCTGCGCCCGTCCAGGCACTCCGGCGAGGACATGCACTTCCACGCGATCACGTCCAGCGCGATGCCCACGGTGCTCAGCACGTACATGCCGGTCAGGGTGAGTGCCAACAGCCGGCGCAGGGCCTTGACCACCGGGTCGGGGCCGGCTGCGGCCGGACGCATCCAGATGGCGAGGTTGATCAGCATGAAGGGCAACAGGATCACCATCGACAGCGTGCGCGTCGCGGTGCCGGCGGGCAGATTGTTCCAGCGGTAGGCTTCCAGCGTCGGTCCGTCCGCCGCATCGTCTTGCTGGTTTCCCGGTCGCGGCCGGTAGAAGCCGCCCCTGCGGTCACCCGCCACCTGCTGCACGTGTGGCCGATCCAGCAGGTCGTCCGGGCCCGTGGCGGACACCCCGTGCACCCGCAGCTCCACCAAGTCGTCAGCCCCGGCCCGCGCGCCCACCTCCCGCTGATCCATCCGGTACCGGTCCCTCGGCGTGTACGCGGCTCACAGCGACCCGCTCGGCTGATCCGACGGCGCCCGCGTGGCGCAGCGGGGTACCCCAGGACGGGAGAAGCAATCCTGAGCCGCAGGTACGGTCTTCGGCATTCTTCGACTATGGCTTCGACGACCTGCCCGGCGTGGTACCAATACCCGGACAGGCGAAGCCGGTAGAAATGGGCAGCCCATGTCGACAACGGCAGCGGCGCTGCTTCGAAAGCCGGGACAACCGCAACGGCCGAGCCTCCTGGAGCTCTTCTTCGACCTGGTGTTCGTCTTCGCTCTCAACCGGGTCTCACAGCGGCTGGTCGAGGAGCTCACCGAGCGGCGGGTCGTCCTCGTCGAGGCCGCCGAGACGCTGCTGTTGCTGCTGGCGTTCATGGTGCTGTGGTTCGTCACGGCGTGGGTCACCGACCTCTACGACCCACAGCGGCCGCAGCTCCAGTTGCTTGTCTACACGGCCATGCTCGGTGCGCTGGTGATGGCGGTGGCGGTGCCGCAGGCGTTCGGGGACCGGGGCATGGCGTTCGCTGGCGCGTACGTCGCGGTCCACATCATTCGTGGTCTGGTCATCGTGCCGATGCTGCGCGGCCACGAAGCTCAGCGCCGGGCGGCCGGGGTGTTCTTCTGGTTCACGTTGTCGGCCGTGCCGTGGATCGCCGGAGCGGTCGTGACGGACCTGGCCCGCGGGCTGTTGTGGACGCTCGCGATCGCCATCGACTGCGCGGCGCTGCTGCTGTTCTACCCCGCGCCCTGGACCCGCCCCACCCAACGGCAGTGGCCCGTCCTGGCCGAGTACCTGTCCGAGCGCTACCGACAGTTCTTCATCATCGCCCTCGGCGAGCTGATCCTGACGACAGGCTCGGCCTACAGCGACACGTCCTTCCGGCACATCGGATCCGTGGCAGCCTTCGCGGTCGCCTTCATCACGACCGTGCTGCTGTTTCGCGTCTACCTCTTCCGGGCGGGCCAGCTGTTGCCCGAAGCGATCAGAGCCACCGCTGAGCCCGCGCACCTCATCCGGGAGGCCTTCCTCGCGCACGTCCTCATGGTGACGGGGATCGTCACCGTCGCCGTCGGGTACGAGATTGTGATCGAACATCCGTTCGGACACACGGAAGCGGCGTGGATTCTCGTCGTCCTCGGCGGACCGATGCTGTTCCTGATCGGGCGAGCCCTGGTGGAACATGCCGTGTTCGACCGGGTGTCGCACTCGCGGATCATCGGCGCGTTGGCGCTCGCCGGCGCCGCACCGTTCATGATCCTTCTGCCGCCGCTGGCCGTGGCCGGCACCGCGGTCGCCGTCCTCGCCGGCATCGCCGCTTCCGACGCCGCTCATGCCATGGGGAAACCACCCGAACAGCCGCACCCGCCCAAACCCCGGCGGTGAGCGGCGGATCGAGCCCCACCGGGAGCGTGCCGCGGGATCTGTCTACGTCTGGTGGAAGACGCGGCCGGTGCCGTCGTGCGGCTCAGCCGACCAGCCGGTCGACGTACGACTGGATGTCGGCGTCGGTGACGACCCCGCGGGCGGCGAGAATGTCGAGGCACCGAATGACGAGTTCGAAGGAGAAGAAGACCGCGTCGGCGAAGATGGCGAGGTTCTTCAGCTGCTCGGTGGTCAGCTCCGGTGCGACCGGGTTCCTGATGTAGACGGCATCGCCGTCGACCGCCTGGTTCACCGTCAGCTCCTTCGGCAGCCTGCCGAATCGGGAGTGGTTGATGAGGGTCGACTTGACGAACAGGAACTTGTGGAGCATGAACCCCTGGGCGCGCAGGTATCCGTCCAGGCCGCAGAGGTTCGGCTCGTTGTCGTACAGCTGCAGGAACCGGACTTCCGGAATGATCGTGACCGCGCCCGCGAGCCGTTTCTCCGCGCCCCGCATCGCCTCGACCTCGTAGCCCTGGCAGTCGATCTTGAGCAGGTCGATGTCGACGATGCCCGGCAGGTCGTCGATCCGATGGGTTTCCATGTCGATCGTCTCCACCAGCGTGGTCTCGTCGCGCCACCGGTCGAGAAAGTCGATCGATGGCAGATGGATCGGGTACATGCTGCTGAAGGCGCCGTTCCGGAAGACGTGCAGGGTCGCCGGGCCGCCCCGACCGATGGCGTACGGCAGGTAGTGCTCGTTGTCCCGCCTGGTCCTCAGCAACTCCCGGTACGCGCGTTCCTGCGGCTCGAAGCCCCACACCTCGCACAGGCCCTGCTCGACGAGAGTCTCGTACGGGGGCCGGTCCAGGGGGTTGGCGAGCGGGTTGGCGCCGACGTCGAGGATGCGCGGCCGTCGCTCGGGCCGCAGGATCTCGACCAGCGCCGTCGATCGTGCCGGGTCGATGTGGTCAGCCATGATCGGGTCACCTCCGGACGTACGACGGATCTTGTCGGGTGCAACGGGTTCTGCCGAGGTGTCACCGCGCGTCGGTCAGCAATTCCGTGGCCAGCGCGGTGACCACCTCCGTGGGGGATGGCATGGCGGCGATCTGGTCGGCGATCCTGCCGGCGTTGGTGCGGTACCCGGGTGTGCCGAGCACCGTGTCCACGGCCCGGGCGACGGTCTCCGGTGTGACGTCGTCCGGCCGGAGTTGCACGGCGGCGCCCGCGTTGGCTGCCCGGCCGGCATGTATGGACTGGTCCGCTCCCTGCGGCACGACCACCATGGGCAGCCCGGTGGCCAGCACGCCGAGCACGGTTCCGGCGCCGCCGTGGCACACCACCAGATCGATGTCGGCCAGCAGGTCGTGCAGTGGCACGAACGGCTCGAAGACGACCGCCGCGTGGTCGACGTCGAAGTCGTCCGCCGAGGCGGTGAGCCCGACGGGCACCCGCAGCGCCGCGCCGGTGCGGGCGAGCGCGCGCAGGATGGGGTCGAGCCGCCGGGCGTCGGTGAAGAGGGTGCCGAAGGTGACCAGGATCCGGGGCTGCCCGACAAGTGCGCGGAGCACGGGGGCGCGCTGGCCGGGTGGAGCGCGGTGGGCCTCGGGGCGCAGTGGCCGCCATCGTTCAGTGGCCTGCCAGTCGTCGCGTCGCATCGCCGGAGGGCAGACGTCCAGCACCCAGCGGGCCGGCCGAGGCGTCAGTCCGCGGCTTTCGTACTGCCCGGACACCTGCTGCCGCAACCTCTGCTGGAACTCCGGCGAACCCTCCGGCCCGACCGTCAGCGTGGCGGTGGGCACGTCCAGGGCGGTGGCGACGAGCGGCCCGAGAACGTCCGTCGGATCGGTGACGATCAGATCCGGCCGCCAGGCCCGAGCCGCGGCCAGGCTGTCCGCCGCGGAGAGGTCGATCCTGGTGTTGCCGAAGGCCTCAAGCTGGGCGGCGAGTGTCGCCCCCGCCATGACGTCCTCACCGGTACGGCGGAGCACCTCGGCACGGAGGGCACCCGCATCCGCGCCGGCGGGAAGCATCTCGAACTCCTCGCCGCCGAAGACCTTCGTCACCGACTCCGGCACCAGCACCGACACCGCGTGCCCCTGGTCGATGCAGGCTCGTGCGGTCGGCACCTGGTGCAGGAGGTGGCCGAGCAGCGGCACCCCGGTGAAGATGACCCGCATGGATCGACGCCTCGGTGTGTTCATCAGTACCGCTCAGGCGAACGCGTGGTCGAGTGACGGGCCGAACGACACGATCCTGGTCTGCGCGAGCAGGTCGAGGTCTGCCGGCTGGTAGGTGTGTCGGGAGGTGTCGGTGTGGCGTACGTAGACGTAGTTGAAGCGGTCGGTCGCGTAGGTGGCGTACCCCTGTTGGGCCGCGTCGATGACGAACCTGATGTCCTCGCCTCTGGTCTGGTCGGCGAACCTCACCACATCGCACAACTCCCGGCGCATCAGGAGTGTCCCGCCGCACAGGGGTGTGCCATAGACGTGCTCGGTGCCGGGGAAGATCACGCCGAGGGCGGGAAGCCTCTCGAGGAAGATGAACCTGGTCCATTTGCCGACGATGTCCGCCTCGGTGTACTCGAAGGCGCGCAGTTGGTCTTCCAGGTAGTTCGGGCCGTAGAGGTCGTCGTCGTCGAACCGGGCAACGTACGGCGCGGACGCCGTCTTGATCAGCTCGTTGCACACGGATCCCAGTGACAGCTCACTCGGTAGGCGCACCACCGTGAGGTGCTGGATCGACTGGGCGGCTGCGGCGTCCCGGATGCGCGACTCCGGTTCGTCGACGCCGTGCAGGCCGAGGATCAGCTCCAGGTCGGCATGGGTTTGGCGACCGACGTTTCTGATGATGCTCTCGTATCCGCCGAGTCGATGGGTCGGCGCCACGATCGAGACGCGGGGCGGCGGCTTCGGGCTGGAGCGCAGGCCGACCGTCCGCAGGAGATCGTCGACGCGGTCCGCGTAGGTGTGCTCCCGCATGACCCACCGGACCCCCTGCACGGCCTGACGGTCTCTCAGCTCGGTGCTGGACAGGAGGGCCTTGACCAGCATCTGCGGCGATGACCTGTCCGCGATGGCCGCCACGCCGCCGGGGCCCACCATCGCGACGGCCGCCGGTGACGGGCCACCGAGCACCGGGGTGCCGCAGGCCAGCGGCTCCAGGAGAGCGGGCGAGAGCGTCGTGGGGTCCGAGACCGGGTCCACCTGGAGGAAGACCCGGTAGCGCCGGTACGCGCTCAGCAGTTGGTCGTACGTCACGTGACTGGCGACGTGATCCTTGAGGGCGGGGGAGAGCGCGGGGTGCGACCCGGGTTCGTCGAGCAGGAGGACGTGCAGCCCGAGACCGGCGGTGGCGCTCAGGAACTCGGCGCCGACATCGTGACGTGGTGCGACGTACGCGATGTCGCCGACGGCGTGCGAGAAGGCTCCCACCGGGTTGTGGATACGCGGTTGGATCGCGAACGGCAGGACACCGACCCGCTCGTGCCCGAGGTCCGCCCGGTATCGGCGCGCGCAGCTCGGGTCCACCGTGAAGACCCAGTCGAAGTGGCGGGCGACGGGCAGGAACGGCTCGTAGCCCGACGGGTCGTCGTTGTTCCAGAAGAGAGTGGGAACGGCGTGCTGGCGGCAGTGGTCCAGCAGCTCCACGACCCACGGGTGGAGCCCGCCGTCGGGGGTGAACGGCCCGCCCGCATCGTCGGCCGGGCAGCTGGACTCGACCAGGAGGAGGTGCGGCGGCGCCGGCCGAAAGGCCGCGCGCCACGAGCCCCGCCGGACCGGCTGCACACCGAACTCGTACCGTAGCGCCAGCCGCGACCGTTCGCCGAGGACGGCCGCGACGCGCAGGTCGGGCCGCCGCGGTGGTGTGGTCGGAAGGCTGGCCGACTCGAACCGGACCACGTGCGCCGGTGCGCTGTCGCCGGTGGCCACCTCGATGCGCCAGGGCCGGCCGGTCGTCGGCGAGCCGTCGTCGGCGGCGGGAGGCGACGCGTTCGGCGGTGCCTGCGTTGCGGCCCGTTCGATGTCGCGGTCGCGCATCATGAGCAGGAGCGCGGCCGCGGCGTCGGCTGTCGAATTGGTGGTCCCGATGGTGTCGTCGGGTCGTCTCGCGGCGTCGTTCTGGGTGCGGATGGCGAGGAGACCGTCGTTCGACGCGATGGCGGAGACGTCGAACGCCTGGAGGACCGCCGCGATCAGGTCCGGAAAGCGCATCGTCAAACCGTCGACGGGCTCGTCGTCACGCACCACGAACTCGATCGCACCACCGTCGACCACCACGCGACCCAGTTCGTCGAACAGGCGTGGGAGCCGCGCGGCCTGCAGAGCGTCCAACCCGACGACGGCACGATCGAAGGTGTCCGCCTGGAACGGCAGCACGTCTGGCGTGACGCGAGCCGGCCAGAGGCCAGCCGGCGGCGGAAGCCTGGAGAGGTCGAGCGTGCGAGTGGGCGTCGCGGGCTCAGCGGGCATCCCGTGCCTCCGGTGTGTAGCCCCAGCGAGCGCATCGGTCTTCGAGGTAGTCGGGGACGGGCTGCGCGGTCGTCGTCACCGGCCGGGGCTGCACCTGACCGGAGCGGATGGCGGCACCGAAGTCGCCGATTCCCGGCTCGAACGGGCCGTGGTCCGCCTGGCCGTACTCCAGCATCGTCGGTTCCCAGTCGACGTCGAGGTAGGCGCAGACGGCCTTCGTCGACGCGACCGGGTCGGACAGCAGGTCCTCGTACCGAATCGTGAGGCCCGACAGCTCGCGCCGCGCGTCCTCGACTCCGTCGATCATGTCGAGCACGATCGGAACGACAGTGGACTCCGGATCAGGCCCGACCCGCAGCGCGGACCTCATGATGTCCGCCGGGTTGCGCAGCAGGAAGATGTAGCGGGCACGCGGCCAGCACTCGCTGAGCCGACGCCAGGACAGCGAGTTGCCGGGTGTCTTCTCGACGAGCACCGACTTCTTGCTGGCCTCCAGCAGGCGGTGCAGGATCCGGTCCCACAGGAGGAAGGCGAGCTCCTCGTCGGGGAATCCCGCGGTGCGCAGCGCCAGCTCGGTGTACCAGGTCGTGGTGTCGACCCTCGTGTGCGGCAGGTGGAGCTCGTGGGGCGCGCAGATCTGTGAGTGTGTGTTGAGAATGCATCGCAGCAGGGTTGATCCGGACCGGATGGCCGACAGGATGAAGGCTGGCTCCTCGACGAGCCGAGCTCCCGGGTCAGCGTGCACATGTCCTCCGTCTGTTGTTCAACTGGGCTCGTGCGTGCTCAGTTGCCGACCAGTTGGTCCACCGCGACGACCGTCGCCGCCCGAGCGGCAGGTGTCGTGGACCCGGTGACCTCGCGCAGCCAGTCGGGCAGCTTCCCCTCGTCGAGCAGGTCCAGTGCGGCGGCCTTGCCCATGGGATTGGAGAAGTGGATGTGCGCGGCCTGGCTGGGGGTCTTCAGCACCTCTTCGAGACGCGCGCGCTCCTGCCGGTAGCTGGTCGCCTTCCGGTCCTGCGTGTAGAACTCGTAGTGCCCGAGCAGGATCTGCAGGTCCCACACATCGGGTATGGGCGGGCCGAGGTTCTCGAAGAGCTGGCCGCTGTGGTCCAGCGCCACGGTCTCGCCTTCGAGAAGCTGCACCAGTGTCCAGTAGTACTGGTCACTGAAGGCGTACCGCTCGTTGGTGTCGTAGCCGAACTCCCGCAGCTTCCGCAGGAGCCCGAACCGGTCACTCGGCGGCTGCGGATATCTGTCGAGCAGGTCGAGCAGAACGCCGGCCGGGCCGATGTACCCGCCGCTGTTGAGGAAGGGGTACGGCGGAGTGGGGGGAGCGTCCAGGATGGCGAATCCGAGGGCACCCAGTGGCCAACTGCCGACCTCGGCGCTGAAGACGACCGGCTGCGCAAAGGTCTCGTAGACCTCTTCGATGTGCTGTTGTCCGCGAATGAACAACGTGTCGTACGCGTCGGTGAACACGATGAGCTCATCGGCCTCGACGTGCTGCGCGAGGTAGCCCGTGATGATGGACCGCTTGTCGCTGTGTCGGAAGCCGTCCTTGGTGGAGTGCAGAATGACCAGGTCGAGTCCGAGAACGCCACAGGACGGGATCAGGAGGCGTTGGAGGAACGGCTGGTCGAGGTCGGATGCTATGGTGACAATCTTCATGTCGCCCCTCGGGTTTCAGACCGTGAATGACGGCCGTGGGCGGCCGATTCCGATTCCGCCGGCCAGGATCTGTCGTTCGAAACTGATGTCGAGATCCTGCTCCCAGCGCTTCATGATTTCCTGCTCGCCGGGTCGGTCGATGTCGTCGAGAATGATTGCGTAGTCGTCCGCGAGCAGTGAGGCGAAGAACGGGATCGCGGGATACCGGGAGTGTTGCCGGGCGACGTCGCTCGCCGGCGGGCCGTCAATGATGAGCAGGTCGATCGGCTGGTCGGCGATCCCGCGGCGAATGGCGTCCGTCTCGTACCACGCGTTCTCCTCGTGCGGCCACGCGGACGCCGTCGGCGTCAGGGGTGCGCGCACGACAGTCACCACGTCGTCCAGCGACTCGTCGGCGAGCTGCTGTTCGATGGTGTCGGCCCACTGTTCGTCGTGCTCCACCGTCCAGACCCGCCCCCCTCGCTGCCGGGCCAGGCGTCCCAGGTAGACCGACGAGATGCCACTGCCCAGTTCCACGATGTGGCGCCGCCGGTTGATGACGACCTCGTTGAGCACGGCGACGACACCGCTGGGACGCATTGCCGCCACATTCCAGGGCAGATAGCTCGATGACAGCGGGGCTAAGACCTGAAGGGCCAGCAGGTCGTGCCAAACTTGATCATTCATAAACTCTCCGCCCGGGGTAGGGATTGCGCCACCTGGGGATCGCGCTGGCGCGGCCTGGAGTAAACAATCGATGCCCGACGATGGCAGCCATTGTGCCATTGCTGGGGCGAGTGCGGTAGGTGTCGGCCGCCGAGTTCCGTTGGCGGCAGGCGGCCGGTTCTCCCGGCGATTTCGTCGTGGTGTGGCTTTGTCCGGTTCGATAATGGAATCGCCTGTGTTGTGGGCTCGGTGGTAAATGGGTACGAAAATCAACTACATTGCGTGCGGACGACACGTTCTGGAAACGCGTCCCGGGTCCGGACCGGCAACGCCCTGCGCACGACTGTGACTTTCCGTGACCCTGTCTTGACCATCTGCTGGATCGTGGCTAACATATCAACGTCCATCGCTAAGTGGGACGAGTATTCGATGGATTGGATGCGGTTCGGGCGACGTTGCCTGCGATTATCTTCTTCTGGTTTCTCGTTTCTCGGCTCCCCTGCGGTTGGGTGCCTGGTGGACACTGTTTCGGCAAAATCAGCACGAGGAGGGCCGAGTGTCGAAAAGGGGCGGTGAGTCGACCGCGGAATCGTCCTTCGTCGGCGGCGACACGACACCGCGGGTTTCCGTTGTCGTGCCCACCCACAACCGCGCCCAGGACCTGCGCCGCACGCTTGAGAGCCTCTGCGAGCAGACACTTGGAGTCGACGAGTACGACGTGATCGTCGCCGACGACGGCTCGACCGACGAGACCCGGTCCGTCGTCCACTCCTTCGCCGGCCGACTGCGGCTCAAGTACCTCTTCCAGGAGGATCTCGGTGCCCGGGCCGCGCAGGTGCGCGACAACGGCGTCACCCGGGTGCGCAACGCCGGCGCCCGGCTGGCCACGGCACCAGTGCTGGTGTTCCTGGACTGTGCCACGCTGGCCGGCCCGGACCTGCTCACGGCACATCTGCTCGCGCACACCCCACCTGCCGTGCCCGGCCGGGCGATCGCCGGGTACGTGTACGCATACCCTCCACGCAGGGTCGACGACCCGAGCTACGCGCCCCCGGCCGGGCTGGCCGAGGCCGTCCGGACGCTGACACCGCAGCAGGTGGCTGACCGCTACCGGGACGAGCCGAGGTTTCGTGACCCGCGGCACGAGGAGTTCGAGAAGGTCGGGTTCGACCTGGGTGAGCGCATCTTCCCGGAGGAGTTGTTCTGGAGTTCGAACTGCTCCATACCCGCCGTCGACTTCTGGGCGGTCGGCGGCTTCGACGAGGACTTCCGCGGTTGGGGCCTGGACGACGTCGACCTGGGCTACCGGCTGGCCCGTAACGGCACCGCGATCCAGGTGAGCCTGGACGCGTGGGCGATCGAGTCGCCACACGAGCGGGACGGCGCGGTGAACTTCGCGGGCCTCCTGCGCAACGCGGAGAGCTTCTTCACCAAGTACCGGTTCGCCGAGCCCTCACTCGAACTCGGCTGGCTGGTCCTGCAGTCGCCCACCGAGCCTGCCCTGTGCACGGTGGAGATGCTCAGCCGCCGGGTCGCGGACTGGACCCGCCACTGTGCCGGGCGCACCGTCACCGCCGAGTTGGAGAAGGCGTTCGAGTCGATCGCGCCCGACGCGCGCGTCGCCGTGCTCGGGGCGGGGGCCGTCGTGCCCGCTGTCCGGCAGTCCTGCGTACTCGCCGACTTCGACCGGCAGGTCGTGGACCGGCTTGTCGCCGACGGTGCCGGGGCCCGCCACGACGTGCGCCACAACGTGGGCGTCCGTACCGCGTTGCCGGACCGGGCGGTGGACACCGTCGTGATCACCTCAAGGCTCGACGGGCTGTGGGGTGACTTCGGCCCGGCGATTCTGGCCGAAGCGCGCCGGATCGGCACGCGGGAACCCGTCCGCACGGGGGATCGCTAGCATGACGCGCCTCCGGGGATCCGCGATGCGAAGCGACGACGAGGCGCAGGGGATCGATGCGGTGGAGCGGGTCACCCCGCACGCGGCGAGGCCCGTGCCCGCCCGCAAGGTCCCGCCGCTGAACGTCCGGGACGCGGGCGTCCTGGAGGGCGTCGCCTCGGGCGCGTCGAGCGTGCAACTGGCGGCCAGCCTCTTTCTCAGCCGACAGGGTGTGGAATACCGCATCGGACGACTACTGCGCAAGTTCCGGGTGACGAACCGGACGGCGCTTGTCGGCAGGGCGTACTCCCTGGGCATCTTCGAGAGCGGATCCTGGCCGCCCAAGGTGCGGCGGGAGTTCGTGGCCGGTGAGTAGGGTCCGTCGACTCAGCCTGCCCTCCCACTCACGGAAAGACCGGGGATGAACGAGACGGTGAAGTTCTCCTGCGTCGTCGACGGCTCCCCGAGATACCGGCACGAGGCCTGGATCTGGAGTACGACGCTGCTGCGCATCGCCCGACGCCAGCCCTCCGAGCTGGTCATGCACCTCGTCGAAGGGGTCGACGGCCGCGAGTTCGACGTCCTCCGTGACCTGGGCGTGGAGATCCGCACCGTCCCGCCGTTCGACAGACGCCATCCGTACTCCAACAAGCTGAGCCAACTGCACAGCGAAGCGCTGCGAGACGCCGACCAGGTCGTCCTCACGGACTGCGACATCGCCTTCGCCGACGACGTCGCCGGCCTGTTCGCCGGCCTGGAGATGATCGCCGCCAAGACTGTCGACCTCGCGCGACCGTCGTACGACCACTGGCGGCGGATCTTCGCGGCGGCGGGCTTCGACTCAGAACCGGGACTCGCCCTCGCCACCCACTCCGGAGAGCCGACCTTCGCCCGCAACTTCAACGGCGGGGTGTACGTGCTGACGCGTGAGGCGTTCGAGGCCATCGGGAGCGCCTGGCCGAGATGGAACAAGTGGCTGCTGGACCGCCCGGAGGTCCTCGGCGACCTGACGTTCCACACCGACCAGGTCGCGTTCGGGCTGGCGACACACGAGTTGGGCCTGGCCGTGTGCGACCTCACGCCGAGGTTCAACTACCCGACGCACCTTGTCGACCCGCTGCCCTCGGATCCCGTGCTGCTGCACTATCACCAGCACCTCGACGATGCCGGCTACCTCAGAACAGTCGGCCACGATGCCGTGGACGCCAAGATCCGCCGGGTCAACCGGGTGCTGGCCGCCGAGCGGCACGCGGCGTCGTGAAGATGGGCGCGTCTCGTCGTACCGTGGATGGTGTGTGCCGTCCTCAGGCCGCACCACGGCGGCGCGCGGTCGCGGCGTCCAGCACCACCCGGGTCGCTGCCCGCGCACCGTCCGGGAAGCGCTCGTAGGCGGTCATCAGCTCGCGGGCGCGGGCGCGGTACGCCGGGTGGGTCAGCACCGTGTGCACGGCGTCGCGCAGCTGCTCGGCCGTCTGCCGCTCCTTCCTCAGCCAGAGGCCCGCGCCGGACCACCGCACCCGGGCGTTGTTCTCCATGTGGTCCTCCGAGTCGCCGACCGCGACAAGCGGCACGCCCTGCGCCAGGGCGGTCTGCACGCCGCCGAAACCGCCGTTGGTGACCATCAGGTCCACGTGCGGCAGCACCTCGGTGAACGGGATGTACGGTTCCAGCACCAGGTTCGGCGGACGGCGCTCCGCGGGCAGCACCTCCTGCGGGTCGCGTCCACCCGACGTGGCGACCACCAGCACCTCCTCGTCGGCCAGCCCGCTGATCGTCGGCAGCAGGAGGTCGAGCGGATCGGTGGCGGCGGTGCCCTGCGTGACGAACACCACCGGCCGGCCGGCGGCCCGCGCCTGCGCGATCCGCCCCCACCACGAGGGCTCCTTCCAGTCGTCCAACCCCTCCAGCCGCATCGGCCCGCAGAACACCACCGAGTCGGGCAGGTCGCGCCGGGGGTACTCGAGTTCGGGGATGCTCGACTGGACGTACCGGTCGACGATCTGCTGCGGCCAGGAGAAGAAGAAGCCCGGCAGCGGCGGCAGGCCGAGCGCGGCCCGGATCCGGGTCGCCTCCCGCTGCGGCTCGCGCATGACGACCCGCCGGACCAACTGGTAGAGAAGTCGGTTGCGCGCCCGGCCGAGCGGCCCGCGCGCCGGCGGCAGACCGGTGCCGTACGGTGCCGTGTCCACACTCGACACGTGCAGCGCGCCGGTCGAGAACACCACCAGGGGGATGTTCCGTCGTTCGGCCGCGAACATCCCGGCCAGGAAACTGTGGTCGGACACCACCACCTCGGGCGCGAAGGAGTCGATCAGCTCGTCGATGTCGGCCACGAAGGCCTCGACGGGGCGAACGAACACCTCCAGCACTGTGGTGCCGTAACCGCCGACCCCGCCGGCGCGGTCCGGTGCGCTCTGCAGCGCGTCGCCCGCGCCGACGTCGGCCCCGGCGCGCGCGGTCATCGGGGCGAACCTCGCGCCGGTCCCGACGACCAGGGGTTCGAACGCCCTACCGGTGTACCAGAGCACGTCGTGGCCCGCGACGACCAACTCCCGCACCAGGGGTGTCGCGTAGCGCAGGTGCCCGGTGATGGCGTGCGTGGTTACCAGAATCGAGGTCACGTGGGGATCACCCTCCTGCAGTGGCGAACTCCGCCGCGCCGGTGACACCGGCGCGGTCACTCAGCGGTACGCGCGAAGAGCCGTCCGGTGTAGGTGAGCGACACGACCGCACCGACGACCGCCAGGCCGTACGCCCAGGCGACTCCGCTGTTCCAGGCGTGTCCCGCGTACAGCTCACGGGCGCCCTCCACCACGGTGGTGAGCGGGTTGGCCAGCGACAGCCAGCGCAGCCAGTCCGGTGCGTACGTCATCGGCACGAAGATGCCCGACAGCAGCGTGAGCGGCATGGTGATCAGGCTGACCCCCGGACCGAGTACCTCGTTGGTCTTGAAGATCAACGCCAGCGCGTACGACAGGGGTGCGATGCCCAGGGCGAGCAGCAGCAGCAGACCCGCCATCTGCAGCACCTGCAGGGGGTACAGGTGCAGCCCGAACGCCACCGCCGGCAGGGTGATCATCACGCACTGCATGAGCAGCACCGACGCGTCGCGCATGGTGCGCCCGAGCAGCAGGGCGAACCTGCTGACCGGGGTCACCTGGAACCGTTCGAGCACACCGAAGTGGGTCTCGGCGACAAGCGAGAAGCAGGCGTAGAGGCAGGTGAAGATGGCCAACTGCACAAGCAGACCCGGGACGTACAGGTTGAGGACCTTGTCCGGGTCCGCCCCGCGCAGGCTGCTCTTGAGCAGGGGGGCGAACAGGATCAGGAAGAACAGGGGCTGGACCGTCATCACCACCACCCCCCGGAAACTCTGGAAGGTGCGGATCATGGCGCGCTGGTAGACCAGCCAGGTCTCGGTGAGCAACTTCACGGTGCACTCCTTGGTTGGGCGGGGAAGGCGTCATTTCGCATCGCGAAGCGACCTGCCGGTCTTGCGGAGGAACACGTCGTCCAGCGACGGCCGCTCCAGGGCGATCGAGGTGAGCTGCGCGCCGTGGGCGTCGAGCAGGCGCATCACGTGCGGCAGCGCGGTCTCGCCCTTCTCCACGAACAGGCGGACGGTCTGCGGATCGGGTTCGTCCGCGTCCCGAACGAACGGCTGCTCGGCCAACACCTTGTGGATCGTCTTCGCGTCGCCCTCCACCCCGACCACGATGATGTCGCCCGCGATCTCACGCTTGAGGTCCTGCGGGGTGCCCTCGGCGGCGATCTGGCCGCGGTCGATGATGACCAGCCGGTCGCACAGCGCGTCCGCCTCGTCGAGATAGTGCGTCGTCAGGAAGACCGTCATCCCCTCGTCGCGCAGCCTGCGCACCTGGACCCACAGGTTCGCCCGACTCGGCGGGTCGAGGCCGGCGGTCGGTTCGTCGAGGAACAGCAGCTTGGGCGAGTGCATCATGCCGAGCGCCAGGTCGAGACGCCGGCGTTGCCCGCCCGAGTAGGTGCCCGTGCGCCGGTCCGCGCAGTCGCCCAGTTCGAAGGCGTCGACCGCCCACTCGGCGCGGGCCAGTGCCGCGGACTTGTTCATGCCGTGGAACCGGCACTGGATGATCAGCTCCTGCCAGGCCGTCATGGACGGGTCGGTGCCGCCCCGCTGGCCGACGTAGCCGATGTGCTTGCGGACCTCGCGGGGCTGCTCGACGAGGTCGGCGCCGCAGACGGTGGCCCGGCCGAAGGAGGGACGCAGCAGGGTCGCGAGCATCCGTACCGTTGTCGTCTTGCCCGCGCCGTTGGGCCCGAGGAAGCCGAAGACCTCCCCGGCCTGCACGACGAGGTCCACGCCGCTCACCGCCTCGACCTTGCTGCGACGACCGCGGAAGGTCTTGCCCAGCCCGAAACTCTCGATCATGTCTCCCGCTCTCAGGGTTGTGGCGGTCTCCGCGCACTCACGCCACGTCGGCCCGCGATGCCGGTTCGATGAGCACACCCATGTGCTCGATGCCGTAGGTGCCGGGCCGTGATCGCAGACGCGGCGGACGGTCCGGGTCGATCGACATCCGGTCCAGATGCGGGTAGAGAGCGCGGAATGCCCTGCCCGCGAACATCTTGCCGAGCACGGCGCCCGGGCAGAAGTGCGGCCCGGCGCCGAAGGCCATGTGGTCTTCCTTGTTCGGGCGGTCCAGGTCGAACACGTCGGGGTCGGGGAACTTGCGCGGGTCGCGGTTGGCCGCGGCGAGCAGCGCGTGCACGAGGGCGCCGCGCGGGATCACGGTGCCGTGCAGATCGACGTCCACCTCTGCGCGGCGCAGCAACCATGGCGTCGGAGTATATAGACGAAGGTATTCGTCGATAAAGTCGTCGGTGCGGTCGGGACCGGCGGTGAGCACCCGGCCCAACTCCCGGTCCTCCAGCAGCATCCGCACCCCGCCGCCGAGCAGGTTCATGGTGGTCTCCATGCCGGCGGCCACATAGGACCAACCGAGGCCGACCATCTCGTCGTGGTCGACGTCCCCGGACTCCTGGCGACTGACCAGATCGCTGAGGATGTCGCCGCGGTGCGGGCAGCCCACGCGCTCGGCGGCCAACTCGTCGATGTACCCCACCAGGCCCATGAAGTCCTCGAAGAAACCCGGCACCTGTTCCGGGTCCAGGCCGCCCATCACGGAGAAGACCTCGATGACGGCCTGGGACCAGCGCTGCATCTCGGCCTTGCGCTCCATCGGGAAGCCGAGCATGCCGCCGACGACCCGCAGCGGCAGCGCGGTGCTGAACTGGTCGACGAACTCCACCGAGCGCTGGGCCAGCAGGTCGTCGACGAGTTCCTCGACGGTCTGCTGAATCCATCCGTTCAGGGTGCTCAGGGCGCGCGGCCCGAAGGCCCGGTTGGTCACCCGGCGCAGCCTGGTGTGGTCCGGGGCGTCCCGGTTCACCATGATCGGCAGATCGAGGAAGTCGCCCCGGCGCACGTGCGAGGAGAACTGCCGGCGGTCGCGCAGCGCCACGGCCACGTCGTCGTACCGGCTCAGGAGGTAGAAGTCCTCGCCGTCCGGGGTCGTGGCGGTCGTACGGTGGACCGGGGCCTCCTCGAGCAGCCGGCGGTACATCGGCCAGGGCAGGACGCGATGCGCGGGATCGGCCGGGTCATAGTTGATCGGCTCGTGCGTCACGGAGTGCACGGACTGCTCCCTTCGGAGGGTCGACGAACCGGGCGGAGATGAACCGTCGCAGGTAGGTGTGCAGGAGCCCGGTGGTCAGCGGCGGGCAGGTCAGTCCGAGCCCGGCCAGGGTCTGGCGGGTCGACGTCGACTCGAACCGTGGCACCCGCGCGTCGTCGATGGTGTCCACGAGGAAGGGCACCAGGCCGAGCAGCGCCATGGTCCCGGAACGCGAGCCGGTGATCCGTTCACGCCAGTCGTCCCAGCTGGTCAGGTCGATCGGATACCCGAACGCGCGGACCATCTCGAACAGCTGCGGCCAGGTCAGGTCGCTGTCGTTGACCAGGTGGAAGGTGGCGCCGTTCAGCTCGGGGCGGCGGGCCGCCTCCACCACGGCCGCCGCCACGTAGTCGATCGGCGCCGGTTGGAGGTGGATGTTGACCTCGCGCGGCCCCACCCCGGCCTCGATGCAGCCCTTGAGCATCATGTTCAGGTGGTCGTGCCGGTTGAACGCCCCGGTGCGGCTGTCCCCGCCGGCGTTGACCCGGTGGATCGTCATGGGTACGCCCCGCTCGTGCGCGGTGCGGATCATCTGCTCGGCGACCCACTTCGACTGCGCGTACCCCACCGACAGCGGTCCGCTCTCGATCGGCAGCTGCCACTCGTGGACGGTGTCCGGCTCGTACTCCACCGAGGAGAACACCCCGACGGTGGAGATGAGGTGCACCGGGCGTGCCGGGCCGGCCAACGTGGCGAGGCGCAGCACCTCCCGGGTGCCGTGCACGTTGGCCCGCTCCAGCGCCCGGTACGGATAGGTCCACTTGACCTGGGCGCCGCAGTGCACGATGTCGCCGCAACGCGCGTGCAGGTCGGCGAACGCCTCGTCGCCCAGGCCGAAGCCCGGCTCCGTCAGGTCACCGGGCACCGCGACGATCCGGGACCGGTGCCGGTCGACGTCGATGCCGTAGGTGTCGAGGTTGGTGAGGATCCGCTCCAGCGCGCGGTGCGCGTTGCTGGCCCGGGCCAGGCAGTAGACATCGCCGTCGCGCCGTTCGAGCAGTTCGGCAAGCAGGAAGGCGCCGACGAAACCTGTCGCGCCGGTCAGCAGGCTGGCCCGCGGTGCGCCGTCGGGATGCCAGGCGGACGTGTCGGCGGCGATCGACGGCGGCAGCGCGGCGCGCGCGGCCATCTCGTCCACGCTCATCCGGGTGAGCTTGCCGGTCTTCAGTATCGACAGCGGGCGGGGTTGGGCGGCGAGGACGGGATCCAGCGCCGGTGGTGCCGGGGCCGCGACCGGGTCTCCAGCCTGTGCGGGCACCCCGGGGTCGGCGGCGCGGATCTCGTCGGCGAGCATCGTGGCGAGCGTGGCCGGCGACGCGTTGTCGAAGAGGACGTCCATCGGAACCCGTACGTGGAGATCACGTTCGATCGCGCTCCGGAACTCGGCGATCATCAGCGAGTCGGCCCGTGCGGTGACCGGCCCGGCCGGGTCGATGTCCTCCGGCTCGCATCCCTCGACCGAGGCGAGCAGCGCCGCGAGGTACCGCTGGAGGCGTTCGCGTGCCTGCTGCGGGCTCGTCCGGCGCAGTCGCGACACGTCGGGTCGGGCGACCTTCGGGCCCGTCTGGGCCCGGGTCGGCGAGCCGCTCGACATCGAGGACGGCCCGGCGGTCAGCCGCTCCACGGTCTCCGGTGTGAGTGGGCTGAAGGACACGCCACTGATGAGGGCGTAGAGCAGGCCGTCCTCGTCGGTGATCGACACGTCGCCGACCAGACCGTCGTCGCGGCCGGGGGCGTCGCGCAGAACCGCCGTGCAGCGGATCTCGCCGTCGGTGAAGGCTCGCTGGACTGTCATGCCCGCGAACCCGGTGCCGACGTACAGCGGCCGTTCGGGTCCGGCGTCCGCCCCGGCCGCCACCGCGATCAGTTGCACGCAGGTGTCCAGCAGGAGCAGGTCGGGCCGTACCCCAGCGGTCAGCGCGGCGCACGACGGGTCCGGCGCGGCGACGTACCCGACCGCGGCGGCCCGGCCGCGCAGCGCCGACTGCACCAGCCGGAAGCTCGCGCCCAGGGCGAAGGACGGATGCCAGGCTCGCTCGTAGAACTCGTCGTGGTCGAGGTCGTCGAGGCACCGGCCGCGGGCCCGCTCGAACTCCTCCGGTTCCAACTCGTCGGCGTTGCCAGAGTCGGCGTTGCCCGCGTCGGCGTTGCCCGAATCGGCGTTGTTCGAGTCGGCGGCGACGATGTCGGCCTCGAGTAGTTGCTGCCAGCCGCTGTCCGGGTCGTGCGCGAAGACGCGGACGCGGGCGCCACCATCGTCATCCGGGTCCAGGATGGTCTGCACCGTGCGCGCGGCGTCGTCCGCGAGGATCAACGGTCGGCTGAACGCCAGGCGCCCGACGGCGAACGGCCCGTCGAGGGCGCGTTGCGCGCAGCGGTGCACCAGTTCGAGGAAGACGATGGCGGGGACCAGGATGCGGTCGTGCACGCGGTGTTCGTCGAGCAGCGGCAGCGCCGCCAGCGACAGGTGCGTCTCGGCGATGAGCTGCCCGGACGCCGTGTCGGTGAAGTGCGGCAGCAGTCCGGTGCCTGCGTCGGCCGACGCCATCTCGTGCCGCGACGTCGGCACCGGGGTCATCTCGTGCCGCAGCGTCGGGACCCAGTAGTCGCGGTGTTCGAACGGGTAACGCGGAAGGTGCGGGATCCGCTCGGGGCGCTGGCAGACCGCGGACCAGTCGACGGGGACTCCCCGGGTCCAGAGCACACCCAGCGACTCGTGCATGAGACGCCGGTGTTCCGGGTCCGGGTCGTCGGGGGCGTAGGTCGGCAGGTAGAGGGCGGTGTCCCCGCCGGGAGAGTCCCGGACGAGACGTTCGAGACCACGGGGGCCGAGCTCGATGAGCAGCGCGGTGCCGCTGGCCGTGGCCGCTTTGACCGCGGTGCGGAACTCCTCGGGATCGCGCTCGGTGAGCACCGTGTCCGCGACGACCCCGTGCGTGCGCCACCAGGTGACCAGGGGTTCGGGGTCCGGCGACGCGGCGGGCACGAGGAAGGTGATGTGGGGGGTGGTGGTGGGTGGGGTGTGGTGGTGGGTGAGGTGGGGGTGTTCGGTGTTGGTGGTGAGGGCGGTGAGGGCGTGGGTGAGGTGGGTGGGGTTGGTGGTGGTGATGGCGGCGCGGTGGGGGTGGTGGGTGCGGGTGTGGGT
>NZ_JBEZDJ010000051.1:0-11142 GCF_040648275.1 Micromonospora sp. NPDC049171
CCCCCACCCCCACCCCTCACGCGGTGATCATGAGGTTATTGCCGCGACACGCCGAGGCGAGCGACTACAACCTCATGATCACCGGGGGAGGGGGCGGGGGGAGAGGCCGGGGGAGGGAGGGAGGGGGACGGGGAGGGAGGGGGTTATTGGACTGCGGGGGTTGCTGTCAGGGTGTTGGTGTTGGTGTCTAGGGTGGCCTGGGTGCCGAACGGGACCGTCAGCTGGCCGTGGCCGTGGCCGATCGGCAGGCCGCCGAGCACCGGTACGCCCAGGTCGCCGAGGCGTTCGGTGAGCACGTCGACGATCGTGGTCTCCCAACCGTCGCCACAGTCGGTGAACTGCCCGACCGCCACCCCGGCCAGCCCGTCCAGCACGCCGGCCCGGCGCAGCTGGGTAAGCATCCGGTCGACCTTGTACGGGGGCTCCTGCACGTCCTCGATCAACAGCACCGCACCGGTCAGGTCGGGCAGGTCCGGGGTGCCGATCGACGCGGCGATCAGGCACAGGTTGCCGCCGAGCAGGGTGCCGGTGGCGCGACCCGGAACGCGTACGCCGAAGGTGTCCTCGGTGGGCAGCGCGCTGATCGACACCGGCTCGGTCGTCATCAGCGCCGCGTGCAGGGACTCGGCGGAGCGCAGCGGGGTCCGCTCGTCCCGCCAGGCCGCCCCCGGGCCGTGCACTCCGGCCAGCCGGGCACCCCGCCACAGTGCGAACTGCAACGCGGTGATGTCCGAGAACCCGGCCACCACCTTCGGGTCACGGCGTACGGCGGCCATGTCGATGGCGTCCACGATCCGCTGGACGCCGTAGCCGCCACGGGTGCAGATCACCCCGCGTACCTGCGGGTCGGCGAACGCGGCGTTCAGGTCGGCGGCCCGCAGGTCATCGGTGCCGGCGAGGTAGCCGTGGCGGGCGTACGCGTGCGGTGCCGGGACCGGCCGCAGGCCCCAGCCGATGAGCAGCTCCATCCCCCGGGCCACCCGCTCCGGCGAGGTCGGCCCGGACGGTGACACCAGCAGCACCGTGTCACCCGGTCGCAGCACGGGCGGGCGGACGACGGCGGTGTCCTCGTTGATCACAACCGCAGAGCCTAGCGCCGGATCCAGGATCGACGGCCGTTGCGCGCATCCCGGTGGCGGGGCATGGCGGCACACGGCCCACCGGCTAGCCTCGACGGGTGGCAACCGCGCTGGTGATCGAGAACGACCCGACGGACGACGCGCGCCGGCTGGGTGAGTGGCTGACCGAAGCTGGGCTGGAGCTGCGGGTGGTCCGCCCGCACGCCGGCGACGAGCTCCCCGCCGACCTGGAGGGGTACGCCGCGTTTGTGGTGCTCGGCGGCGACCAGCAGGCGTACCCGCTGCCGGACGGCTCGCCCGGCGCTCCCTGGTTTCCGGCGGTGGAGGGCCTGCTACGCAAGGCCGTCCGCTACCGGGTGCCCACCCTGGCGGTCTGCCTGGGCGCGCAACTGCTCGCCACCGCGCACGCCGGCCTGGTCGAGCGGAGCCCGTCCGGGCCGGAGATCGGCCCCGGTGTGGTCGGCCGGCGGGACGCCGCCGAGCACGATCCGTTGTTCCGGTACGTGCCGCTGATCCCGGACGTGCTCCAGTGGCACGCCGACGAGATCACCGAGCTGCCCCGGGGCGCCATCCTGCTGGCCGCGTCCACCCGCTACCCGCACCAGGCGTTCCGGCTCGGTGACCGGGCGTGGGGGTTGCAGTTCCACATCGAGTGCGACGCCGAGATGATCGCCGGCTGGGCGACCGACTCGACCCAACTCGCCGAGCTGGGCTACGACCCGGAGCTGGTGGTGGCGGCCTGCGCCTCGGTGCTGGCCGATGTCGAGGAGGTCTGGCAGCCGTTCGCGGCCCGGTTCGCCGCGCTGGCCCTCGGCGAGTTGGATGACAGCACGATCCGGCGCGGCCTGCCGCTGCTCGGGCACTGATGAGTCGGCCGACCAGGGCACCGGGGCGGCTCGCCCGCTATGGCTTCGGCACCGCCGAGGGCGACGGCGGCGCGCGCGCCGCGGATCTGCTCGGCCCGGACGGGCTGCGGCTGTGGCGGCCGGAGGAACAGGAGCCGGCCGACGAGACCGCGGCGGAGCTGCTTGCCGCACTGTCCCGGGCCGCCGATCCGGACCTGGCACTGCGGCAACTACACCGCATCGTGGAGACCGAACGCCGCACGAGCGCAGGCAGCGCCGGGGGCAGCCCGAGCGGCGGTAGCGCCGCGTCGTCGCTGCTCGCGGAGCTGCACACCGACCCGGGCCTGCGGCGGCGGCTGATCGCGGTGCTCGGCGCGTCGGCGGCGCTCGGTGATCATCTGGTGGCCAACCCCGAGCACTGCCTGACGCTGCGGACCGCCCCGGACGGGCTCGCCCCGATCGCCGAGGGGCGGCTGGAACCGACCGGCGGTGGCAACCCGGTGGCGGTGCTGCGGACCGCGTACCGGCTGGCACTGTTGCGGATCGCGGCGGCCGACCTGACCGGCGGGCGCGGCCTGGAGCAGACCATGGCCGCGCTGTCCGCGTTGGCCGACGCGACCCTCGCCGCGGCGTACGAGATCGCCGTCACGGAGCTGGCCGAGGGCACCGAGCGGCCCCGGCTCGCGGTCGTGGCGATGGGCAAGTGCGGCGGCGGCGAGCTGAACTACGTCTCCGACGTGGACGTCATCTTCGTGGCGGCCGAGGACGCCGACCTGCCGGCGGCGACCCTGGTGGCGACCCGGCTGATCCACATCTGCGGGTTCGTCGCCTGGCCGGTGGACGCCGCGCTGCGACCCGAGGGCAACCGGGGCCCACTGGTGCGAACCCTGGCCAGCCACCTGGCCTACTACCGCCGGTGGGCGCGCACCTGGGAGTTCCAGGCGCTGCTCAAGGCCCGCCCGGCCGCCGGTGACGTGCCGGTGGCCCAGGAGTGGATCGACCAGCTCGCGCCGCTGGTGTGGCGGGCGGCCGAACGGCCCGAGGCGGTCGAGGACGTCCGCGCCATGCGCCGCCGGATCATCGACCACATCCCGCCGAAGGAGTTGGAACGCGAGATCAAGCGCGGCCCCGGCGGGCTGCGCGACATCGAGTTCGCCGTCCAGTTGCTGCAACTCGTGCACGGCCGCGTCGACGAGACGCTGCGGGTACCCGGCACCATCCCGGCGCTGCGCGCGCTCGTCGCCGGCGGCTACGTCGGCCGGGCCGACGGCGAGGCGCTGCTGCGCGGCTACCGCTTCCTGCGCAGCGTCGAGCACCGACTCCAACTCCAGGGCCTGCGTCGTACGCACACCGTGCCCAGCGAGCCGGGCGCGTTGCGCTGGCTCGCCGCCGCACTGGGTTTCACGGCCACGCCGGGGCACAGCGCCGTGGAGAGCTTCCGGGCCGAGTGGGTCACCCACGCCACCGAGGTACGCCGACTGCACGCCAAACTGCTCTACCGGCCGCTGCTGGAGTCGGTGGCCCGGGTGCCGGCCGACGGGTTGCGACTCACCCCGGAGGCGGCCAGTCACCGGCTGGAGATCCTCGGCTTCGCCGACCCGGCCGGGGCGCTGCGCCACCTCCAGGCGCTCACCGGCGGGGTGAGTCGCACGGCGGCCATCCAGCGGACGCTGCTGCCGGTGCTGCTCAGCGAGTTCGCCGACGCGCCGGAGCCGGACCGGGGGCTGCTCAACTACCGCAAGGTCTCCGACAAGCTGGGCAGCACCCCCTGGTATCTGCGGCTGCTGCGCGACGGCGGCCCGGTGGCCCGGCGGTTGGCCCGGGTCCTCGCCCTGTCCCGGTACGTGGCCGACCTGCTCGCCCGGGACCCGGAGGCGCTGCGGCTGCTGGCCGAGGAGAACGAGCTGGCCCCGCGCCCGCCCGACGTGCTCCGGGAGGGGTTCCTGGCGGCGGCGGCCCGGCACACCGACCCGGTCGAGGCCACCCGTGCGGTGCGCGCGCTGCGACGTCGGGAACTGGTCCGGGTGGCCTGCGCGGACGTGCTCAGCCGGGCCGGCGCGCTCGCACCCACGCCGAGCCGACCCGACGGCACGAACCGGCCCGCCACCGGCTCGCTCGACATCACCGAGGTCGGCACGGCACTCGCCGACGTCACCGACGCCACGTTGGCCGCCGCGCTGCGCGCCGCCCGGGCCAGCCAGCCGGCCCCGGCGGGGCTGCGGTTCGCGGTGATCGGCGTGGGACGGCTCGGCGGGTACGAGTCGAACTACCTCTCCGACGCCGACGTGCTCTTCGTCTACGACCCGCCCGCCGGGACCAGCGAGAGCGACGCCAGCGCGGCGGCGCACGCGATCGCCGAGGAGTTGCGCCGGCTGCTCGGCGTACCCGCTGCGGACCCGCCGCTCGGCGTCGACGCCGACCTGCGCCCGGAGGGGCGGCAGGGTCCGCTGGTGCGCAGTCTCGCCGCGTACGCGCAGTACTACGCCCGCTGGTCGCGGGTGTGGGAGGCGCAGGCGTTGCTGCGTGCCCGGTTCGTCTGCGGCGACGCCGACCTGGGCGCCGAGTTCGAGACGATGATCGACCCGGTGCGGTACCCGGCCGACGGGCTGACCCGCGAGCAGGTCGTCGAGATCCGCCGGATCAAGGCCCGGGTGGAGACCGAGCGGCTGCCCCGCGGCGCCGACCCGGCCACCCACACCAAGCTGGGTCGGGGCGGGCTCGCCGACGTGGAGTGGGCGGTGCAGCTCGTCCAGCTCCGGCATGCCGGCGCGGTCCCGGAGCTGCGCGGCACGCGTACCCTCGATGCCCTCGCGGCCGCCGAGCGGTCCGGCCTGATCGACCCGGCGGACGCCGCGGAGATGGCCGCCGGCTGGTCCCTGGCGGCGCAGGTCCGCAACGCGTTGATGCTGGTCCGGGGCCGGGCCGGCGACCAACTGCCCCGGCACGGGGTGGAGTTGGCCGGCGTGGTGCGGCTGCTCGGGCGCGACGACCCGGGGGAGTTCCTCGACGAGTACCTGCGCACCGGCCGCCGCTCCCGCGCCGCCGCCCAGCGGGTGCTGGAGGGGTAGCGGGTCAGCTGCCGAGGGTGTAGACGCCGGGGCGGGGCACGGTGACGGTGGTCCAGCCCCCGTCGGCGGTGACCGTGGCGCCGCCGGACGCGACAAGCCACCGGCTGTGCCGGACCCGGACCGCCACCGGCCCGGCGGTGAGGGCCCGGAAGGTCACCGCCGCGCCGTCAGCGCGGATCAGCTCGGCGGGTGCGGCGACCAGCGGCGTCGGGTCGACCACCGCCCAGACCCGCCAGTGCGGGCCGGACCAGACCGGCGTCAGGTACGGCAACCCGCCCTGGACCAGCTCCGCCTCGGCCCGCCCCACCCAGGACAGCGGGGCGTCCGGCAGCGCCACGAACTGCACGGCGTTCTCCGTCAGCCAGGCCCGGTAGCTGGTCGGAGTCAGCGGTACGCCGGTGCCGGCCGCGCCGGGCACCGTGGTGAAGAACAGCGGGTTGCGGTCGATGTCGGCCTGCCGCAGCCAACCCCGGGCCAGCGGCACCTCACCGAGGCGGGCCGCCTCCCAGTAGTTGCGGGTCGGCGGCACCTCGACCCGGCCGGTGAGCCGTTGCCCGGCCAGGAACGCGCGCAGCGGCGCGTGGTAGCCCGGCGCGCTCGTCGGGTCACCGATGCCGAGCAGGTCGGCGGGGACCACCGGCGGCTGCCACACGCAGACCGCCACCAGCAGCGCGGCCAGACCCACACCGCCGCGCAGCCGCGCCGGCCGCGACCGCCCCGCCGCCGTGGACCCGGCTGCGGCAGCGCTGGTCGGGGCGGCGTCGGCCGGGGCGGCGCGCTGCGCCGACCGGCGGGCCAGCCGCTCGGAGAGCCAGGCGGGCGGGCGGGCCGCGGCGGCCAACACCGGCAGCGCGAACATCGTCACCAGCCGGGTCGCGTTCAACCCCACGGGCGTGTGCACGGCGGCGGCGGCGAGCACCCCGGCGGCGGAGAGCAGCGCGCCGAACCGCACCGGCCGGTACGTCACCAGCGCCGCCACCAGCAGGCTGGTCAGCACCGCGCGGACCGTGTCGGTGCGGCTGATGTTCATCCAGCCGCCGTCGCCGAACAGCAGCGCCGTCGCGGCCAGCGGCACCGCCGCCGCGACACCGAGCGCCAGGCCGTCGGCGTACCGCCGGGTGAGCAGCAACGCCACGCCCACCAGGCCGACGAACAGGCCGGCCACCGGGCTGGTCGCCGAGGCCAGCAACGCGGCGAACGCAGCGAGCGCGAGCCGCCCGCGCCCTCCTCGGGGTACGCCTCGACTCAGCGCGAGCAGCGCGGCCAGCCCGAACGCCACGCCCAGGGCGTACGTGACCCGGCCGGAGACCAGGTTGCCGGCCAGCGTGACCACCCCGACCAGGCTGCCCAGCAGCGGTCGGGGCACCTCGGCGCGGACCAGCAGCGCGGCCAGCGCGGCGGCCGACGCCACCAGAGCCAGCGCGCCGGTCACCCGCACGCCGAGCAGTGCCATCAGGGGCTGGGAGAGCAGGCTGTAGCCGAACTGCTGCACCCCCGCATACCACCGCAGGTCGACCGGGGTGGGCCCGTGGGCCGCGAAGAAGTCCGCCCGGGCCACCTGCGCGGACAGGTCCGACCCCATCAGCGGCAGGGCCAACCAGAGCGCGCCGAGCACGACGGCGGAACCGGCGGCCACCGCCACCACCCGACTACGCCGCATGCCCACCTCCGTACCGCGACCACCGTACTGGCAGCATGTCCGGCGTGCCTCACCACCTCGCGCGTTGGATCGGCCTGGCGGGATCGGCGTTGCTCGCCGTGGCCGCGTTCCTCGGCGGCGCCCTGCCCGGCTCCCCGCTGCGTTCCAACCCGGTCAGCATCTGGCAGGGCCCGAACGGCCCGCTGGTCCTCGCCGCCTGGTTGGTCGGCACCGCGTTGCTGGCCTACGCCTGGTGGGCGCTGCGGGACTCGGTGCCATCGACCCGCTGGGCGTTGACCACCGTCGGGCTCTGGCTGCTGCCGCTGCTTGTCGCACCGCCGCTGGCCAGCCGGGACGTGTACGCGTACGCCTGCCAGGGCGCCAGCTACGCCGCCGGGCTCAACCCGTACGAGCAGGGCGTCTCCGCGTTGCCCTGCCCCTGGCTGGACACCATCTCGTACATCTGGCGGGACACGCCCGCGCCGTACGGGCCGCTGTTCGTGGTGCTCTCCGGTGCGGTGGTCAAGGCCACCGGCTCACTGACCGGCGCGATCGTGGTGTTCCGGCTGATCGCGGTGGCCGGGGTGGCGCTGACCGCGGTGAGCCTGCCGGTGCTGGCCCGGCGAGCCGGCGTACCCGCCGGTCGGGCGGTCTGGCTCGCGCTGGGTTGCCCGCTGGTCGCCGTGCACCTGGTGGGCGGCGCGCACAACGACGCCCTGATGGTCGGCCTGCTGGTCGCCGGACTGGCGGTGATCGCGTCCCGGCCGGGCCGCCCCGGCCCGCTGCTCGCCGGTGGCGTGCTGCTCGGACTGGCCGCCGCGATCAAGGTGACCGCGCTGGTCGTGGTGCC
Source organism: Micromonospora sp. NPDC049171 (assembly GCF_040648275.1). NCBI lineage: Bacteria > Bacillati > Actinomycetota > Actinomycetes > Micromonosporales > Micromonosporaceae > Micromonospora > Micromonospora sp. NPDC049171. Next base: position 7,482 of record NZ_JBEZDJ010000051.1, read on the forward strand.
GTTCGCGGCGTTGGCCGCGATCGTCGGCGGGTACTCGATCCGGGCTCTGTTCCGGCACGGCGGGTGGGTGGTCGGCGGCGCGGTCGCCGCCGTGGTCGGGGTGACCGTGGCGGCGGGGCTGGACTTCGGCTGGGTCAGCGGGCTGGCCAGCGGCAGTGACGTGATCGCCTGGACGTCGCCGTCCACCGCGATCGGCCAGACCGTCGGCTACCTGGTGGTGCCGTTCGGCGGGCACATCGACGCGCTGCCGGTCACCCGGGGGATCGGCGTGGCGGTGCTGGCGCTGCTGCTGGTCTGGCTCTGGTGGCGGGCCCGCACCCGGGAGCCGCTGTGGCACGCCGCGGTGGCGTTGGCCGCCACTGTCGCCCTCGCGCCGTTGTTCCACCCCTGGTACTGGATCTGGCCGTTGGCCGTGCTCGCGGCCACCGCCCGCCGGACCGGATGGTTCACCGTCGTCGCACTCGTCGCGTCGTTCCTGGTGCTGCCCGACGGCACCGGCCTGCCCCGGTTCACCAAGACGGTCGGGGCGCCGCTGATGACGCTGTTGGTGATCGCCCTGGTCGTCTGGTTGGTACGGTCGGCTCGGGTGGCCCGTCAGCCGGTCGCCGCCGATTGAGGGAAGGTGCGCCGGTGACCGCTCCCGGTCCGCCGCCTTCCGGACCGTCGCCTTCCGGTCCGCCGGCTTCTGGTCCGCCGGCTGCTGGTCCGCGGCCTTCGGGTCCGCCGGCTTCTGGTCGGTGGGTGGCACGCCTGGCCCGGTACGCGGGACTGGTCGGCGCGGTGCTGCTCGCCGTCGCCGGGTACCTCGGTGGGGCACTGCCCGACGCCCCGCTGGGCGCGACACCGGAGTCGATCTGGCGAGCCCCGGGCGGGCCGGCGACGCTTACCTGCTGGCTGGTCGGCACCGGGCTGCTGGTCACGGCGTGGTGGTCGCTGCGCGAGGCGGTGCCGTCGACCCGGTGGGCGTACGGCACCGCCGGGCTGTGGGCACTGCCGCTGCTTGTCGCGCCGCCACTGGGCAGCCGGGACGTCTACTCGTACGCCTGCCAGGGCTGGACGTACGCGCAGGGCGTCGACCCGTACGCCGTTCCGGTGGCGGCGGCGGGCTGCCCGTGGCTGGACGCGGTGGCACCGATCTGGCGGGACACCCCGGCACCGTACGGGCCGGTGTTCGTGCTGCTCGCGGCGCTCGCGGTCATGCTCGGCGGCGGCCTCACCGGCACGATCGTGGTGCTTCGGGTCATCGCCGTGGCGGGGTTGCTGCTGGGCGCGCTCTGCCTACCCGGACTGGCGCGTGCGGCCGGGGTGCCCACCCGGCGGGCGGTCTGGTTGGCGCTGGCCGGGCCGCTGGTCGGAGTGCACCTGGTGGCCGGGGCGCACAACGACGCGGTGATGCTGGGCCTGCTGCTGGCCGGGCTCCTGATCGTGGTCCGCCGACCGGGTCGGCCGTCGGCGTTGCTGTTCGCCGGGGTGCTGCTCGGACTGGCCGTGACGGTGAAGGCCAGCGCGGTGGTGGTGACGCCGTTCGCCGCACTGGCCGCGGTGCAGGGCCGGCACACCGTACGGTCGTTGGTGCGCGACGGCGGCTGGCTGACCGGCGGGTTGCTCGCCGCGCTGCTGGTCAGCTCGGCCGCGTCCGGGCTCGGGTTCGGCTGGCTGGGCGGGTTGACCCACAGCGGTGACTCGAAGCAGTGGACGTCACCGCCCACCGCCGTCGGCCTGGTCGTCGACTATGCCGGCGCGCTGGCCGGCCGTGGCCCGCAGGCGGTGCCGGTGCTCCGGGCGGTGGCGCTGCTGCTGCTCGCGGTCGTGCTGGTGGTCCTGTGGTGGAGGGCCTGGCGGGACCTGCGGGCCCCGGGTGATCCGGCCCTGACCCGTCCCTGGGTCACGCTGCACGGTGCCGGCCTGGCCCTGGCGGCCACGGTGGTCCTGTCCCCGGTCTTCCATCCCTGGTACGCGACCTGGCCGCTGGTGCTGCTCGCGCTCACCGCCCGGCGGACAACGTGGTTCGTGCTGCCGGCCGCGGCGGCGGCCTTCCTCGCCCTGCCCGACGGCACCAACCTGGCCCGCTTCACCAAAGCCCCCGGCGCCCTGGCGATGACCACCCTGCTCCTGGCCGCCCTCCTGCACACCCTGCGCCGACGCTCCCGACCGCGCCGATCATGAGGTTGGCGGCGTCGTCGATCTCCGAAAGCGCCGCCAACCTCATGATCACCGGGGGAGAGGGTCGGGGTTGGGGGTGAAGCGGGAGCGGACGGCGAGCGCGAGCGGCAGCAGCGCGGGGCCGACAAGCACGACCACGGCAGTGGTCGCGGCGAGCGCCGTCCAGCTCGGCACGAACTCGGCAGGCATGCTGTCGAACGCTCCCGCCAGCGGGTGCAGGGCCAGCAGGCCCACCGGGGTGAGCAGGATCAGTAGGGCCCAGCCGCCCCGCAGGTCGCCGCGCAGCGCCAGCCCCGCGCCGAGCAGCACCGACACGGCGAGCACCACCACGGCGGCGGTCGGCAGCACCGGCACCACCGTCCAGGTGTGGTAGCTCGACGCGAACACGTTCGGAGACAACAGGATCGCCCCGAGGACGCCGGCGCCGCTGACGGCGACCAGCGGGGCCGCCCGCAGCGACGCCGGCAGCCCGTCGGCCGCGCCGAGCGCGACCAGGCCCAACCCGAGCTGGGGCAGCAGCACGAACAGCGGCGGGCGCGGCAGACCGGTGAGTGCGGCGACCGGGACGAGCGCGGCCGTGAGGAGCACCGCGAACGCGACGGCGCGTCGAGCCCACCGACCGGGTGCCAGGGCATGCACCAGTGCGGCCAGCCCCCAGGCGGTCCACGCCCCGATGCCGAGCGAGATGAACGGCCCGAGGGTCGGCTCGCCGAAGCCGGCGGTCGGTGCGGGGCGTAGTTCCAGCACCATCCAGACCCCGGCCAGTGCGGTGGCGGTGAGCAGGGCCAGAGCGGCCGCGAGGCGTACACCCGGCAGGAGGCCGGCCGCGCCGGTGGCGCGCACCCGCTGGCGCAGGCCGGCCCGCACGACGTCCGCGGCGTCCGCGGGCGAGGGCCAGCGCCGGCCCGGGTCAGCCAGTTCGAGGTACGTCCCGACGATCTCGGCGCCCCGGGAGCGCCGGTAGTCGACGGGGTAGGCGTGCAGGAGCCGCAGGTAGCGGCGCTCAAGCTCGGTCATGCCAGCCCTCCGGCCACGCGCGGGGTGACCGGTCGGGCGGTGCGAGCCCGCTCGGCGAGCCGGGTGGTGGCGGCCTCGACGTTGCGACGTAGCCGCTCGGTCTCGGCGGTCAGGGTGGCGTCGCCGGTGGCGGAGAGCCGGTAGTAGCGGCGCAGCCGGCCATCCACCACCTCCTCCCGATCGACCTCGACGAGGCCGGCGTCGACAAGCCGGTCCAGTGCCCCGTAGAGCGTCCCGGGGCGCAGCGACACGCGGTTGTCGGAGAGGACGGCGACCTCGCCGATCAGCCCGTAGCCGTGCATCGGCTCGGCGGCGAGGGCGGTGAGGATCAGGAAGGTGGGTTCGCGCAGCGGTGTGTCCATCGCTGCAATGTATCGGACGCGAAGGTATATCGGAAGGCGTTATAAAGCCGCCGGGCCGGCACCGCGATCGCGGTGCCCAGTGCAGGAAGATCCAACCACCGAGGGGTAGCCGGGGCGTC
>NZ_JBEZDJ010000051.1:11152-27644 GCF_040648275.1 Micromonospora sp. NPDC049171
TCTTTTCGTGCATCTTTGAGTACTTCTCTTGTTCTTTAGTTGGCCGAATTATCTCATTATTAAACGCCGGTTCCGCCCCGCGCCCCCCCCGCCCCCGCCCCCCCCCCCCCCCGGCCGGTGGTGAAGTGACTGCTCAGCAGTCGTAGTACATGGCGAACTCGTGCGGGGTCGGGCGCAGGCGCACCGGGTCGACCTCGTTGGCGCGCTTCCAGTCCACCCAGGTGGAGATCAGGTCCGGGGTGAAGACGCCGCCGTCGAGCAGGTAGTCGTGGTCGGCCTCGAGCGAGTCGAGCACGGCCGGCAGCGAGCCCGGCACCTGCTTGACGTCGCCCCACTCCTCCGGCGGGAGGTCGTAGAGGTCCTTGTCGATCGGCGTCGGCGGCTCCATCTTGCTCTTGATGCCGTCCAGGCCGGCCATCATCATGGCCGAGAACGCCAGGTAGACGTTGGCCGACGGGTCCGGAACGCGGAACTCGACGCGCTTGGCCTTGGCGTTGCTGCCGGTCACCGGGATGCGGGTGCAGGCGGACCGGTTGCGCTGCGAGTAGACCAGGTTGACCGGCGCCTCGTAGCCCGGCACCAGGCGACGGTACGAGTTGACCGTCGGGTTGGTGAAGGCCAGCAGCGACGGCGCGTGGTGCAGCAGACCGCCGATGTACCAGCGGGCCATGTCGGACAGGCCGGCGTAGCCGGTCTCGTCGTAGAAGAGCGGCTCACCGTTGAGCCAGAGGCTCTGGTGGGTGTGCATGCCGGAGCCGTTGTCACCGAAGAGCGGCTTGGGCATGAAGGTCGCGGTCTTGCCGTTGGCCCAGGCCTCGTTCTTCACGATGTACTTGAAGAGCTGGAGCTGGTCACCGGCGTGCAGCAGGGTGGAGAACCGGTAGTTGATCTCGGACTGGCCGGCGGTGCCCACCTCGTGGTGCGAGCGCTCCACGTTGAAACCGGTGTCGACCAGCCGGCGCACGATCGAGTCACGCAGGTCGGCGTAGTGGTCGACCGGCGGCACCGGGAAGTAGCCACCCTTGTACGCGGTCTTGTAACCGAGGTTGCCGCCCTGCTCTTCGCGGCCGGTGTTCCAGGCGCCCTCGATCGAGTCGATGTAGTAGAACGACTGGTGCGCCGAGGTCTCGTGGCGGATCGAGTCGAAGATGTAGAACTCCGCCTCGGCGCCGAAGTAGGCGGTGTCGGCGATGCCGCTCGCCGCCAGGTACGCCTCGGCCTTCTTCGCGACGTTGCGCGGGTCGCGGCTGTAGGCCTCGCGGGTGAACGGGTCGTGGATGAAGAAGTTGAGCGCGAGAGTCTTCTGTGCGCGGAACGGGTCGATGAACGCGGTGGCGACGTCCGGGAGCAGGAGCATGTCCGACTCGTGGATCGCCTGGAAACCGCGGATCGACGAACCGTCGAACGCGAGGCCGTCGGTGAAGAGGTCGTCGTTGACGGACTCGACCGGCAGGTTGAAGTGCTGCATCACGCCGGGCAGGTCACAGAAACGAACGTCGACGAACTTCACGTCCTCGTTCTTGAGGTATCGCAGCAGTTCCTCGGGATTGGCGAACACACATCCTCCTGGCACGTCCACGGGGTGGCTAGGCTTCTGGCGACGCTAGGGCCGGGGGGTTGCCCGGCCGTGTCTCCGTTGTTTCTGCCGTGTTACGTCCCTCGCGGAACGTGGGTGACGCTCTCGTCCACGCCTCCGGCCCGCCACGAACGCCGTACCGACTGTGCCAGTGTAGTGACATCTGATGCCTTTGGCCCGAATCAGCACACCGTGGCGGCGGCCCCGGCAAGCCGTCGTGCCGACGCGGATACCCTTGACCGCTGTGACCAATCCGCACGCCCCGGCAGCGCCGGCCACCGACCCCAGCTTCACCCCGCCGAGCCTCGGCAAGCGGTTCGGTGCGCTGATCATCGACTGGGTGCTCTGCCTGCTGGTGTCCAACTTCTTCGCCGACCCGGTACGCGACGGCTGGGCGCCGGTGCTGGTGCTGGTACTCGTGTACGGCGTCTTCCTCGGCCTGTTCGCCCAGACACCGGGCATGTACATCACGAAGATCCGCTGCGTGAGTTGGCACGACGGCGGCCGGATCGGCGTGCTCCGGGGGCTGATCCGTGGCCTGCTGCTGGCGCTCGTCGTCCCCGCGCTGATCATGGACGAGCACCGCCGTGGCCTGCACGACCGACTCGCCGACTCGGTCATCGTCGACGCCCCCCGAGGCTGACCCCCGGCCCGCCCGGCGTCCCGGGCACTCCCGCGCCCTCGGCCCCTCCCGCCCCGGCCGCCGCCCGGCCCCGCCGCGCCCGCCGCGCCCGCCGCGCCCGCCGCGCCCGCCCCGTCCGCCGCGCCCGCCCCGTCCGCCGCGCCCGCCCCGTCCCTGCCGCCGACCCGCCGCCCGGCCCCGCCCCGTCCCTGCCGCCGCCCCGCCGCCCGGCCCCGCCCAGTCCGCCCGCCCGCCCGCCCAAGATCGTGCTCGCACCAGGATGTCAACACCGTTGCGTTAGGCCTGTAGCCGGCGGGTCAACCCGGGACGGGAAGTGCCCGATCGGGGAGCGGGCTGGGCCCGGCTTGGCGATCATGGAGTTGTGGTGCCGACTTTGGGGGTTTTACGGGCGTTCTGTTACCCACCACAACTCCATGATCGGCGAGGCAGTGCTGGTTGGCGAACAGCCGGTCCACCTAACGCAACGGCGCTGACCAGGATGTAGTGGTGTCCCGGCGTCTTGAGGCCACTGGATCCAGGATCGAGCACGATCTTGACCGGCGACGGAGCCGAAGCCGACGTTCCGGCGGTCCACGCGTCCACATCTGGGCAAGATCCAGGCAACTTCAGGGATGTGGGGTGCGGATGGCAAAGAGCCGGACCCGTGCGGGTCCGGCTCTTTACGCGTACACCTGGGGGGTCAGCGGCCCCGCGACTGGCGGGAGGCGCCTGGCGGCCGCATGTTCTTCGGGATCGCGCCCTTGGGCATCTGCGGACGGGCGGTGAGCGCCTTGAGTCGCTTGTCCAGCGAGTTGACGTCCTTGCCGGAGAGCGCGCGGGGCAGGCGCAGCAGCGTCGTGCGGAGTTTGCGGATAGGCAGCTCGCCCTCGTCCTGCCCGATCACGTAGTCGTGCAGAGGCGCGGAGCCGATCACCTTCGACAGCCGCCGCTTCTCCTGCCCGAGCAGGCCACGCACCCGCTGCGGGTTGCCCTCGGCCAGCAGGATCACACCCGGCTTACCGATCACCAGGTGGACCATGTCCATCTGGGTGGTCGAGCTGACCGCCGGGGTCACCCGCCAGTCGCCGCGCATGTTCTCCATGATCTGCGCCGCCGCGCCGGGCTGCCCCTCGGCGGCGTTCATCATCGCCTTGTTGGACCGGAGGTTGAGCACGATCAGCACCGCGAGCAGGACGAACAGGATGCCGATCGGCAGCCAGATCCAGCTCCAGAGGATGACCGCGACCACGGTGAGGGCGAGCGGGATGAGCACCGCGGCGGCGACCAACGGCGCGAACCATCGGTCCTGCTTGGCGGTGAACTTGAACACCATCCCGATCTGCTTCAGCCGCTGGCCGAACGAGACCTTCTCCTGGGGCTTTGCCATGCCGCAGAGTCTAGTGGTCGCCGCCCGCCCCGTTGATCCGCGTCCGGGTGCCGGCCGGCTGGGTACCTCGCGTCGCCTCACCCACCCCCGCCGGGCGGGTGAGGGCTGGGAACCCGTTTCGCCCACGACCGGCGGCCCGGGGGCCGTGGGTGCCTCGTGCCGGCGCGCAGCGTCGTCCCGGTGGAGACCTGACGACTGGTCCATCCCCGCCCCCGCCCGTGGGGCGGAGGCGGGGACTGCGGACGGGGTCGAGCGTGGGGAGCAGGCCCGCGGACACCGTCAGACGGACGCCGTCAAGCGGACGCCGTCAAGCGGACGCCGTCAGACGGGGGAGACCAAGCGGGGGAAGCAGCCGGGACCGAAGGATTGGTTCCGTGCCGGGAGCACCGTCCCCGGTCGCAGAGTGTGCGCCACGTGATGAGCTCGGCCGGGCCCGCATCGGGAGGTGGTCGCTGTGGCGACCCACCCCGCTGGGCGGGAGAACCGGGCGGCCCACTTACGGGGTGGTGACGAAGCTGGATCCGCCAACCTTCTGCACGCCATTGACGACTACGCTGCCCACCGTGTGGTACTTCGCGTTGAGCGGGTAATCGATGGCGGGGTGGTGCCCGGCGTAGCAGCCGTCGTTTCGGTTCTTCACCGGGGTGCCGGCCGAGTTGACGATGGTAATGCTGATGGTGCAAACACTGCCGAGGCTGCCCCGCGCGTTAACGTAGAGATCGCCGAAGACCGTGCGCCCGTTGTCACCGCTGCAGACGCCGATATTCCAGCCATTCCTGCTGTAGTCGATGCAGCCGCCGCCTCCTGCGTGTGCCGCCGTCGGCGCGACCGTCAGGCTGGTCACCACCGCGATGCTGCTCAGGGCAGCACCAATCTTTCTCCGTGACGACATGTTTCCTCCACTGAATTGGATGCCCTGCGGAAATGGCTGGTCCGCGGCGGTCCCGGATGACGACCGGTGATCCGGCAAGGTGGGGCTGCGGTTAGCGGGCCAGTCAATGCGATAGCGGTTAAGGCGTTTACCCGTGGGGTTCCCCGCTTCAGCCCCCGAGATCGCCCGGTTGGCTGTGGTAGAGACGTTAGCTGATCTTCAGCGACTGCGCTACCCTCGGGTGCAAACAACGGCAAACTATCTTTAAAACGGACTTAACGATTCGTTCATCATTGTCACAGTGAGTGAACTGATTGGTGAACGACTTGATAAGCGAAAAGGGGAACGCGGATAAGCGCGATTCGGCATCCTGCTTTTCTTGTGGTGCATATCCTCATTGCGCTGGCGTTCTTCCGCACCCACGAGAACGTGCTCGCACGAATCTTGGCCGGCACGATGACGGTCGTCCTGGCGACCCAGTCCGTCACCTCTGCCTGGCATCGGCAGCGGCGGAGGGCCAACCGCAGAAGACCGCCGCGAGCGTCTGAATAAGGGCAGCGTGACATGGAAAAGCGGCGAGAGGGCTTCCCTCTCGCCGCTTCGACCGATCGTGCGGGGTCAGCCGGCGGTGGCGACCGGAGTCGCGGCGCGGGCGTCGAGCGCCTGCTTGTAGAGCCGACCCGCCCGGTACGACGAGCGCACCAGCGGCCCGCTCATCACTCCGGCGAAGCCGATCTCCTCGGCCTCCTCGCGCAGCTCCACGAACTCCTCCGGCTTGACCCAGCGGGTCACCGGGTGGTGCCGGGGGGTGGGGCGCAGGTACTGCGTGATGGTGATCAGCTCGCAGCCGGCCTCGTGCAGGTCGCGCAGCGCCTGGGAGATCTCGGCGCGTTCCTCGCCCATGCCCAGGATGAGGTTGCTCTTGGTGACCAGGCCGTCGGCGCGAGCCTGCCGGATCACGTCCAGGGAGCGGTCGTAGCGGAACGCCGGCCGGATGCGCTTGAAGATGCGCGGCACCGTCTCCACGTTGTGGGCCAGCACCTCGGGGCGGGAGCCGAAGACCTCGGCCAACTGCGCGGGCACGGCGTTGAAGTCCGGGATGAGCAGCTCGACGCCGCAGCCGGGCTGCAGCGCGTGGATCTGGCGGACGGTCTCGGCGTACAGCCAGGCGCCGCCGTCGGGCAGGTCGTCACGGGCGACGCCGGTGATGGTGGCGTAGCGCAGCCCCATCGCGACCACCGACTCGGCCACACGGCGCGGCTCGTCGGCGTCGAACTCGGCCGGCTTGCCGGTGTCGATCTGGCAGAAGTCGCAGCGCCGGGTGCACTGGTCACCACCGATGAGGAAGGTGGCCTCCCGGTCCTCCCAACACTCGTAGATGTTGGGGCAGCCGGCCTCCTGGCAGACGGTGTGCAGCCCCTCGCGCGAGACGAGCCCGCGCAGCTGGGTGTACTCCGGGCCCATCTTGGCCTTGACCTTGATCCACGGCGGTTTGCGCTCGATCGGCGTCTCGGCGTTGCGCGCCTCGATGCGCAGCAGACGCCGCCCCTCGGGGGCCGCCGTTGCGGTGCGCGCTGCCTGGCCGGTCGTCGGCGCGGAGTGCTCGATCGTCACGAAAACGAGCCTACGCCGGACGGCAGGTGTCTATGTACGCCAGGCGACCGGCGTCACGCTCCAAACGTTGTGACGCCGGACACCGGGTAGTCGAAAAAGGGCGTCACACGCGTCGGAATCCGGTGCTACGGTCACCGCCAACAGCGACGACGGAGCCGAGTAGCGCCCCGACCCGCCAGTGCAGAGAGCCGCCGGTGCTGAGAGGCGGTCTGGCACCGGGGTGCGAAGACCCTCCTGAGCTGCGGGAAGAACGGCACTCCTCACTCGTGCCCAGTAGAGCCCGCCCGGCTGGCCCCGGTCATCAGGCGACGAACGAGGCCCCCGCTCCGGCGGGGGTGAAGGTGTGGTGGCACCGCGAGGATCCCGCTCGCCCACACCTCCCTGGGGCTGATGCGACGCTTTCGCCGCCCCGGGGCGGCGACGGCGTGGCGATCGACCGAGGAGCCCGCCATGCGACGAACCCTGTCCCACCACCTGCCCGCCCAGATCGGCACGACCGTGCGGATCGCCGGCTGGGTGCACCGCCGTCGACTGCTCAAGTCGGTGGCCTTCCTGATCGTGCGGGACGCCGCCGGCCTGGCCCAGGTGGTCGTGACCGACCCGGCCGTCCGCGCCGAGCTGGAGAAACTTCCCGAGGAGACGGTCGTCGAGGTCACCGCGACGGCCACCGCGAACGGCACGGCGCCCGCCGGGGTCGAGTTGACCGACCCGACGGTACGTCTGCTCGGGCCGCCCGCCGTGCCGCCCCCGTTCGACCTGTACCGGCCGACACTCACCGCGAGCCTGCCCACCCAACTCGACAACGCGCCGACCGCCCTGCGCCACCCGACCCGGTCGGCCGCGCTGCGGATCTCGGCGGCTGCCGTCGCCGGGTTCCGGGCCGCCCTCGACGCCCACGACTTCGTGGAGATCCACACCCCGAAGGTGGTCAGCTCCTGCACCGAGAGCGGCGCGAACGTGTTCGCCCTGGACTGGTTCGGCGGGCCCGCGTACCTGGCCCAGTCGCCGCAGTTCTACAAGCAGCTGATGGTCGGCGTCTTCGAGCGCGTCTACGAGGTGGGGCCGGTCTTCCGGGCCGAGCCGCACGACACCGTCCGGCACCTCGCGCAGTACACGTCGCTCGACGCCGAGCTGGGCTTCGTCGCCGACCACCGGGACGTGATGCGGGTGCTGCGGGACACGGTCGCCGGGATGCTGGACACCGTGGGCGAGCGGGCCGGCGGCGCCCTGACCACGCTGGGCGTCACACCGCCGCGGGTGCCGGCGGAGATCCCGGCGGTGCACTTCACCGAGGCGTTGACGATTGCCGGAGCGCCCGCCGACGAGCCGGACCTCGCGCCGGCCCACGAACGGGCGCTGGGCGACTGGGCCCGCCGCGAACACGGCTCCGACTTCCTCTTCGTCACCGGCTACCCGATGGCGAAGCGGCCGTTCTACACCCACCCGGACCCGGCGCGGCCCGCGTACTCGAACGGTTTTGACCTGCTCTTTCGGGGTCTGGAGCTGGTCACCGGCGGGCAGCGGCTGCATCGGCACGCCGACTACCTGGCGGCGTTGGCGGCCCGGGGCGAGCCGGTCGAGCCGTACGCCGGTTATCTCGACGCGTTCCGGCACGGCATGCCGCCGCACGGTGGCTTCGCCATCGGGCTGGAACGCTTCGTGGCCCGGCTGGTCGGCGCGGCAAACATCCGGGAGGTCACCGCGTTCCCACGCGACCTGCACCGGCTCACCCCGTGAGGGATGTACGGGCCGGCGTCGTGCGGCGCCGGCCCGTGCGCCACGGCCCCTTCGGTCAACCGCCCGGACGGCAGGAAACGCGCCGCGGGAGCGTGCCGCCGGCACCGTCCGGGGCCTGGGAAAACCGATGTCTTCCCAGGTGAGAAGCCATTTCCGGTGGATGGTCACGTAGGGGTTGCCGTCTATTCCTGATGCGACTAGCCTTTCTGTCACGATGATGTTGCTACCGGTGCGGAGTCGTGACGGCCTGGCACATAGCCGAGTCCCACGATTTCGCCAGCTTGACGGTTAGTGACGATGGCATCTACGGCCATCCCACGCGGGTTGGTCGGGACAACGGGGGAATAGTGTGTTCGATCGTGTCTTCGACGCCGTGATACGTGCGGATCTCGCCGGCGCTCTGGCTCGGCCGAGGGCTTCCGTCCCGAAACGATGAAATTACCTCTGCGCTGGCTGCTGCGCAGCAGTTGACGGATGATGGCCCATGGATCAGCGGCAAGATCGTGGGCAGTCCAGCCAGATCCCATTCTGTTAGCGGGCGCTCCTCTCGCTTGGGGCGGAGTGCTGTCCATCTGCGCACTCATTGTGGGTGCTGCCGCGACCAATGATCTGATCTGATCCTCCGCAGAAAATCAGGGCGCCTGGCAGGGCTGTGACCGAAGTCATTGCCGGCAGGTATCCCATTGGTTACCGATGATTTCTTTATGTACGGGCTTCCCGGGACGACGAACCACGGGGAGGCCGTCCCTGGCTGCCATTGATTGTCCCGGCTGGCCGGACGATTCAGGGGAGAGGTCGCGATGACGGGTAGGGACCAGGCCGAACGGGAGCGGTGGATCCGACGCTTCCACCCGGCGCCGGGCGCTACGCGTCTGCTCTGTCTGCCGCACGCAGGTGGGTCGTCAAGCTTCTTCTTCCCTCTGGCGACGGCAGTGGCCGGAAAGCTGAACGTGCAGGCAGTGCAGTATCCCGGCCGCCAGGACCGGCGCTCGGAGCCGCCACTCACCTCCATCGACGCGCTGGCCGACGCCCTGTTCCACGTCCTCGATCCGGACGACGACAGTCCGCTGGCCATCTTCGGGCACAGCATGGGCGCCGTCGTCGGCTTCGAGCTGGCCAGGCGCCTGAGCGCGGCGGGACGTCCGCCAACAGCCCTCTTCGCCTCCGGGCGGGGGAGCCCGTTGCTGTCCTCCGGAGGGACGGTGCACACACTCGGGGACGCCGGCCTGCTCGCCGAGCTCAGGCGGCTCAACGGCGCCGAGTTGGCGCCGCTGGAGGACCAGGAGATCCTTCAGATGATCATCCCGGCGCTGCGTGCCGACTTCAGGGCGGTGGAGACCTACCGGCCGGCGGCGGCACCCCCGTTGACCTGCCCCGTGATCGCGATGGTCGGCGACGCGGACCCCAGGGTGACGGTGGCGCAGGCGGATGCCTGGTCGGAAACGACAGACGGGCGCTTCGAGTTGCTCGTGCACCCCGGAGGCCATTTCTACCTCGCGGCCCGCAAGGAGGCCGTCGTCGCCCAGATCCTGGAGCGCCTGCGAGCCGAGGCCCTCGCGTGAGGCACTCCACGGGGCGGCTGCTCGCGGTGAGCGACCTGCATGTCTCACATGAGGACAACCGGCGGATCGTCGAGGAGCTGCGGCCGGAGACCGACCAGGACTGGCTGATCGTCGCGGGCGACGTCGGAGAGTTGACCACCGACATCGAGTGGGCACTGACCCTGCTGCGCGACCGCTTTGCGCAGGTGGTGTGGGCGCCGGGAAACCACGAGCTGTGGACCCATCCCGCGGACCCGGTGCCGGCACGTGGTCAGGCCCGGTACGACCATCTCGTCACGCTCTGCCGAAGCCTCGGCGTGCTCACCCCGGAAGACCCGTTCGCGGTGTGGCGAGGCGCGGGCGGACCCGTGACCGTGGCTCCGCTGTTCCTGCTCTACGACTACAGCTTCCGCCCTGCCGGGTCCAGCCGGCAGGAGGCGCTCAGCCGCGCCTACGACGAAGGGGTGGTCTGCACCGACGAGTTCCTGCTGCACCCCGACCCCTACCCGAGCCGGGAAGCCTGGTGCAGGGCCCGGGTCGAGGCCACCGAGCGACGGCTGGCGGCCTGCGACCCGGACATCCCTCTCGTGCTGGTCAACCACTTCCCGTTGGTCCGGCAACCCACTGCCGCGCTGCACTTCCAGGTCTTCGCCCAGTGGTGCGGCACCACGCTGACCGCGGACTGGCACCGCCGGTTCCGCACCGCGACTGTCGTGTACGGGCACCTCCACATCCCACGCACGACCACCTACGACGGCGTGCCGTTCCGTGAGGTCTCCCTCGGCTACCCACGCGAGTGGCGACGGCGGGGCGTCCCCGACCCACTGCTGCGCTCGGTGCTGCCGGCGGCGGTGACCGCGTGAGCGGGGCGGTCCTGCCGCAGCGGGTGGGGCACGCGGGGGCGTTCGGCACGGTGCGGGACTGCGCCCGCCGGGTCCCGGCCGCCCTTGGTGGCCCGCCGGCACCGATCCTGCCGGCCGCGCGGGGCTCGCCGCCGTGCCCGGGCGGGCTTCGTCGGCAGCATGACGCGATGCGACGGCTACCGCGTCGCCGCCGTGGCGCGCTGCGGCGACGGCACGACGATCGGCACGGTCGAGGCACGACGTGACGAGGGCGCCTTCGAGGGCGACCTCGGCCTGGAGCAGCCACTACCTCTTGGAGTGATCGTGAGCGCCAAGGAACCATCCCCCATCAGCAGCCCGGCCTTCCAGCACGATCCGTACCCGACCTACGCATGGCTGCGGGACAACCAGCCCGTCTGCCCGGTGATGCCGGGAGCGGGTGGGAAACAGTCGTGGTTGATCTCACGGTACGAGGACGCCCGCGCCGCGCTCCGCAACCCCGCCCTGTCCAAGGACATCCGGCGTCTCGACGCGGAGGACAGGGCCGAGCTGTTCCCCAACGAGGAGCTGCACCACCACATGCTCAACCTGGAGGCCCCCGACCACACACGGCTGCGCCGACTGGTTACCAAGGCCTTCACGCCACGGCAGTTCGAGCGGTTGCGCCCCCGCGTGCAGCAGGTGACGACAGACCTCGTCGAGCGGCTGGAGGGTAAGCGCGAGGCTGACCTCATCGACGAGCTCGCCCTCCCGCTGCCGATGACGATGATCTACGAGATCCTCGGGGTGCCCGCCGAGGACCGGGACAAGTTCCGGCGCTGGGTCAACATCGCCACGGCGGGCCCGCTGATGGGCGAGGCGTTCCCGCCGGCGCTGGCCAGCCTCTCCGAGTACGTCCAGGAGCTCGTCGCCAACAAGCACAGGTCCCGCACCGACGACCTGCTCTCCGCGCTCATCATGGTCCACGAGGACGGTGACAAGCTCGCCGAGCATGAGCTGGTCGCCATGACGTTCCTGCTGCTCGCGGCGGGATACGAGACCACCGTCAACCTGATCGGCAACGGGCTCTACCACCTTCTGGCCAACCCGGACCAGATGGAGCTGCTGCGCCGCGACCGGAGCCTGCTGCCCTCGGCGGTGGAGGAGATCCTGCGGTTCGAGTCGCCGGTCCAGAACACCACGCTGCGGATGTGTACCGAGCCGACGGAGATCGGCGGGGAATACATCGAGGAGGACGAGGTCGTCCTCATCTCCCTCGGCAGTGCCCACCGCGACGCCGCGCACTTCCCGGATCCCGACCGGTTCGACGTCGCGCGGGCTGACAACCCCCACCTGGCCTTCGGATACGGCCACCACTACTGCATGGGCGCGCCACTGGCGCGGATGGAGGGTGAGATCGCGATCGGCGCCGTCCTCGACCGCTTTCCCGATCTGAAGCTGGCCGTCGAGCCCGACGAGGTCCGCTGGCGACCCGGATTGATCATGAGGGGTCTGCAGGGGCTGCCGGTGACCCTGTAGGCCGCCCCGGGGACGGCCGAACTCAACCGAGCGAGTTGCGGCAGGCGGCCAGTGCCGCGGGTGTCCTGCGCCGTCTCCTGCCGTCGTTCAACCGCCAGTCCGTGGGGGAGCTCCTGCCATGAGTGACGATGCAATCGCGATCACCGGTCTCGCCTGCCGGCTGCCGGGTGCGCCCGACCCCGAGGCGTTCTGGCGGCTTCTCCGCGATGGCGTGGACGCCGTCACCGAACCGCCGCAGGACAGGCAGGTCGCTGCTCACCGCGCCGGCTTCCTGGAGCACGTGGACCGCTTCGACGCCGGCTTCTTCGGCATCTCGCCACGCGAGGCCGCGGCCATGGACCCCCAACAGCGGCTGGTCCTGGAGCTGGGCTGGGAGGCGCTGGAAGGCGCGCGGCTGCTGCCGCACGAGCTGAACGGCCGTCCGGTAGGAGTGTTCGTCGGGGCGATCTGGGACGACTATTCGACGCTGGCTGCCCGCTACGACCCGGCGGTACTCGCCCAGCACTCGATGACCGGGCTGCACCGCGGCATCATCGCCAACCGCCTGTCCTACTTCCTCGGGCTGAAGGGCGCCAGCCTCACGGTGGACACCGGCCAGTCCTCGTCGCTTGTCGCGGTCCACCTGGCGTGCGAGAGCCTGCGCAGAGGCGACTCGGTTCTCGCGCTCGCGGGCGGCGTCAACCTGATCACCGGTCCGGACAGCACGGCCCGGTCGGCGGGTTTCGGTGGGCTGTCCCCGGAGGGTCGGTGCCACACCTTCGACGCGCGGGCCAACGGGTACGTCCGCGGGGAGGGTGGCGGTCTCGTCGTGCTCAAACCGCTCGCCCGGGCCATCGAGGACGGCGACCTGATCCACGCGGTGATCCGTGGCAGCGCGGTGAACAACGACGGCGGCGGGCAGACGCTGACCACGCCGGTCCAGGCCGCGCAGGAGGAGGTCATCCGGCAGGCGTGGGCCCGCGCCGGGGTGGCCCGCTCCGAGGTGGGTTACGTCGAACTGCACGGCACCGGTACCCCGTTGGGAGACCCGGTCGAGGCGGCGGCGCTCGGCGCCGCGCTGGGCGCGGGCCGGAGCGTGGCACACCCGCTGCCTGTCGGTTCGGCCAAGACGAACATCGGCCATCTCGAGGGTGCGGCCGGTATCGCCGGCCTGCTCAAGGCGGTGCTGGCACTGCGGCACGCGGAGCTGCCGCCGAGCCTGAACTTCAGCACGCCGAACCCGCAGATCCCGCTCGACGAGCTGCGTCTGCGGGTGCAGACCGAACTGTCGGCCTGGGAGAGCGGCAGCGGCCCGAGGACCGCCGGGGTCAGCGCGTTCGGCATGGGCGGCACCAACTGCCATGTCGTCCTGAGCGAGGCCCCGCCGGCCCCGGCCCAGGCTCCGACGACGGCCCCGGCCCCGGCGACGGCGAAGACCGACGAGGCGTCCCCGGTGGTCGTGCCGTGGCCGGTGTCGGGGCGTACCGCCGCGGCCCTGCGTGCCCAGGCCGCCACGCTCAGGGAATTCGTTGCCGCCGCGCCGGGTCTCGGTGTGGCAGATGTCGGGCTCTCGCTGGCGACCACGCGGACCGCGTTCGCGCACCGCGCGGTCGTGGTCGCGGACGACCGCGAACGCTTCCTGCGCGCGCTCGGCGCGCTGGCCGACGGCGACGCGGCACCCGGTCTGGTACGCGGAAGCGCCGGTGAGCACGTGGCCAGGACCGTCCTCGTCTTTCCCGGCCAGGGCTCGCAGTGGCCCGACATGGCCGCCACCCTCCTGGACGAGTCCCCGGTCTTCGCCGACACGCTGGGTGAGTGCGCCGACGCCCTCGAACCGTTCACCGGCTGGTCGATGATCGACGTTCTGCGAGGGGAGCCGGGCTCGCCGCCGCTGGATCGCGTCGACGTCGTGCAGCCCGCCCTGTTCTCCGTGATGGTCGCGTTGGCCGCGCTCTGGCGCTCGCACGGGGTCGAGCCGGCGGCGGTGGTGGGCCACTCGCAGGGTGAGATAGCAGCCGCCCACGTGGCGGGTGCGCTGTCCCTGGAGGACGCCGCGCGCATCGTGGGTCTGCGCAGCAGGGCGCTGGCGGTCCTGTCGGGGCGCGGCGGCATGATGTCGGTGGCGCTGCCCGCCGAGCAGGTGACCCGGATGGTGGAGCCCTGGGCCGGCCGGCTCGCGGTCGCGGCGGTCAACGGCCCGCGCGCCACAGTGGTCTCCGGCGACACCGACGCGATCGAGGCACTGCTCGCCGCCTGCGCTGCCGACGGTGTCCGGGCCCGACGGGTCGCTGTCGACTACGCCTCGCACGGCGCCCAGGTGGAGGCGATCCGCGACGTGCTGTCCCGCGACCTGGCAGCGGTCGCCCCGCGGGCCTCGCGCATCGCCTTCTACTCCACAGTCACCGGCGGGCGGCTGGACACCGAGGGCATGGACGGCGACTACTGGTACCGCAACCTGCGGCAGACCGTCCGGTTCGACGAAGCGATCCGCGCGCTGCTCGCCGATGGGCACGGCACGTTCATCGAGGTGAGTCCTCATCCGGTGGTTGCCGGAGCGGTCCAGGAGGTGATCGAGGACGCGGGTGCCGAGGCAGCCGCGTTGGGGACGCTGCGCCGCGGCGAAGGAGGACTCTCCAGGTTTCTGACCTCGCTCGCCGAGGCGCACGTGCACGGGGTGGAGGTCGGCTGGGCCAGCGTGTTCTCTGGGTCGGCAGCCACGACTGTGGATCTGCCCCGCTATTCCTTCCAGCGCCAGCGGCACTGGCTGGACGACCTGGGCGAGCAGCGGCAGCGCGAGCCGGTGACCCCCGGCTCCCGCGTCGCCGCGGCGGCAGACGCCGAGGAGGCCCTGTTCGTGCGGCGCCTGGCCGCCGCGAAGGACGCTGACCAGGACCGGGTGCTGCTCGGGTCGGTCCGGTCCCAGATCGCCGCGCTGCTCGGCCACGACGGGCCCGACCAGGTCGAGCCCAGGCTCACCTTCAAGGATCTCGGCTTCGACTCCCAGACCGCTGTCGAGTTGCGCAACCGGCTCGGCGTCGCCACCGGGCTGAGCCTTCCGACGACCCTGCTGTTCGATCATCCCACCCCGGCGGCGGTGGCCCGGTTCCTGCGCGCCGAACTGCTGGGCGCGGCTCCGGTGCACGAACAGCCGCGTACCGCCGTGGCGCTGGACGAGCCGGTGGCGATCGTGGCCATGGGATGCCGGTACCCGGGTGGGATCTCGAGTGCCGAGGACCTGTGGCGGTTGGTGGCCTCCGGCGGGGACGCCGTTTCCGGGTTCCCCACGGATCGCGGGTGGGAGACGCGGTCCGAGGACGACTTTCCGCGGCGAGGCGGTTTCCTCGAGGACGCGGCGATGTTCGACGCGGGGTTCTTCGGGATCGCCCCGCGTGAGGCGTTGGCGATGGACCCGCAGCAGCGGCTGCTGCTGGAGACGTCGTGGGAGGCGTTGGAACGCGCGGGTATCGACCCTGACGCGCTGCGGGGCAGCCGGACCGGGGTCTTCGTCGGGGCGATGAGCCAGGAGTACGGCCCGCGACTGCACGAGGCGAACGGTGATCTCGCGGGGCACCTGTTGACCGGGAGCAGCGCGAGCGTCGCCTCCGGGCGGGTGGCGTACACGTTTGGTTTCGAGGGGCCTGCGGTCACCGTCGATACGGCGTGTTCGTCGTCGTTGGTGGCGTTGCATCTGGCCGTGCAGTCGCTGCGGCGGGGCGAATGCGATTTGGCGCTCGCCGGTGGCGTGACGGTCATGTCCTCGCCCGGCCTTTTCGTGGAGTTCAGTCGTCAGGGGGGCTTGGCGGTTGATGGTCGGTGTAAGGCGTTTTCGGCGGGGGCGGATGGGACGGGTTGGGCGGAGGGTGTGGGGGTGTTGTTGGTGGAGCGGTTGTCGGATGCGGTGGCTGGTGGGCGTCGGGTGTTGGCGGTGGTTCGGGGTAGTGCGGTTAATCAGGATGGTGCGAGTAATGGTTTGACGGCTCCGAATGGTCCGTCGCAGGAGCGGGTGATTCGTGCGGCGTTGGTGGGTGCGGGTTTGGGTGTGGGTGATGTGGATGTGGTGGAGGGGCATGGTACGGGGACTCGGTTGGGTGATCCGATTGAGGCGGGTGCGTTGTTGGCTACGTATGGTCGGGGGCGGTTGGGTGAGCCGTTGTGGTTGGGGTCGTTGAAGTCGAATATTGGTCATGCGCAGGCGGCGGCGGGTGTTGGTGGTGTGATCAAGATGGTGATGGCGATGCGGCACGGGGTGTTGCCGAGGACGTTGCATGTGGGTGAGCCGTCGCCTTTTGTGGATTGGTCGTCGGGTGGGGTGCGGTTGTTGACGGAGTCGCGGTCGTGGCCGGAAACGGGTCGGCCTCGGCGGGCGGCGGTGTCGTCGTTCGGTATTAGTGGGACTAATGCGCATGTGATTCTTGAACAGGTGCCGGTCGAGGTGCCGGTCGAGGCGTCGGCGGTGGAGCCGGTGCCGGTGCCGGTGGTGTTGAGCGCGCGGACCGACGCCGCGCTACGGGCACAGGCCGGCCGCCTCCTGGAACTGCTCGCCGAGGACCCCGGGCTCCGACCCGCCGATCTCGGTCTGTCCCTCACGACGACCCGGTCACTGCTCGACCGGCGGGCGGTGGTCGTCGCCGCCGACGCACCGGAACTGTCGGCCGGTCTGCGGTCAGTGGCCAGCGGCCTGGTCGAGCAGTCGTCCGCCGGGCCCGAAGGCGGCCGGGTGGCGTTTTTGTTTACGGGGCAGGGTGCGCAGCGGGTGGGTATGGGTCGTGAGTTGTATGGGTCGTCGGTGGTGTTTGCTGCGGCGT
>NZ_JBEZDJ010000052.1:0-26930 GCF_040648275.1 Micromonospora sp. NPDC049171
TCCAGCAACGAGGTAGTCACGGCACCACCGTCCGATGACGACACGGTGACCGTGTTCAGCGCGATCGACCCGCCCCCCGGCCCCCCGGCCCCTCCCCCGACCTCCTCGTTGATCATGGAGTTATTGCCATGGATGACGGTGTGTCGCCGCTATAACTCCATGATCAACGCGGGGTGGGGGTGGGGTGGGTGGGAGGGGGTGGGAGGGGGTGGGGTGGGGGGTTAGTCGAAGAAGCGGGCTAGGTGGGAGTGGGGGGCTGGGTCGGCGGTTTCGGGGAGGGGGGTCAGGTCGGCGAAGATCGAGGCGCCGTCGCAGCCCGCGTGCAGTGGGTACCACCGTGGGGCGCCCGGCGGCCGGAGCTGGCAGATTCCCTTGAACGTCTGCACGTCCATCAACCGGACGTGCGTCGGGTCGGCCACCGCGTTCACGTGCCCCCACCAGGGGCTCATTACGTGCAGCACACCACCCGGACGGAGTACGCGGTGGCACTCGTCCACCAGCGGCAGGAAGTCGATCAGGTGTTCCAGGATGTGCACCGCGAAGAGGACGTCCACCGAGTTGTCGGCCAGCGGCAGCGAACCGGAAAGATCCGCGACCGCGTCCACCCCGGGCGCCGGATAGATGTCCAGCCCCAGGTTGCTCGACCACTGCTTGGTCGGACCACAGCCGAGGTCCACGACCACCGGTGCCCGCCCGCCGATGCCGACCCGGCACCAGACGCCGTAGACGCCGGCCAGCCGGCCCACCAGGTCACGCACCAACCGCAGCTCGGCCGGCTCGGCCACGTCTCCGCTGAGATGGGCCACCCCCCGGTCGAACCGCACCTCGACCGCCAAGCCCCGCAGCCGGTCATCGTGTCGAGCCTGGTCCGCCCATGCCTGGGTGAGGGATTCGTCGATCGCCCGCAGCCGGTCGGCCGAGGGCGGAGTCTGTGCCAAAGCGACCATTCGGGCCACCTCCCGCCGCGCGTTACCCGCAATCGCGCCCGGTATGCCCCGCTCGTCCGCGTCGTCGCCTGCTCCGGCGCGGCGGCCCTTGGGCGTGTCGCAGGATGCGGGGCAGGAGGGCAATCGTCTTGATGCCACACAGGCATCAAGATGACTCAGGGGCATCACGCTCGCAGGAGACACCGCCGTCACGAGCCGAACCGCGACCGACGGGCCGCGCCGGGCCCCGGGCCGCGCCGGGCCCCGGGCGGTCGGGTCAGCCCGAGAGGGTACGGCGGCTGCCGCGCATCCGCTGGCGGGGTTGCGGTGCGGCGGCCTTCGGCCGCTTCAGGTGATAGCGGTGCAACTCGTGGTGGCCGGGCAGGGACGGGTCCTCGCTCATCGCGACCAACTCCCAGCCCTGGTCACCAGCCCGGTTCAGGTGGGCCAGCGAGGTGTCGCCGTACGGTGTCACGTCGACCATCGAGCCGTCCGGGCCGTACCAGACGAAGACGACCTCCCAGCCGAGGTCGTTGGTCGCGGCCTGGCGGCGGCGGACCAGCAGGGCGTACTCCCACTTGAGCATGGGGTCATTCTCACCCCGGGCCGCCCCGCTGGCACGGATCAATCTTCGGCAATCCGCCCGCCGTCGACCCGCAGTCGCCGGTTGGTCTCGATGGCGGCCAGCATCCGTCGGTCGTGGGTGACGAGCAGCAGCGTTCCGGGGTAGCTGGCCAGCGCCGATTCGAGCTGCTCGATGGCGGGCAGGTCCAGGTGGTTGGTGGGCTCGTCGAGCACCAGCAGGTTGACCCCGCGCCCCTGGAGCAGTGCCAGCGCCGCCCGGGTCCGCTCACCGGGGGACAGGGTGGCGGCCGGGCGCGGCACGTGCGCCGCACGCAACCCGAACTTGGCCAGCAGGGTCCGCGCGTCCGCCGGCGACATGTGGGGTACGGCCGCGTGGAACGCGTCGATCAGCGGCGCGTCGCCGAGGAACAGCCCTCGGGCCTGGTCCACCTCGCCGACCACCACCCCGGGCCCGAGCGAGGCGGTGCCGGCGTCCAGCGGGAGCCGCCCGAGCAGCGCGGCCAGCAGGGTGGACTTGCCCGAGCCGTTCGCCCCGGTCACCGCGACCCGGTCCGCCCAGTCGATCTGGAGGTCGACCGGGCCGAGGGTGAACCCGCCTCGGCGTACCACCGCGGAGCGCAGCGTGGCCACGACGGCGCCGGCGCGGGGCGCGGCGGCGATCTCCATTCGCAGCTCCCACTCCTTGCGGGGCTCCTCGACCACGTCGAGCCGTTCGATCAGCCGTTCGGTCTGCTTGGCCTTGGCGGCCTGCTTCTCGCTCGCCTCGCTGCGGAACTTGCGGCCGATCTTGTCGTTGTCGGTGGCCTTGCGGCGGGCGTTCTTCACGCCCTTCTCCATCCACCCGCGCTGGGTGCGGGCGCGTGCCTCCAGCCCGGCCTTGGTGTCGGCGTACTCCTCGAAGTCCGCGCGGGCGTGCCGGCGCGCCACCTCGCGCTCCTCCAGATAGGCCGCGTAGCCGCCGCCGTAGTGGTGCACCTGCTGCTGGGGCAGGTCCAGCTCCACCACCCGGGTCACCGTGCGCAGGAGGAACTCCCGGTCGTGGCTGACCAGCACCGTGCCGGCCCGCAGCCCGGTCACGAACTCCTCCAACCGCTCCAGACCGGCCAGGTCCAGGTCGTTCGTCGGCTCGTCGAGCAGGAACACGTCGTACCGGCTGAGCAGCAGCGAGGCCAGCCCGGCACGGGCCGCCTGACCGCCGGACAACCCGGTCGTCGGGTGGTCCAGGTCGACCGCGAGCCCCAGGTCCGCGCTCACTTGCTCGGCGCGTTCGTCCAGGTCCGCGCCACCGAGGGCGAGCCAGCGCTCCAGCGCGTCGGCGTACGCGTCGTCGGCGCCCACCGCCCCGGCGGTCAGCGCCTCGGTCGCCGCGTCCAACGCCGCCTGCGCGGCGGTCACCCCGGTCCGCCGCGCCAGGAAGTCCCGCACGGTCTCGCCCGGTCGCCGTTCCGGCTCCTGCGGCAGGTGCCCGACGCTCGCGGTGGGCGGGCTGAGTCGCACGCTGCCGGCCTCGACCGGCAACAACCCGGCGAGGGTACGCAGCAGCGTCGACTTGCCGGCGCCGTTCGGCCCGACCAGGCCGATCACGTCACCGGGGGCGACCACCAGGTCCAGCCCGGAGAAGAGTGGGCGGTCGCCGTGCCCGGCGGCCAGGTCCTTGACGATCATCGTGGCGCTCATCAGGACGGCAGCCTATCCGGCTGCTGGCATACGAGCCGACGGCAGCGGGCAGACTCAACGGCGTGGTGACCACACTGGCGATCGACTGTGGCGGCGGGGGCATCAAGGCGTCCGTGCTCGACGAGGCGGGGACGATGCGGGCCCGACCGTTGCGGGTGCCGACCCCGTACCCGTTGCCGCCTGCGCTCTTCGTGCGGACCCTGCTGGATCTGGGCGGGCGTCTGCCGACGGCGGACCGGCTGACCGTCGGCGTACCGGGGATGATCCGGCACGGGGTGGTGGTGGCCACACCGCACTACGTGACCCGCAGCGGCCCGCGCAGCCGGGTGGACCCGGATCTGCTCGCCGAGTGGTCCGGCTGGGACGCGCGTGGCGCGCTGGCCGACGCGTTCGGGGTGCCGGCACTGGTACTCAACGACGCCGAGGTGCACGGTGCCGGGGTGGTCGCCGGCACCGGCTGCGAGCTGGTGCTGACCCTGGGGACGGGGCTGGGCAGCGCGCTCTACGACGGTGGGGTGCTCGCGCCGCACCTGGAGCTGTCGCACGCGCCGGTGCGCTGGGGCACCACCTACGACACGTACGTGGGTGAGCCGGAACGGCGGCGGCTCGGCGACGCGTTCTGGTCCCGGCGGATCCGGCAGGTGGTGGACGGGCTCCGCCCGGTGTTCCGCTGGGACCGGCTCTATCTGGGCGGGGGCAACTCCCGGCTGATCCGGCCCGAGCAGTTGGCCCGGATGGGCGACGACGTGGTGGTGGTGCCGAACACGGCCGGGATTGTCGGCGGTGTCCGTGCCTGGGAGCTTTTCGCCGGGCGCCGGGACGCCCGCACCTGACCTGATCTCGCCGGATCTCGACCCCGGGAACAGTCGCCAAACGGCCGGTGTTGTGCCAGCGTCGGAACAGGTGACGGTGCGACCCGAGGAGGTGGGCAGATGGATCTTCTGGCGGACTACCGGCGGGCGACCATGTTCTTCGAAACCGGTGACCCGAGCGGGGCGGCCCGACTGCTGGAGCCGATCGTCGCCGCCGAACCCGGCAACGCGGCGGTCCGGCAGTTGCTGGCCCGGGCGTACTTCCAGTCGGCCCAGCTCAACCGGGCCGAGGAGCACCTGCGCGAGTTGGTCGACCGGGATCCGAGCGACCACTACGCGCACCACGTGCTCGGTCGGACGCTGGAGCGGCTGAACCGACACACCGACGCGCTGCGGCACCTGCGGATCGCTGCCGCGATGTACGCGACGAACGACGACTACCGGATCGCGCTGGAGCGGGTGGAAACCCGGGTGGGCGGCACACGCTGAGCGTGGACCGGTGACGGTGCGAAGGGGCGGTCCTGCGGGACCGCCCCTTCGTCGTCCGGCGGGCGGGCCGCCGGGCGTGCCTAGGATGGCGGGCATGGGACCTGACCGGGCGGGGGCCGCGGCATGAAGCTCAAGCTGGACCTGCACGAGATCTTCAACAAGGGGCAGGACATCGACCGCGCGTTGCGCGGGATCATGGACGAGGCGGTGGCGAAGAAGGCCACCCTCGTCGAGATCATCCCCGGCAAGGGGTCGGGCCAGCTCAAGAAGCGGGTGCTGCGGTTCCTCGACCAGAAGGACGTCAAGCAGCTCTACCACCGCGTGGAAAAGGACTCCAAGAACTTCGGCCGACTATTCGTGCACTTCCGCTGGAAGTAGGAGCGCGAGACGTCCCTCAGCTGCGACGCGGGTGTGGGCCTTTCATACGCGGTGGCGTGGACCGGACCAGCTCGTCGGCTCCACATGGGGAAGAACCTCGCTGGCCAGCCACTCCAACGCCTCGCCCACCAGGCGGCCGTCAATGGGCATCCACAACGAGCACATCGTCACACCCGCGTCGGCGAGCTGGCGCAGGTCCTCGACTATCGCTTCGGTGGTGGCGTCGGTGCCGCCGAGCAGCCGGCCCGGCACTGGCCGGACCGCCGGAATTCCCTGCGGTACCAGGAACCCGACCGTGCTGATCTCGATCGTCGCCGGATCGCGTCCCGTACCGTCGGCAAGCTCCTCGATCCGGCGTCGGAAGAAGCGTGCGTCCTCGTGGTTGATGCCGGAGCCGTGCCAGCCGTCGCCGAACCGCAGCGCACGCCGGATCGCCGCGTCGCTGTGTCCGCCCACCCAGATCGGCGGCCCGCCGGGTCGGTGCGGTGGGACGCCGATGATCGCTTCGCGGAGGCCGGCGAACCTGTCATCCAGGTCCCCGGTGGTGCCGGACCAGAGGGCCTTCATGATTTCGAGACACTCGTCGGTCCGCTGGCCCCGGAGCCGGATCGGCACCCCGAGTGCGTCGAACTCCTGCGGATTCCATCCGGTGCCGACGGCGACCACCAGGCGACCCGCCGACATGACGTCCAGCGTCGCGAGCTGGTTGGCCAGCACCACGGGCCGGTAGAAGGGCAGGACCAGCACACTCGTCGCGATACCGATGTGGGTCGTCGCGCCGGCGATCGCCGCCAGAAGGACCACCGGATCGTGGCCAGCTCCGTGCGGGTTCTCCAGCACGTGGTTGGACATGAGGACATAGTCCAGACCGATCCGCTCGGCATCACGCGCTGCCCGGAGCATGGCGTCACCCCCGGCACGCGGCCACGCCTGCGGCTCGAGGGAGAGTCCGAATCTCATACCCGTCTCCTGACGATGATGGCGACATAGGAAGCAGCGGTACCGCGGTCCACCGCCCGGTCAGACCGCGGGGACTCGGCATCGGCCGAGGCGCCCCGCTCCCAGGACGGGACCAGGCTCACCAGCACGGCACCGAGCACACAGGCGACCGCCGCCACCACGTAGGCGACGTGGTAGCCATGCAGGACACCGGCCTGCCCGTCGGCGTTGACCGTGGTCGTCGCCGCGACGACGACCAGGGCCGCCACACCGACGCTGGCGCCGACCTGCTGGGCGGTGACGTTCACGGCGCCTGCCACCCGGACAGCAGTGCGATGGCGGCGGGGCCGGACAGAGCCGCTCCCAGCCCCTGCATGCCCGGCAACGCGGCGTTGAGGACGTTCGTGCTGCCGATGTCGAGTGCGAGCGCTCCGGCGAGGACCGTCAGAGCCAGCCAGTGGCCGGGACGACAGGCCCGCATCGTTCTCGGTCTCAACGTCGTGTTCGATGGTCAAGACAAGCTCCTGACAGGGCGTTCCGGGCAGCGTCGAGCGGGCGGTCCGGTTCGCCGGTCCGCCCGTCGTACAGGAATTCAGTGGCTGTCGGGGGTGGCGCTGGCGAGAACCCGCTCGTCGGCCGCGAGGGTCCCGTCGCAGGCCATCGCCGTTTCGGTCTCCAGGATCTGCCTGGCGAGCCGCCTGCGCAGGTCCTGCAACGTGGCGATCCGCCGGTCGAGGGCTCCGAGCCGGTCGGCGGCGATCCTGATGGCGTCGGGACACCTGGGCAGAGTGCTCAATGGCTGGTCGAGGCAGCCCATCTCGATCGAGAGCCGGATGTCCTCGACGGTCAGGCCGGATTCAAGCAGCTCACGAATGTTTCGGACTCTGACCACCGCCAATTCGTCGTACTCCCGATATCCGTTGGAGGCACGACGTGGAGCAATCAGGCCCTGTTGCTCGTAGTACCGCACGGACCTGGTGCTGACGCCGCAACTGTCGGCCAGCTCTCCGATACGCATTTCGATCACCCCCTCATGCCCATGGCGATGCTAGAACATTGACACTGACGTCAAGGTCAATCATTGCGCCGGTTTTCACGATCGTGGGAAGCCCCGCCGGAGACACCACTCCGGTCGACCGCGCGTTCCAGGTCGCCGGAGCGCACGGCGGTGGCGGCGAGGGTGAGGCTGGCCGTGTCGGCGTTGCCCCCGGCAAGCCCCGCCCCCGCCCATCAGGCGATGGGTAGCCGGAGCACCTGCCCCGGCACCGGTCGACCCACGACGTAACGGATCTTGTAAAGGACGTGGTGGGACGCGAGGGCAGCATGTCCCGTGGCCGACCATGTGCTCTACACATCGCCTAGCAGCTCCGAAGGATGCGCTCCACGTCCGCGCCCGCCTGAACGACCACGGCGTCGGCGCGAAGGTCCTCGGGCAGGTGGCACCGCTGATTTTCGTGTGCGAGCAGGGCGGGGCAGCCAGGTGGCAGCACAACGGCATCGGCGAGTCCGACGAATGTGACGAGCATGTCGAGAACGGTGCCGCCAGAGAACCGGCTGATCATCAGACTCCGGAGCGTGTCGTCGGCAAGTTTGGCGTAGACGTCCGCGGTGCTGCCGTCGTCGGCGCTGATGTGCCAGTAGCTGTACTGCGGCTCCCGATGGTCGGCCCTGGGCGCGAAGACGGCCAGGAAGGCAGCACCCGGCATTGGGGCGGCATCGCCCTGCTCGAACCGCTGAACGACCATGTCGTAGCTCACCGCAGGAAGTTAGCGCCTCGGGGCGACTCCGAATCTAGGTAGACTGCTTCGAAGTAAGATTCAATCTAGCTTCGGGAGCGCCGATGTTCGTCGGGCGTCGTGCGGAACTTGACCTGCTCGGCCGGCAGCTTGATCAGGTGAAGCGCACCGGCGAGGGTCGCTCTGTCGCCATCCGTGGACGGCGGCAGGTGGGCAAGTCGCGGCTGGTACAGGAGTTGTGCGACCGGGTCGACCTGCCGTACTGCTTCTACACCGCGGTCAAGGGCGCGTCGAGCATCGAAGCGGTCGGCTATTTTCTCGGTGCCCTGCGCGACTCGTCGCTGCTCACCGCTGGCGGTCGTGATCTTCTGCCGTCCCAGCCGCCGGCCGGTGGCTGGGGAGACATGCTGCGGATCTTGGCGGGTGTCCTGCCCGATACGCCGAGTGTGGTCGTCCTCGACGAACTGCCCTGGATCTCCGAGCAGGACGCGACGTTCGACGGGCACCTTCAGGTCGCCTGGGACCGGCTCATCTCCAGCAAGCCGGTGCTCCTGCTGCTGCTCGGCAGTGATCTGCACATGATGCAGCGATTCACCGAGTACGACAGGCCGTTCTACGGAAGGGCCACGAACATGGTCCTCGGCCCGTTCAATCCTGCCGAAACCGCAGCCGTGACCGGGTTGGGCGGCGCGGACGCGATCGATGCGTACCTGATCACCGGTGGGCTGCCCGGTATCGCCCTGGAATGGCTGCCGGGAACGCCACCCGCCGATTTCCTGAGTCAGGAAATTGCCAACAAGACGTCAGCCTTGTTCACCGTCCCTGAACAGTCCCTGGCGTCGGAGTTTCCCGCCCCGGACACTGCCCGGCGCATCTTGGAAGCGGTCGGCGGGACAGGCAGCCGCACGTTCAGCAACATCGCCGCAGCCGCCGGGGACCGGGGTGGCCCGGTCAGCTCCGGCACCCTGTCGCCGCTGCTGCACCGGCTGGTCGAGGAAAAACAGATCCTGGCTGTCGACAAGCCGCTCTCCACAAAGCCCAGCAAACTGGCCCAGTATCGAATCGCCGACAGCAACCTGCGCCTGTACCTGGCCATTCTGCGCGATGTGCAGCAACTGGTTCTGCGTGATCGAACAGCTGCCGCTCGCGCCACCCTTAACAGTCGGTGGTCCGCCTGGCGGGGCAACGCCGTCGAGCCGATCATCCGCGACGCGCTGGCCATCTCCGCTGGCGCTGGCGATCTGCCCTGGAACGACACGTGGGAGGTCGGCGGCTGGTGGAACCGGCAGTCCAACCCGGAGATCGACCTTGTCGGAGCCGACCGCGCCCCGATCGCCTCCCACATCGCCTTCGCTGGCTCGATCAAGTGGCAGGACGGCCCCTTCGACCGGCACCATCTCGACGACCTGCGCCACCACGCCCCGATGATTCCGGGTTTTCAGCCCGGGACCAGCGGGCTGGTCGTCGTCAGCCGCTCTGGGGTCAACCTTCCGGCTGGGGCTGTGGACCTTGTCTGGGGGCCCGACGACATCGTGCGGGCGTGGTCGGTCTGATGCCGCCCCAACCGAACGGGACCGGCCGCCACGACGTCACCGCAGAGCCTGGGGGGCCGAAACCGGCGCCCTAGGTGAGGAGTTGGATGCGAGGTGCGTCGTGGCTGTGTGCGATGGGCGCCGCGCAGTGCGCGCAGGTGTGGGTCTGCGGGCGGACCAGGTTGGTCTGCGTGGAGAAGGTGCCCGCCTGGACCGGGTCCGGGCAGAGATAGCCCAGGTGCAGCCGGACCCAGGGGTCGCCGGTCAGCGCGAGCGAGGGCCGGTCTCGTTTGGCGTCGTGGAATGGCGCCCACCAATAATCCACCACTGCACGCAGGACCGTCCGTTCCCGTTCGGAGGTGTGGTCGAAGGCGGAGATCCGTGCAGCCGCCGGGTGCCGGCCGGTCTTGCTGTCACCGGAGCAGGTGCCGTGTTCCGCGCCGTGCTTCAGGCCGGTGGTGCGGCCGGTCCGCTGGCAGATGAAGCAGTCCAGGCTGAGTTCGACGTCGCTCTTCCAGTGCAGGTTGTGGAAGGACGATCCGCCGAAGGTCAGGGTGGCCGTTATCTCGACGGATCGCAGCATGGCCCGATCTTCGCAGGGGTGATGCTCAGCCGCACAAGGCGTACGGCCGGGTGTGCCGCCGAGGGTCAGAGTGCGCCGGCGCCGAACACCCAGGGTGTGGTCTGGGCGATGAAGTCGGCCGGGAAACCGAGGTCGAAGTCGGTAGCCGACTCCAGCCGCGTAACCAGCTCTGGCGGCAGCGTGACAGGCGTGCAGCCCAGGTTGTCCTGGAGTTGGTCGAGGGTCCGCGCCCCCATGATCGGCAGCACCCCCTCGCGGCGCCGGGTCCAGGCGAGGGCGACCTGAGCGGGGGTGACGCCCAGCTCGCCAGCTACCTCCTGCACGGCCCGGGCCACGCCGAGGTCCCGGTCGCTGATCGCGTCCCGGTTGAGGCGCGTCTTCCCGGTCGATGACGCGGCGCCGTACTTTCCGGACAGCACACCACCGCCGAGCGGGCTCCAGGCCGTCACCGTGAGGCCGCACGCCTCGGCCATCGGCAGCAGCTCCCGCTCGGCGTCGCGGTTGATCAGGCTGTACGGGACCTGGAGCCCGGCGAACGGAGTCCAGCCGCGCCACTCGGCCAGCGTGTTCGCCCGGGAGACGATCCAGGCCGGTGTGTCCGACACGCCGATGTAGAGCACCTTTCCGGCGGTGACGGCGTCGTCGAGCGCCCGCATGGTCTCCTCGATCGGCGTGTGCCGGTCCCACATGTGCACCCAGTAGACGTCGATGTGGTCGGTGCGCAGCCGGCGCAGGCTGGTCTCCAGCGACAGCCGGAGATTCTTGCGGTGGTTGCCGCCGCCGTTGGGGTCGGCCGGGTCACGGGTCACCGTGTACTTCGTGGCCACGACGAACCGATCGCGCCGGCCGGCCAGCAGCTCGCCGAGGATTTCCTCGCTGGCACCGCCGCGGTAGTTGATGGCGGTGTCGACGACGTTTCCGCCGGCCTCGGCGTACGCGTCGAGGATGCGCCGGCACTCCTCGATCGGCGCGCCGACCCCACCCTGTTCACCGAACGTCATGGCGCCGAGCACCAGCTCGGACACTCGCAGGCCGGTACGCCCGAAGGTCGTGTGCCTCATGCGAACATCGCCGCCACGTGCGCGGCCATCTCGTCGGCGGGGACGTCACGCAGGTGCCGGTTGATCGCCCAGCGGTGCCCAGACGGGTCGAGGAACTGTGCGGTGCGGTCGCCCCAGAACGCGTCGTGCGGCGGCTCGAACGCGGTGGCTCCGGCGGCGATCGCACGGTCGTAGGCGGCGTCGACGTCGGGGACCGGCAGGTGGAAGGCGGCCGGGCTGCCGCCCGGGGTCGCCGGCGTACGGAGACCGCGGTCCCGCCATTCGCCCGCCACGGCGAGCACTGTGTCACCGACTCGCAGCTCCACAGTGAGCGGCCGGCCGTCCGGCAGCGGAACGCGGCTGGTCTCCTGCGCGCCGAGCACCTCCGCGTACCAGGCGGCCGCGTTGTCGGGATCGTTCACCACGATATGGACGGCGATCTGTGTCATGCACTGACCATACATGCTGTCTGGTCGGGGCGTCCAGATGATGCGTACGGTAGGCTGCGAGCCGTGATGGCCCGACGTGACGAACCCGCGCGCGGCGATGTCGAGCTGCGCGAGCGCATCCTCGACGCCCTGCGCGAGCTGCTGCGTGAGCGCACCTTCGACACGCTCAGCGTTGCCGAGATCATTGCCGCGGCAGGGGTTTCAAGGGCGAGCTTCTACTTCTACTTCGCCGGCAAGCAGGCGGCGCTGGCCGAGCTGGTGCGCCGTGCGGTCGGCGCCGGCCACGAGGCCGCGCAGCCGTGGGTGCGGGGGAGTGCCAGCCCTCGCGACGCTCTGCGGGCTGGCATCGACGCGGGCGCCGACCTGTGGCTGTCCAACGCGGCGGTGTTGCGCGCCATCGTGGAGAGTTGGGCGTCCGACCCGCAGCTACGCGAGCTGTGGCTGGCCCAGATGGCGACGTTCACCGACGCCGCGGTCACCCGGATCGAGGCCGAGCGCCAGGCCGTGCCCGCCGTCGCGGCCCGGCTCGACGGCGTCGACGTCGATGCGCTCGCCGCATCGCTGACGTGGTCCGGCGAGCGGCTCTACTACCTGGCCGCGTGCGGCGTGCCGCCGTTCGACGACCGGAGACTGTTGGTCGACACGATGACCCACCTGTGGGTGTCAGCCCTCTACGGCTAGTGCGGTGGTCCGGCGGGGAAGCAGTCTCCGCCGGACCACCGGATAACCGGTCAGAAAGGGTAGGTGCGGGCGACCGCCAGCATCTCGGAGCTGTGCGACCCGACCACGCCGACACCCGGCGGTCGGGGGCGGAAACCGGGCAGCGCATCCAGCCCGTCGCTGGCGTCCATGGCCCGCAACGCCACCTGCCCGGCGATCGGCCGCAGGGTCAACGTGACCTCGATGCCGTCGGTGGGCGGGGCGTGGAACACCAGCCCGAAGCCCCACCTGCCCGCGCGGGGCTCCACCGGCACCGGCCGCCCGGCCACCTCGGCCCGCAGCACGGTGGCCGTCGAGGTGTCGACGTGCAGGGTGGCGAGCCGGACGGTCCGCTGCGGGGTGAGTCGCAGCCGCAGCGTGCGTTCGCCGCCGGAGGTGGTGTCGGCCAGCACCTCCAGCTTCGGCGCCGGCAGGCTGGCCGGCTGTGCCGGGCCGGCCCGCAGCTCACCGCCGCCGAGCCCGGGGAAGTCGTCGCCGACGTCGGCCATTCCGTCCACGTAGCCGTCCGTCCACGACTGCGGGTCACTCTCGTGGCTGAGCCAACGGGCCTGGCCGGTGCCGGCGTCCATCGCGTACATCAGGTGGGTGGGCGTGGGATGGGCGGCGTCGAACCGGTCGACGCCCAGCCCGACCCCGGCGAGCACCACCGCCGCCACGGCGGCGGCCACGGCCGGCAGCAGGCCGAGCCGGCGGGCCCGCAACGCCCGCAGGCCGCGCTGGCCGCCGGCCTGCGGGTGCAGCAGGTCGACCACCGGCAGGGCGGTCAGGCCGAGCAGCACCGCGACGAGCGCGGCCACTCCGCCCATCGCCATCCCCAGCGCGGGGAAGAGCAGCACCACCGTGGGCAGCAGGATGACCACGCCGACCGCCGCGGCGGCGGTCACCGCCACCACCGGCCACGGCCCGGTCTGCCGGGTCCGCAGCGCGACCAGCCCACCGAGGGCGCCGGCCAGCGCCGGCAGGGTGGTGAGGTACGCCCCGCCGGGCACCGCCACGGCGAGCAGCACCCCGAGCAGGGCCAGCCAGGCCAGCCCGCCCACGGCCAGCGCGGCCGGGCCGATCCGGCGGCGCAGCAGCGCGTACCAGGCGAACACGATGGCGGCGGCGAGCGCCAGGACGGCCAACCGATACCAGATCGGCCGGTACGGGTCGAGTAGTTCCGCGTACCCCGGTCGGATCGTGGTGATCGCCAGCCAGAGCAGTTGGGCGGCGGCCGGCGCGGCGATGATCGGCACCAGGGCCAGCGCGAAACCGGCGGCCAGCCGGCCGGTGCTGGCCCGGCCGCTGCGGCGGGTCAGCCAGCCCAGCGCGGCCACCGCCGCCACCGCGAGCAGGGCCAGCGGCAGGATGAGCCAGCCCGGGTAGCGGACCAGCCCACCGGGGACCGGGAAGTACGTCGCGTCGTGCCCGGAGCGCAGGTCGGCCAGGTCGGTCCGGCCGAACTCCCGGGCCAGGCCCAGCGCGTTGTCCCCGTGCTGTTGGAGGCTGCCCCGGTCCATGGCCGCCGGTGTGTCCAGCGGGGTGTGGTAGATCGCGCCGCCGTCGATGTACGCCGAGTTCAGCCCGACGAACTTCTGGTCCAGGAACGCGGTGAAGTCGGTGTCGTTGGGCAGCGCCCGGTAGATCTCCACCGCGAACGAGGTGCCGACCGGGTGCGGGGCGGCCCGGCCGAAGATGTCAACGAGTTTCGCGTTGTTCCGGGACGTCTCGAACATGATCACCGGCCCGGTGGAGCCCCGCGCCTCCAGGTTGAGCACCACCCCGCCGTCGGCGGCCAGCGGGTGGCTGGCGGCGAACGCGGACGCCCCGCAGAGGCACGCCTCCTCGGCGTCGGTCAACACGAAGACGATGTCGTTGCGGGGCCGCGGGCCGGTGGTCAGCGCGCGGGCCACCTCCAGGATGGTCGAGGTGCCGGCCGCGTCGTCGTTGCCGCCCGGCCCGGTCTGCACCGAGTCGTAGTGGGCGACCAGGAAGACCCGGCCGGTCGAGTCGGTGCCGGGCAGCCGGGCCAC
This sequence comes from Micromonospora sp. NPDC049171, assembly GCF_040648275.1. Classification (NCBI taxonomy): domain Bacteria; kingdom Bacillati; phylum Actinomycetota; class Actinomycetes; order Micromonosporales; family Micromonosporaceae; genus Micromonospora; species Micromonospora sp. NPDC049171. The sequence continues at coordinate 13,879 of NZ_JBEZDJ010000052.1, forward strand.
CACGTTGCGGACCCGGGCCACTGTCGCCCCGCCCGCCGCCCCGCTGAGTTGACCGGCCTCCGGAGCCACGGTGTCCTGCACTTCGGTCTCCAGGCCCAACCCGCGCAGCTGCTGTTCGAGGTGCGCGCGGACCTGGTCGTTGGCCGAGCTGCCGGCGACGTGCGGCCGGGCGGCGATCACCTGGACGTGCTCGTACGCCCGGCCGGCGCTGAACTCGCCCACCGGGGCGTCCGCCGGCTTCGGCGTCGGCGTGCGCAGGTCGAGCAGGCTGCCGGCGCCGACGGCGGCCAGCGCCACGAGCGCCGCCGCGGCGGCCACGAGTCGCCGGTGCGGCCGGGTCAGCGCGCGGTCCGCAGGGGGTACGCCCGGAGTCGCGCGGGCCGGCGTGCGGGTCGTGGCCGGGGTGGGGGGTGCGCCCACGGAAACTCCTCGGGGGGTGGTGGGGCCTGGGGTGGCACCATCCTGCCTTTCGGGGGCCCGGGGCGGGACGGCCGATCGGCTGCCTCTCCCCGGGCGGGCAGTGATGCGCCCCATCCCCGCCCGTGCCGTGGGCATCGTGTTGTGTGCGACCGTTGTCTAATACAGGATCAGCAGGGCACTCGGAAGGAGCCCGACATCACCAGCGAACTCCCGCGTCTCGCGGCGGTGACCCGGCCGCACCGGGGGTCCGGCTCGACCGGGTCCCCAGTTGTGCCGTACCCGCACGGTGGCCTGGCGCGGCACGCCGACCTGCCGCCCGGCGAGCGGTTGCGGGTGCTGCTGGTGGAGGACGACGAGGGCGACGCCTTCCTGGTCGGAGAGCTCCTCGCCGAGACCAACTCGATGATCGACCTGTTGGTCGCCACCAGCCTTCGCGCGGCTCGCGAGCGGATCAACGACGTCGACTGCGTCCTGCTCGACCTGGGCCTGCCCGACGCACAGGGGCTGGACGGGCTGCGCCAGGTGCTGGAGATGTCCAGCGGTGCCGCGGTCTGCGTGCTCACCGGCCGCTCGGACGAGCACCTGGGCGTCGTGGCGGTCGCCGAGGGCGCACAGGACTACCTAGTCAAGGGTCAGGTCGACGGTGTGCTGCTGACCCGGGCGCTGCGCTACGCCGTGGAGCGCAAGCGCGCCGACGAAAACGCCCGCCGGCTGCGCGAGGTCGAGCTGCGCCAGGCCGAGTCGGCCCGACTCGAACGTGGCCTGCTGCCCCAGCCGCTGATGACGACCGACCAGGTGGCGGTGCACACCTTCTACCGGCCGGGCCGGCACGCCGCGCTGATCGGCGGGGACTTCTACGACGTGGTGCAGACCCGTCCGGACCGTCTCGACCTGATCGTCGGCGACGTCTGTGGGCACGGGGTGGACGAGGCCGCGCTCGGCGTCGAGCTGCGGGTGGCCTGGCGGGCCCTGGTGCTCGCCGGTGTGCCGGACGACGAGGTGCTGCCCGCGCTGGAGCAGGTGCTGATGAGTGAGCGCCGCCTGCAGGAGATCTTCGCGACGGTGGCCACGACCAGGCTGGACCTGGACGCCAACCGCGCAACAGTCCGACTCGCCGGGCACCCGCCGCCGCTGCTGCTCTCCGGCGGCCGGGTCGCCCCGGTGCCCGCGCCCGGCGGCCTGCTGCTGGGCGTACGACCCCGCCGGCCGATCGCCTACGACCTGGAGTTCGACACCGATGACTGGTCCCTGCTGATGTACACCGACGGGCTCATCGAGGGGAGGGTGGGCGCCGGTAACGAGCGACTCGACGTGCCGGGCCTGAGCGGGCTGCTGGACGAGCCGGCCAACCGTGAGGTGTCGCTGCCCGCCCTGCCGGCCTGGCTGGTCGGCCGAGCCGAGCAGATCAACGGCGGCCCGCTCGCCGACGACGTGGCCATGCTGCTGGTGAGCCGGGGTGGTGGCCGGTGAAGCCGGTGATTGGCGGCTGGAGTCTGCGCCGTCGGGTCATCACGCTGCTCACCGTCGTGGGGCTGCTGCTGATCGCCCTGGCCGCCGCGGAGGCGACCATGGCCGCCCGCAACCGCACCCAGATCGATGCCGTGCTCAACGAGACCGGCCCGCTGCGGGTGCAGTCGCAGGAGCTGCTCAACGCGCTGCTCGACCAGGAGACGGCGATCCGTGGGTACGCGGTCAGCGGTGACCAGGACGACCTGAACCCCTATCGGGAGGGGCTCGCCCAGGAGAAGAGCGTCGTCGTCTCGATGCGGGCGCTGCTCGACGACTATCCACAGATCAGCCAGGAGCTGCGGATAGTCGAGGAGCGCACCGCGCAGTGGCGGCAATCGGTGGCCGAGCCGGTGATCACCACCACCGAGCGCAGCGGCACCAGCGCGGGCCAGGCACTCGTCACCGAGCGTGCCCGGCAGCAGTTCGACGAGGTGCGCACGGCGGTGAACGACCTCCAGGAGGAGGTCCTGGCCGCCCGGGAGCAGACCGCCGACAACGTACGCACCAGCAGCAACGTGCTTGTCGTCCTGCTGATCGTGGCCGCCCTGGTGGTGGTCGTGGCCGGCGCGGTGCTGCTGCTCTCACTGGACCGGATGGTGGTCCGGCCACTGACCGGCCTGGCCACGCAGGTTCGCGAGGTCGCCGAGGGTGACTACCAGCACCGCATCGCCACCACCGGCCCGCCGGAGTTCATCCAGCTCGGCGACGACGTGGACGCGATGCGCCAGAAGATCGCCGCCGACCTGGCCGAGGTGCGGGCCGCCCGCGAGCGGATCGAGTGGGTCAACAGCCAGCTACAGAAGCAGGCCGAGGAGCTGACCCGGTCCAACCGCGACCTGGAGCAGTTCGCGTACGTGGCCTCGCACGACCTGCAGGAGCCGCTGCGCAAGGTGGCCAGCTTCTGCCAGTTGCTCCAGCGCCGCTACGCCGGGCAGCTCGACGAGCGGGCCGACCAGTACATCGCCTTCGCGGTGGACGGCGCGCAGCGGATGCAGCGCCTGATCAACGACCTGCTCGCGTTCTCCCGGATCGGTCGGCTCACCACCGGCTTCGTCGAGGTCGACCTCAACAAGGTGATGGGCGACGTGGCCGGCCAGACCGAGGCTGCCCGGCAGTACGCCGACGCCGAGCTGACCTGGACCGACCTGCCGGTGATCTCGGGTGAGGAACCACTGCTCACCAACCTGCTGGCCAACCTGGTCAGCAACGCGATCAAGTTCCGCCGCGCGGACGTCGCGCCAGCGGTGCACGTCTCGGCTCGGCTGGTGGGCTCCGAGTGGGAGATCAGCTGCCGGGACAACGGCATCGGGATCGAGCCGGAGTTCGCCGACAAGATCTTCGTGATCTTCCAGCGGCTGCACTCGAAGGACGCGTACCCGGGCACGGGCATCGGGTTGGCCATCGTCAAGAAGATCGTCGAATATCACGGTGGTCGGGTCTGGGTGGACACCTCCGTGCCGGAGGGCACCGCGATCCGGTTCACGCTGCCGGCGCTTCCCGGGGACCTGGAGGCGGCTGCCGCCGCCGACTCGTCGGAGCAGCAGTCGGCCCTGACGGCGGGCGACGCCACGCCCTCGAACGAGGCTCCGGCAGCGCCGACGGAGCAGTCCGGGGGGTCGGACCGCCCGGACCGGGCCGACGGGTCGCCGGAAGGCGGTAGAACGGGTGACATGAGGGAGACGGTGGGATGACCGCGCCGGCGGATGGCAAGAGCCCGATCGAGGTCCTGCTTGTCGAGGACGACCCGGGTGACGTGCTGATGACCCAGGAGGCGTTCGAGGAGCACAAGCTGCGGAACCGGCTGACCGTCGTCTCCGACGGCGCCGAGGCGCTCGCCTACCTGCGGCGGGAGGGCCAGTACGCGGACGCGGTCGCACCGGACCTGATCCTGCTCGACCTCAACCTGCCCCGGCGCGACGGCCGGGAGGTGCTGGAAGAGATCAAGAACGATCCGAACCTGCGTCGGATCCCGGTGGTGGTGCTCACCACCTCGCAGGCCGACGAGGACATCCTGCGCAGCTACCAGCTGCACGCCAACGCCTACGTGACCAAGCCGGTGGACTTCGAGCGCTTCATCTCGGTGGTCCGCCAGATCGACGAGTTCTTCGTCAGCGTGGTCAAGCTGCCGCCGCGTGGCTGACACCCTGCTCGACGACGTTGGCGACCTGCTGCGGGAGGCCGCCGACCAGGTCGTCGTGCCACTGTTCCGCAAGCTCGACGACGCCGACGTGTCGGAGAAGGCACCCGGTGAGGTGGTCACCGTCGCCGACCGCCGGGCCGAGGAGTTGCTGTCGGCGGGGTTGCGCCGGCTGCGGCCAGGTTCGACGGTGGTCGGTGAGGAGGGCGTCGCCGACGATCCGGGGTTGCTGCGGCACCTGCGCGACGCCGGTGACGTCTGGCTGGTCGACCCGGTCGACGGCACCGCCAACTTCGCTGCCGGTCGCCGACCGTTCGCGCTGATGGTGTCGCTGCTGACCGACGGTCGGCCGACCGCCGGCTGGATCCTCGACCCACTCGCCGACACCCTCGCGGCCGGCTGGGCGGACGACGGCACCCTGCTCAACGGCCAGCCGGTGGACGGCACCATCTCGGTGCCGCCACTCGGCGAGCTGCGTGGCGCGGCGATGACCCAGTTCCTGCCGCCGGAGACCCGTGACCGGGTCCGCGCCGGCGGCCGGCAGCTCGGTGAGCTGCTGCCCGGCCAGCACTGCGCCGGCCGGGAGTATCTGGACATCCTCACCGGCGAGCAGCAGTTCGTCCTCTTCTGGCGCACCCTGCCGTGGGACCATGCCCCGGGCACCGTGCTGGTCCGTGCGGCCGGTGGCGTCGCCCGCCGGTTCGACGGCGTCGACTACCACCCCGCCGACGACGGCCGTGGTCTGCTCGTCGCCGCCAACGAGGAAGTCTGGGCCGAGGTGCGCGAAGCCCTCCTCGGCGAGTGATCCGCGCACTGCGCGACGGCTGATCCGCGCACCGCGCGACGGCTGATTCGCGCGCTGCGCGACGGTGCCGGGACGCTCCGTCGACATCTGGGCATGCCGGCGGTCAGGGGGCTGGTCAGCGGCCCACAGTCCGGTATCGTGACCGGCGGTCTCCGCCAGCAGGCCGCCGACCGGCGCCGGCGGGGACGCCGCCGCGCAGTTGTTCACCGGGGGCCGGCGGTCGACGGAAGGACGCTTTCGTGCCCAGGACCAGGCTCAGCCCGCGGCTCGGTCGCCGCGCTCTGTTCGCCCTGCTCGCCGCCGTCGCGCTGGTGCTCGGCGGTGCCGCCGTGCCGGCGTACGCCGAGCCCGGCGAGGGTGGCAGCAAGAAGCTGCAGGACGCGTTGGAGCTGACCGCCAAGGGGCACATCGAGGCCAAGGCGAAGCTCGACAACTCCAAGCGCCGCCAGACGGCGTTGACCGGCGAGTTGACGGCGATCGAGGGCCGCATGGGTGGGCTCACCGAGCAGGTCGGCGAGGTCGCCGCACAGTCCTACCGGATCGGTCGGCTCGGCCCGGCGTCGATGCTGCTCAACACCGCCACGCCGCAGGCGTTCCTGGAACGGGCGAGCGACCTCGACCTGATGGCCCAGCGGGACAGCAAGCGGCTGCGTGATCTCGTCGAAGCCCGGGAGCAGGCGCAACAGGCCAAGGTCGCCATCGACGCGGAGGTCCGCGAGCAGCAGAAGCAGCTCGCCGTGATGGCGAAGAAGAAGAAGGAGGCTGAGGCGGCACTCGCCGAGGTCAGCTCGGGCAGCAGCAACGGTTTCAGCGGCGGCAGCTCCGCCTCGGCGAAGCCGGCGCCGCGCAACTCCGACGGGTCCTGGCCATCGGAGTCGTGCTCGGTGAAGGACCCGACCACCTCCGGCTGCATCACCCCGCGCACCCTCAACGCGCTCAAGCAGACCCAGGCGGCCGGCTACAAGCGGCACGTCTCCTGCAAGCGTGAAGGTGGCGGCGGCGAGCACCCGAAGGGGCGTGCCTGCGACTTCGCCGCCGCCACCAACGGCTTCGAGGATCGCAACGCGACAGGCGGCGACAAGGCGTACGGCGACAGCCTGGCCGCCTGGCACGTGCGCAACGCCGAACGACTGGGCGTGCTCTACGTGATCTGGTACCGGCAGATCTGGCATCCCGGCACCGGGTGGCGGTCGTACAGCGGCAGCGGCAGTCCCGCCGCGTCCCACACGAACCACGTTCATCTATCGCTGTACTGACCCTGAACGCCAGCTTCGCTGCGTACCATCGCGACGATGAGTTCCCCAACGCCCGACGTCGCGGCCCCGCCGGCCGCCGCGGCCCCGTCCGTGCCGGTCACCGGCCGGGCGCTGCCCAACGGCCTGGCCGCCTTCCTGGTCTTCTTCTCCAGCGGTGCCGTGCTGGTGTTGGAGACCGTCGCGCTGCGCCTGGTCGGCCCGTACGTCGGGGTGACCCTCCAGGTGACCAGCTCGGTGATCGGCGTCGCGCTGGCCGCGATCGCCTACGGGGCGTGGACCGGCGGCTGGCTGGCCGACCGGCGCAACCCGCGCGGTCTGCTGGCCCCGGCGCTGGTTCTGGCCGGCATCGCCACCGCCATCACCCTGCCCGTGGTCCGGTACGCCGGAGAGGTGCTGCGTGGTGGCGCGGCCAGCGGCATCCTGCTCCTGGTCTCGCTAGCCGTGTTCGTGCCGGCCGCGCTGTTGGCCGCGGTCACCCCGTTGGTCGTGAAGCTTCAACTGGCCGACCTGCGCCGCACCGGCCAGGTGGTCGGTCGACTCTCCGGGATCGGCACCCTGGGCGGCATCACCGCCACCCTGCTCACCGGCTTCGTGCTGGTCGCCGCCCTGCGCAGCACTGTCATCCTGCTGACCCTGGCGATCGCGCTCGGGCTGGTCGGCATCGGCCTCGGCTGGTATCTGCGCCGGCAGGAGCCCACCGAGCTGCCCGGTCCGGCCCGGACCCGGGCCGCGCTGGCCGTGCTCGGCCTGGTCGGGGCGGGGCTCGCCACCGTGGCACCGAACCCGTGCGACATCGAGACGGCGTACCACTGTGCCCGGGTCACCACCGACCCGAACCGGCCCACCGGGCGGACGCTGCTGCTCAACTCGGCCCAGCACTCGTACGTGGACCTCGCCGACCCGAAACACCTGGAGTACGCGTACACGAAGTGGATCGGCGCCGTCGCGGACGTCGCCGCGCCGGCCGGTCAGCGGCTGGACGCGCTGCACCTGGGCGGCGGCGGATTCACCGTGCCGCGCTACCTGACCGCCACCCGGCCGGGCACTGACAACGTGGTGTTCGAGATCGACGGCGGGCTGGTCGAGCTGGGCGAGCAGGAGCTGGGCGTACGGACCGGGCCGGAGTTGCGGGCGGTGGTGGGCGACGCCCGGCTGCTGGTCGCCGGCGAGCCGACGGACAGCCGTGACCTGGTGGTCGGTGACGCGTTCGGTCACCTGGTGGTGCCCTGGCACCTGGCGACCCGGGAGATGGCCGCCGAGGTTCGGCGGGTGACCCGCCCCGGCGGCGTGTACGTGCAGAACGTCATCGACTACCCGCCGCTGCGGTTCATCCGCGCCGAGCTGGCCACGGTGGCCACCGAGTTCCGGCACGTCGCGTTGATCGCGCCGCCGGAGGCGCTCGCCGAGGAGCAGGGCTCCAACTTCCTCATCGTCGGCTCCGACGCGCCGCTGCCACTGGAAGCCGTGCGGGCCCGGCTGGCCGAGGTGGACCCGAAGGTCAGCCTGCTCTCCGGCACCGAGCTGACGAACTTCGTCGGCGGGGCGCTGGTGTTGACCGACGACTACGCCCCGGTGGACCAACTGCTGGCCACCGCCTGAACGGGTGACAATCCTGACCGATTCCGATACTCCAGGTGTAGGTTGTTTGATCCTGGGCAACAACGGTCACCATGGGCGGTGGGGACCGAAACAGCGCGCAGCTCCTCGATGAGCGGTACCGGTTGATCGAGCAGCTCGGCGCGGGTGGCATGTCGGTGGTGTGGCGCGGCTACGACGAGGTGCTCGGCCGCCAGGTCGCGGTGAAGGTGTTGGCCTCCAGGCTGGCCAGCGACCGGGCCTTCCGCCACCGGATCCGGATCGAGGCGCAGGCCGCCGCACGACTCTGCCACCCCAACATCACCAACGTGTACGACTACGGCGAGTCCGAGCAGGTCGGCCTGACCGTGCCGTACGTGGTGATGGAGCTGGTCGACGGCACCTCGCTGGCCAGCCGCCTCGGCCGGGAGAGCCAACTGCCCTGGCGGGAGGCGGTGACGATCGGCGCGGAGGTCAGCTCGGCGTTGACCACCGCGCACGCCCGGGGCGTGGTGCACCGCGACGTCACCCCGGGCAACGTCATGCTCACCTCCACCGGGGTCAAGGCCGTCGACTTCGGCATCTCCGCCCTCGTGGGGGAGAGCGAGAAGGGGCCGGACGGCGCGCTGTTGGGCACACCCGCGTACCTCGCCCCGGAACGGCTGGACAACGGCCAGGTGTCCCCGGCCACCGACGTGTACGCCGTCGGGCTGCTGCTCTACCGGATGCTCACCGGCCGGCTGCCGTGGCAGGCCACGACGACCACCCAGATGTTGCGCGCACACATGTACACCGACCCGGAGCCGATGCCCACAGTCGTGGGCCTGCCCGACGAGGTGACCGAGCTGGTGGGGCGCTGCCTGGCGAAGCGGCCGACCGACCGACCGGCCTCCGCCGAGCTGACCCGGATCCTCTCCGACGCGGCCGGCATGCTCGCGGCGGTGCCGGTCTCCCCGGCCACCGGCCCCGTGGACCCGGCCCTGCTGAGCAGCGCGCGGACCACGATTCTGCCCTGGTCGGCGGCGACCGACGCGATGCCGCTGCCGCGTACCCGGGAACGGAACCGGCTGGCCCGGCAGCGGATGACCCGGCGTCGGCGGGTGGAGGCCGGAGTGGCAGCCGTCGGGCTGATCGCGGTCACCGGCGTGATGTGGGGGTTCACCTCGCGCAGCCCGGCCAACGGCGAGGGCCGGCCGACGACCGAGGCCCGGATGGGTCTGCCGACCGCGGCGCCCTGCGAGGTGGCGTACGCGCTGCGGACGGACTCCGGCACCGACTTCGCCGCCGACCTGACACTGACCAACACCGGTGACCGGGAGCTGCGGGACTGGGCGATGAGTTTCAGCTTCCCCGGTCAGCAGACGGTGACGAAGGCGGAACCCGCACCGGTGCACCAGCAGGGGAGCACTGTGGTGATCCGGCCGGCGGCCCAACGCAACACGCTGGCCCCCGGCGCGGCCGAGAAGCTCACCCTCACCGGGACGTACAGCGGGACCAACCCGCTGCCGGTGGAGTTCCGGCTCGGCGAGGTGACCTGCGGGGTGCGTGTCTCCGGGGTCGCCGGCAGCACGCCGTCCACGGCCCCGCCGCCCAAGCCGGCCGCGACGAAGGCCCCGCCGAAGAAGACGACTGTGCGTGCCGGCACCGGCGGCGGTGCGCCGAAGGCCAAGCCGCCGACGGCGCCCAAGGGCCCGGCGAAGGCGAAGGCCGCAGGCTCGGGTGGTGGTCCGGGAAAAGCGCCGCACTGACCGGTGGGCGTGGTCACGGCCCCCACCCGCGGTGACGGTCAGCGCTGCCCGGCGAACCGCTGTACCTGGTCGATTCCACCCTCCACGATGAGCACCCCACCCTCGGGGAGCGCGGTGTCGTCCGAGGTGTAGCGGAAGCGTTCACCCGGCAGTTTGGCGCCGACCACCCGGATCCCGTAGTGCTCCTCCGGTCGCAGTTCGCGCAGGGTACGACCAACCAGGGTCTCGGGCACCCGGACCGTGGCGATGGCGAAGTCGTCGTCGAACTCGATGAAGTTCAGCAACCGGCTGACGATCAGGTGCGCGACCCGGTCCCCGGTCTCCGCCTCCGGAAAGATCACGTGGTGGGCGCCCACCGACGACAGGATCTTGGCGTGCTTCTGCGAGGTGGCCCGGGCCCAGATCTGTGGCAGGCCCAGCTCGACCAGGGCCAGCACGGTGAGCACACTCGCCTCCACCGAGGCCCCGATGGCCACCACCGCCTGGCCGAAACCGGTGATCCCGAGCTGCCGCAGCGCCCCCTCCTCGGTCGAGTCCGCCTGCACGACCCGGTCGAGCTGCGCCGACCAGCGCTGCACCTGCGCCGGGTTGTGGTCGATGGCCAACACCTCGCGATTCATCCGGGTCAACGACCCGGCCAGGTGGCAACCGAAGCGACCCAACCCGATCACCACAATGCCGCCGCTGTCCGCTCGTCTCGCCACACTCGCCCCTCCTCGCGCTAACCGACAACTGGTTGTTCCTGGGGATAGCGGTAGAGCCGGCGTCGCGTGTTCAGGGCGATCGCCGACCCGAGGGTGAGCGTCCCGACCCGACCGATGAACATCAGCACGGTCAGGACCAGTTGACCGCCGGCCGGCAACTCGGCGGCCAGACCGATGGTCAGACCGGTGGTGCTGAACGCGGAGGTCACCTCGAACAGGGCCGCGACGAAGCGGACGCCCTCGGTGAGCAGCAACAACGTCATCGTGCCGGCCGTGACCAGCGCGACGCTGACCAGCGCCACGGTGATCGCCTGCCGCTGGCTGGCGGTGGCCACCCGGCGGTGCCCGACCGTCACGTCGGGCTCGCCGCGCAGCTCCGCCCAGATGGTGAACGCCAGCAGGAAGAACGTGGCGACCTTGATGCCACCCGCCGTGCTGGCGCTGCCCCCACCGATGAACATCAGCACGATCAGCAGGGGGTAGCTCTCCTCCTGGAGGGCGGCGATGTCCAGGACGCTGAAGCCACCCGTGCGGCTCAACGCGATCTGGGTGAACGACGCGAGGATCTTGCCGGGTACGTCGTACTGGCCGATCGTGTTCGCGTTTGTCCACTCGGCGGTGAGCAGGCAGACGAAGCCGATCACCAGCAGCACGGCGGTGCCCCAGACGGTCAGCTTGGTCGCGACCGCCCAGTGCGCCGGTTGGCGCCACTCGCGGACCGCCTCGAACAGAGCGGGAAACCCGAGCCCGCCGATGATCGCGCCGCCCGCCAGGGGCAGCGAGACCCACGGGTCGCGACTGAAGGCCAGGAGGCCGTCCGAATAGAGCGCGAATCCGCCGTTGTTGAAGCCCTGCACGGCGTGGAAGACACCCGACCAGAGGGCCCACCCTGGTGGGTAGTCGTAGGCCAGCCAGAGCCGGCCGGAGATCAGCGCGGTCATCACCGCCTCGCAGGCGAAGACGGTCACCGCGATCCGGCGCAACAACCGACCCACGTCGCCGATGCCGAACTCTGCGGTCTCGGCCTGCACGAGCAGCCGGTTGCGCAGCCCGAGCTGACTGGACACCACCAGGATGACGAGCGCCGCGACGGTGAGGATGCCGAGACCACCGAGCTGGGTGAGCAGGGTGATCACCACAAGTCCCCAGCCGGACCAGTAGTTCGGCGTGTCGGTGATCGCCATGCCGGTGACCGAGACGGCCGAGGTGGCGGTGAAGAGCGCCGTGACCAGGGGCGGGCGCTGGTGATCGGCGGTCGCCCAGCGCGCCATCAGTAGCCCGGTGCCGAGCAGGATCGGCACCAGGAACGCGAACGGCACCAGCCGCACGGGATTGCGGAAGAACCGGCGCACCAGACAATCTTCCTTTTCCGCTCGCCGCCTGGCACCGGAACGCGCATACCCGGAGATTCACCTCCCAGCCAGCCATCGACCAACTGCCGGTCAATCCGGGGCGGTCTGCTGTAGCGGCTTCCCCCACGACAGGAGACGGCGATGCGACGTACCCTTCCGACCCTCGGCCTGGCCGGCGTGCTGCTCGCCGCCGCCGTGGCCGTGCCGACCATGGCCGAAGCCGGCCCCGCGACCGACGCGGACCGCTCCCGGGCCAACGACCGACCGATTGTGATCGGCCACCGGGGGGCCAGCGGGTACCGGCCGGAGCACACGTTGGAGGCGTACCGGTTGGCGATCCGGATGGGTGCCGACTACATCGAGCCGGACCTGGTCTCCACCCGCGACGGCGTGTTGGTCGCCCGGCACGAGAACGAGATCTCCGGCACCACCGACGTGTCCGCGCACCCGGAGTACGCGACCCGCAAGGCGACGAAGACCATCGACGGCGTCGCGGTGACCGGATGGTTCACCGAGGACTTCACCCTCGCCGAGCTGAAGACGCTGCGGGCCAAGGAGCGGCTGCCGCAGGTCCGGGTGGCTAACACCGCCTTCGACGGCCGCTTCGAGGTGCCCACCCTCCAGGAGGTCATCGACCTGGCCCGAACCGAAGGGCGGACACGGGGCCGCACCATCGGCATCTACCCGGAGACCAAGCACCCGAGCTACTTCGCCTCGATCGGCCTGCCGTTGGAGGAGCCGCTGCTTCGGGTGCTGCGGCAGAACAAACTGGACCGGAAGAACTCGCCGGTCTTCATCCAGTCGTTCGAGACGGCCAACCTGCGCCGGTTGAGCCGACTGACCGAGGTCAAGCTGGTCCAACTGCTCGACGCCACCGGCCGCCCGTACGACTTCACCGCCACCGGCGACACCCGCGGCTACCACGACCTGGCCACGCCGGCCGGGCTGAAGTGGATCGCCGGGTACGCCGACGGCATCGGGGCGAACAAGAACCTGATCGTGCCCCGGGACGCCGCCGGTGCCCTGCTGACCCCGACCAACGTGGTACGCGACGCGCACCGGGAGCACCTGCTCGTGCACTCCTGGACGTTCCGCGCCGAGAACCAGTTCCTCCCGGTCGACTTCCGGATCGGCACCGACCCGAACGCGCGCGGCGACATCACCGCCGAGTACGAACTCTTCCTCGGCCTGGGCCTCGACGGCGTCTTCAGTGACCACCCGGACACCGCCGTCGCCGCCCGCGCCGGCCGCTGACTCGGTCTCGCCGACAACTGACCCCTCCGACCCGGCCCGGAGCTGACCCGCTCCGAGCCGACCGCCGGGCCGACCCGCCCGGCCCAGACGCTGGCCCGTCGTCCGCCACCCGGACGACGGGCCAGCGCTGTTTCGCTCCACGTCGCGTCGACGCGCACGGTAGCGGCGAAGACAAGATCGCAATCGCCGCCGCTAACCAACACCGTTGCGTTAGGGCTGTAGCCGGCGGGTCAACCCGGGACAGGAAGTGCCCGATCGGGGAGCGGGTTGGCCCCGGCTTGGCGATCATGGA
>NZ_JBEZDJ010000053.1:0-23377 GCF_040648275.1 Micromonospora sp. NPDC049171
CAGCCCCCCCCCCCCCCCCCCCCCGGGGGGGGGGGGGTGGGGGGGGGGGTGGGGGTGGGGTGGGTGGGGTGGGGGTTAGAGGATGGGGGGTGGGGAGTAGGATGCGGCGTTTGGGTGGGTTTGGACTACCTTGGTGATGCGGCTTGTTACCGCTTCCACCTGGGACTGGGCGGCACCTACGAAGGCGGTGCGGTCGGCTACCAGGGTGTCGATGTCGGCGCGGGACAGGCCGAGTCGGCCGTCCGCCGCCAGGCGGTCGAAGAGGTCGTTCTCCGGTGAGCCCGCCTCGCGCATCGCCAGGGCCACCGCGACCGCGTGCTCCTTGATCGCCTCGTGGGCGACCTCCCGGCCGACGCCACGCCGGACCGCCGCCACCAGGATCTTGGTGGTCGCCAGGAACGGCAGGAACCGCTCCAACTCCCGGTTGATCACCGCCGGGTACGCGCCGAACTCGTCGAGCACGGTGAGGAAGGTCTGGAACAGCCCGTCGGCGGCGAAGAACGCGTCCGGCAGGGCCACCCGGCGGACCACCGAGCAGGACACGTCCCCCTCGTTCCACTGGTCACCGGCCAGCTCGCCGACCATCGACAGGTAACCCCGGATGATCACCGCGAAGCCGTTCACCCGCTCCGACGAGCGGGTGTTCATCTTGTGCGGCATCGCGCTGGAGCCGACCTGACCCGGCTTGAAGCCCTCGGTGGCCAACTCCTGGCCGACCATCAACCGGATCGTGGTGGCCAGCGACGACGGCGCGGCGGCGGTCTGCGCCAGCGCGGCCAACACGTCGAAGTCGAGCGAGCGCGGGTAGACCTGCCCGACGCTGTCCAGCACCCGGGAGAAGCCCAGGTGCTCGGCCACCCGGCGCTCCAGCTCGGCCACCTTGTCGGCGTCGCCGTCGAAGAGGTCGAGCTGGTCGGCGGCGGTGCCGACCGGTCCCTTGATCCCGCGCAGCGGGTAACGGGCGATCAGCTCCTCCAGCCGCTCGTACGCGATGAGCAGCTCCTCCGCCGCCGACGCGAAGCGCTTGCCCAACGTGGTGGCCTGCGCCGCCACGTTGTGCGAACGGCCGGTCATGACCAGCTCGGAGTGCTCGTACGCCAGCCACGCCAACCGGGCGAGGGTGGCCACCACCCGGTCCCGGATCAGCTCCAGCGAAGCACGCACCTGAAGCTGCTCGACGTTCTCGGTGAGGTCACGAGAGGTCATCCCCTTGTGCACGTGCTCGTGCCCGGCCAGCGCGCTGAACTCCTCGATCCGGGCCTTCACGTCATGCCGGGTGACCCGCTCCCGCTCGGCGATCGAGGCGAGGTCGACCTGGTCGAGCACCCGCTCGTACGCCTCGACCACGCCGTCCGGCACGGCCACACCCAGGTCGCGCTGAGCGCGGAGCACGGCGAGCCAGAGCCGCCGCTCCATCCGGACCTTCTCCTCCGGAGACCAGAGGGCGACCAGTTCGGGTGAGGCGTACCGGTTGGCCAGCACGTTGGGGATCGTCGTCACGTACCTCATTGTCCCGCACCCGCTTGTCGACAGCGGGACCGGCCCGGGTTGCCGAGGCCGCCGGGGACGTCGGCTGCCCCTATCCGCCCTCGGGTCGGATCTGCTGGTGGTACCGCAGCTCATGCAGATGGCCGCCCTTGATCAGGACTGACACCTCGACCGGCTGCCCGTGCACCGAACGGACCACCCGAAACTGGCGGATCACCGGCACCTGTGGCGGCAGCGACAGGATCTCGAGCTCCTGGGTGGTCGGCATTCGGACGGACAGTCGGTCGACGAGATCTCGCTGAGGGTGCCCCAGCTCGGCCAGCGCCCGAGGGGCGCCACCAACGAGCTTCTGGCGCGCCGAGATCACGGTGCCTCGGCCGATCGAGACCGGATAGTACGACCACGACACCTCCACCGGCTCACCGTCGTAGGAGAGCAGGCGTTGGCGGAGGATGGCGGGCTCATCGTCGGCGACACCGAGTGCCAGCGCCACATCGGCGGGCGGTTGCACCTCGGCGACGTCGAGCAACTGGTAGGTGTACCCACCGCGGGAGGGCGGGACGTAGGCATCGACCTCCATGACCAACGGCTGGCGATCCCGTACGTAGACCCCCTTGCCCACCCGACTGTGGAGATATCCCTCTTCCTTCAGCGCGGCGAGGGCCCGTTGCACTGTCGCGTTCGCAACGGAGTACTGGTTGATCAACTGCGCTGTCGATGGCAACTGCGATCCGGACGGCAGCTCGCCAGCCATGATGCGCGCCCGAATGTCGGCAGCGATCTGCTCGTGCCGGGGCCGATCGTCGCTCCTGCGAGCCAAGACGGACTCCCCTACGCGATCGACGATTCGTACCGGAGGCGACGACCTTCGGCAGTCATGCTCATCACGCTCAGCTCGACCGGCAACCCGTCATCGGTGCTGAGCACGCGAGTCAGCCCGAGCACCCAGTCGTCTTCGCGCAGGTGAAGTAGCGACTGCTCCGCATCGGTTGCCCGACGCGTGTAGACATCTTCACTCACCCGGCGCGGCCGATACCCCAACTCCGCCAGCAGAGTAACCGCCCCACCGCGAATCTTGCGCAGCTCGGCAAGGCCGGTGCCGCGAGCGATGGTCGCCGGATAGAGAGAGGTGGTCAACTCCACCGGCCGCTCATCCAGCAACATCAGTCGGCGGCGCTGGATCACCGGCGCACCGGCGTCCAGTTGCAGCGCCTCGGCCAATTCCGCTGCCGGAACGATCTCGGTGACGTCGAGCAGACGCTGCGTGCCCACTCCGCCGTGTTGTGCCGCCTCCGCTCCCCAGGCCTCGGCCTCACCGGGCAGTCTCGGCGTCACGTAGGGAGTGGAGACGCTGATCCATTCGAGATCCCTCAAGATCCGCTCCTTCGCCTCGCCCAGGCCCAGCACCTCGCACTCACAGTAGATCCCCATGGGCCGGTGCTCGCACCTTGATGCCTTACACGTATGGCAGTAAGGTTATCTCAATGGCCCTCACTTCCCCATCCGGTCTCGTGGAGCTGCCGTGTGCCCGTACATCGCTGACAGGAGCGCGAGATGAGCGCCTATCGCCGCTTCGCTCACGGCTGGATCACGCCATGATCCGCCATGGGCCACCCGCTGTCCGGATAGGTGATGTTGTCGCGGTTGACGAGCAGCACTACTGCTACGGGCTGGGCCGGCTGGTTCTGCGGGTGATCGAGGTGGGTCGGCGCGAACGGCACAGCGACGGCGTCTGGATTCACCTACGCGGCATCGAGTTGGGTGGGCCGACCGGCCGGCGTCAGCGTCGGGTGTTGGTGCGCCTGGCTGCCCTACGAGTTCGACCCGCCGTGCGCCCGGCGAATCGTACGGTTCCTGCCCCGCATGTGCCCGTCCGACCGGCCTGGACCTGCGCCGGCTGCGGACAGGAGTGGCCGTGCCCGAACCGTCGGCGCCGGCTGCTCATCGAGTACGCACACGACCGGCTGTCGCTGGCGTTGTACCTGGGCCTACATCTGGCGGACGCAGCCGTCGACCTCTCGCATCCTCCTGCCGACGTATTGCATGCCCGGTTCCTCGGTTGGACCCGATTCCGGCCACCGTGATCGAGCCCGTCGGGTGCGGTTCCCCGGCAGGCAGCGCGGACGGCCGACCCTCAGCGTTCGAGGATCGCCGTCACTCCCTGGCCGCCGGCCGCGCAGATGGAGATCAGCCCGCGTCCGCTGCCCTTCTCCGCGAGCAGCTTGGCCAGGGTCGCCACGATCCGCCCGCCGGTGGCGGCGAAGGGGTGCCCGGCGGCCAGCGACGAGCCGTTGACGTTGAGCCGGTCGGTGTCGATCGCGCCCAGCGGCGCGTCCAGGCCGAGGCGGTCCTTGCAGAACTCCGGCGACTCCCAGGCGGCGAGGGTGGCCAGCACCTGCGAGGCGAACGCCTCGTGGATCTCGTAGTAGTCGAAGTCCTGCAGGGTCAACCCGGCTCGGGCGAGCATCCGGGGCACCGCGTAGGCGGGGGCCATCAGCAGCCCCTCGTCGCCGTGCACGAAGTCGACGGCCGCCGTCTCCGACCAGCTGAACCAGGCCAGCACCGGCAGGCTGTGCGCGGCGGCCCACTCCTCGCTGGCCAGCAACACGGTGGACGCCCCGTCGGTGAGCGGCGACGAGTTGCCGGCGGTCATCGTCGCGTGCTCGGCGTCCGGGCCGCGGGTGCCGAAGGCCGGCCGGAGCGCGCCGAGCTTGTCCAGGCTGGTGTCGGGGCGCAGGTTCGCGTCGCGGGTCAGCCCCAGGTAGGGCGTCATCAGGTCGTCGAAGAAACCCCTGTCGTACGCGGCGGCGAGGCGCTGGTGTGAGCGCAGCGCCAGCTCGTCCTGGGGTCGCCTGTCGATCTGCCAGCGCAGGGCGGTGCGGGCGGCGTGGTCGCCCATGGACAGGCCGGTACGTGGTTCGGCGTTGCGCGGGATCTCCGGCTTGAACGGTTGCAGTGGGCGCAGCTTCGCCGCGACCTTGAGCCGTTCGCCGAGGGTGCGGGCGGAGTTGAGTTTGAGCAGCGTGCGGCGCATCTCCTCGTTGACCGCGAGCGGGGCGTCGGAGGTGGTGTCCACACCGCCGGCGATGCCCACGTCGAGCTGGCCGAGGGCGATCTTGTTGGCGACCAGGATGGCCGCCTCCAGGCCGGTGCCGCAGGCCTGCTGGATGTCGTACGCCGGGGTGTGCGGGTCGAGCCGGGAGCCGAGCACCACCTCACGGGCGAGGTTGAAGTCGCGGGAGTGTTTGAGCACCGCCCCGATCACCACCTCGCCGACCCGCTGGCCGGCCAGCCCGTACCGGGCGATCAGACCGTCCAGCGCGGCGCCGAGCAGGTCCGAGTTGGACGCGTCCGCGTAGCGGGAGTTGGACCGGGCGAAGGGGATGCGGTTGCCCCCGATGACCGCGACCCGCCGAATGCTCTGCACGATCCGCCTCCTCGACATGTGTCGCTCGAACCCTACTCGCCAGTAGGCTACGCGCATGACCGACAGGTACGCGAGCTTCGTCCAATCGGCCGCCGGCCGCGCGCTGGTCAAGCGCCTCGGGCTGCCCGACCCGCCCCGACTGCGCCGACACCACCCCGGCGACCCGCTACTGGCCGGGCCGGCCCTGCTCGGCGCGGCCACCGGCGGCCGGCTCGCCGAGCCGCTCGCCAAGATCCTGACCACCGCCGGGGTCGAGCCGCGCGACACCACCACCACCGCAGCACCGGACCGCGTCGGAGCCCTGGTGTACGACGCGACCGGGATCACCGACTCGACCCAACTGCGTCAGCTCTACGACTTCTTCCACCCGCAGGCCCGGGCACTACTGCCCAGCGGTCGGGTGATCGTGTTCGGCACCCCGCCACAGGAGTGCGCGACGCCCCGTGAGGCGACCGCCCAGCGCGCCCTGGAGGGGCTGGTCCGCAGCATCGGCAAGGAGTTCGGCCGGGGCAGCACCGCGCAACTCGTCTCCGTCACCCGCGATGGCGACAACGCCGGCACACTCACCGGCCTGGAGTCGACAGTCCGCTTCCTCCTGTCCGGCCGGTCCGCGTACGTCTCGGGGCAGGTCATCCGGGTCGGTGCCGGCGAGGCGAGCGCCCCGGCCGACTGGGACCGCCCGCTGGACGGGCAGGTCGTGCTGGTCACCGGTGCCGCGCGGGGCATCGGCGCGGCACTGGCGAAGGTGCTCGCCCGCGACGGCGCACGGGTCGTGGCGTTGGACATCCCGGCCGCCGGGGACGCCCTCGCCGCGGTGGCGAACGACATCGGCGGTACGGCCGTGCAGCTCGACCTGACCGCGCCGGACGCGCCGACCCGCCTCGCCGACCACCTGGCCACCCGGCACGGCCGGGTCGACGTGGTGGTGCACAACGCCGGCATCACCCGGGACAAGACGCTCGGCCGGATGGACGCCGACCGGTGGGACCAGGTCATCGACGTCAACCTCTCCAGTCAGGAGCGGATCAACGACGTGCTGCTGGAGCGCGGGCTGATC
Organism: Micromonospora sp. NPDC049171; assembly: GCF_040648275.1. Classification (NCBI taxonomy): domain Bacteria; kingdom Bacillati; phylum Actinomycetota; class Actinomycetes; order Micromonosporales; family Micromonosporaceae; genus Micromonospora; species Micromonospora sp. NPDC049171. The sequence continues at coordinate 5,973 of NZ_JBEZDJ010000053.1, forward strand.
CCGACTGGCGGGCGGATCGTCGCGGTCTCCTCGATCGCCGGGATCGCCGGCAACCGGGGGCAGACCAACTACGCGACAAGCAAGGCCGGTGTGATCGGGTTGGTCGACTCGCTCGCCCCAGCCCTGCGCGAGCGGGGGATCAGCGTCAACGCGGTGGCCCCCGGCTTCATCGAGACCCGGCTGACCGCCCGCATCCCGCTTGTGGTCCGCGAGGCGGGCCGACGGATGAACAGCCTGGCCCAGGGTGGGTTGCCGGTGGACGTGGCCGAGACGATCGGCTGGCTGGCCTGGCCGGCCAGCGGCGCGGTCAACGGCAACGTGGTCCGGGTCTGCGGCCAGAGCCTGCTGGGGGCGTGATGGGCGGTCGGAAGGAGCCGGACGACGACCTGTCCCTGCACGAGCTGATCGACGGTCCGACGGAGACACTGTCGGCGGAGACGCGAGCCAGAGCACTTCGGCCGGAGCCCGGTGGTCGTACCCGGGTCGAACTGCCTCGACTGCCGGCGACCGGGGCGGTCCACCGGCGGGCGGTGCTCGGCGCGCTGCCGGGCCTCGGCGCTCGGCGGCGCGGGTCCGGCCTGCCGGCGGGCGAGTTGGCCGTACGCGGGGTGCGGGTCGACCGGGCGCACCTGGCCGCGTACGACCGGGTCTGCGGTTTCCGGCTCACCGACCGGCTGCCCGCGACGTTCCCGCACGTCCTGGGCTTCCCGCTGGCCCTGCGGCTGATGACCGAGCCGGAGTTTCCCATCCCGCTGAGCGGTCTGGTCCACGTCGGCAACCGGATCACCCTGCGCCGCCCGATCAGCGCCGACGAGACTCTCGACTTCACGACGTACGCGGAGAACCTGCGCCCGCACGACCGGGGGCGGCAGGTGGACGTGGTGCTGCTGGGCTCGGTCGACGGCGAGACGGTCTGGGAGGGTGTCTCGACCTACCTGGGTCGGGAGCGCAGGGCCGGCGGGGGCGAGCGGAGCACCCGCCCCGACGCACCGGCCGCCACGGCTCGTTGGCGGGTCGGTTCCCGGGTCGGCTCGACGTACGCGCGGGTCTCCGGTGACCACAACCCGATCCACACCTCGCTGCTCGGTGCGCGGTTGTTCGGCTTCCGCCGGCCGATCGCGCACGGCATGTGGAGCAAGGCGCGCTGCCTCGCCGCCCTGGAGAACCGGCTGCCGGACGCCTACACCGTCGAGGTCGCCTTCAAGGCCCCCGTGTCGCTGCCGAGCACTGTGGACTTCGCCCTGCTGCCGGACGGCGGGTTCGCCCTGCACGACCCGCGCGGCCGACCGCACCTGGCGGGTCTCGTGCGCTGACGATGTCCGGGCTTGGCAGGGACACCGTCGTGCGCTAGGTTGTTCTCAGAGCGAGATGTTCTCAACCTGAGAGAGACGCGATGAACGAGCAGGAGTTCCTGGCCGCGTACGACCCACGGGCCTACCCGTCGGTCGCCGTGACCGTCGACGTGGTGGCGCTGACCATCCGCGACGGCGCACTGCACCTGCTGCTGATCCAGCGTGGTCAGCAGCCCTTCGCCGGGCACTGGGCGCTGCCCGGCGGCTTCGTCCAACCCGACGAGGACCTGGCCGCCGGCGCCCGACGGGAGCTGGCCGAGGAGACCGGGCTCGGCGGCGAGCGGCTGCGTCGCGTACACCTGGAGCAGTTGGGCAGCTATGGCACCCCCGACCGCGACCCGCGGATGCGTGTCGTCTCGATCGCGCACCTCGCGTTCGCCCCCGACCTGCCGGATCCGGCCGCCGGCACCGACGCCGACGCGGCGATCTGGCTGCCGGTCACCGCGTTGACCAGCCGACAGCTCGCCTTCGACCACGGTGGGATCATCGACGACGGGCTGGAGCGGGCCCGGTCCAAGCTGGAATACACCCCGCTCGCCACGCGCTTCCTCGACGCCGAGTTCACGATCAGCGAGCTGCGCACCGTCTACGAGACGGTCTGGGGTCACCCGCTGCACGCCGGCAACTTCCACCGCAAGGTGCTCTCCGTGCCCGGCTTCGTGGAGAGCACCGGCGCCAGCACCGAGCGCGGCGGCTCCCGCGGCGGCCCCCGCGCCCGCCTCTACCGGGCCGGCGACGCCCGCCTGCTGCACCCGGCGCTGCTGCGCCCCGCCCGCGAGGAGACGGTGCGATGAGGACGGCGGCGGCCATCGGCCTGGTCGCGGCGGCCCACACCGACGCCGACCTGTTCGGCACGGACCAGCCGGCCCGCCGCTACCGCGAGCTGGTCGCGGCCCTGCACCCCGACCGCCTGCCGGCCGACCCGGCGGTACGCGCCGAGGCCCTCGACGCGTTCATCCACGTCACCACCAGGTGGCAGGCCCGACAGGTCACAGTCCTCGGCGACTACCGGCTCGGCACGCCGGCCCACTCCGGTGACCTGGCCGACCTCTACGACGTCGGCGACGACCGGCTGCTCAAGCTCCCCCGACGCCCCACCGACAACGATCTGCTGGCCCGCGAGGCACACGCCCTGCGCACCATCGCCGAGCGCGGCGACCCGCGTTACCTGCCGTACGTGCCCCGGCTCGTCGACGAGTTCCCGCACCGGGACACCGCGTCCGGCGCCGAACGACGGATCAACGTCATCGCCACCGCGCCCGGCCTGCACGACCTCGACGAGGTGCGGCACGCGTACCCCGACGGGTTGGACGCCCGGGACGTGGCCTGGATGTGGCGGCGGCTGCTGGTGGTGCTCGGCCTGGCCCACCGGGCGGGCCTGGTGCACGGCGCGGTCCTGCCCCGACACGTGCTGATCGAGCCGGACGCCCACGGCGTGGTGCTCGTCGACTGGTGCTTCTCCGCCCCCGTCGGCGGCACGATCCCGGCGCTGGTGCCCGGCCATTCGGACTGGTACCCGGAGGAGGTCACCCGCAAGCGACCCGCCGGACCGGGCACCGACATCGCGATGGCCAGCCGCTGCATGAGCTGGCTGATGGGGCCGCGTGCCCCCCGCGAGCTGCACGCCTTCGCACGGGGTTGCCGGCAGCGGTCCCTGCACGCCCGACCCGCCGACGCCTGGCGTCTGCTGCGCGAACTCGACCAGGTGCTGGACCGCCGCTACGGGCCGCGCACCTTCCGTCCCTTCACCCTCACCCCCTAAGGAGCTGTCATGGGCAGTGGAATCTGGTCCACCGACGTGTACGACGCCGCCGACCGCTACCGGCGCACCACCGGCCGCAGCGCGTTCTCCTACAGCGACAGCGGAGCGCGCACCGTGCACACCGCGCTCGACCCGCGCGGCGCGGTGCGCGAGAGCCGCGACTCCGACGAGCACCCGCAGTCCACCCCCGTCGCGGTGCTCTTCGACGTGACCGGCTCGATGCGCAACGTGCCGCGCGTCCTGCAGACCAAGCTGCCGCAGCTGCTCGGGCTGCTGCAACGACAGGGGTACGCCAGCGACCCGCAGATCATGTTCGGCGCGATCGGCGACGCCACCTGCGACCGGGTGCCGTTGCAGGTCGGGCAGTTCGAGTCGGACAACCGGATGGACGACGACCTCGGCCGGATCGTGCTGGAGGGCGGTGGCGGCGGGCAGATGAGCGAGTCGTACGAGCTGGCCATGTACTTCATGGCCCGGCACACCGCCACCGACAACTGGGAGAAGCGCGGCCGGCGCGGCTACCTGTTCATCATCGGCGACGAGCTGGCGTACCCGCAGGTGAAGGCCCGGGAGGTGGCCAAGCTGATCGGCGACGACCTGGGCGAGGACGTGCCGCTGCGGCAGATCGTGGACGAGGTGACCCGCCGCTGGGACACCTACTACCTGCTCCCCGCCGGCAGCCACTACGCCGGCAACGCCAAGGTGCTCGACTTCTGGCGGGACCTGTTCGGCCAGAACGCCGTGGTGCTCGACGACCTCGACGCGGTCTGCGAGACCATCGCGCTCACCATCGGCCTCGGCGAGCAGGCTATCGACCTGGACGAGGGCCTGCGCCACCTGGACCACGCCGGCTCGGCCGCCACCGGCACCGTGTCGAAGGCCCTGGCCCGCCTCGGCCGGGGGCGGCGGGCCGAGGTGTCGACGCTGCCCGCCTTCACCGACACCACCGGCGGGGTGACGCGGCTGTGAGGCACGTGGCGGTGGTCGACCTCGGCTACGGCGACGCCGGCAAGGGCACGGTGGTGGACTGGCTCTGCGCCACCCGCCCGGTGCACACGGTGGTCCGCTTCAACGGGGGCGCGCAGGCGGCGCACAACGTCGTGCTGCGCGACGGGCGGCACCACACCTTCGCGCAGTTCGGGGCCGGCACCTTCCACCCCGGGGTTCGTACCCACCTGTCGCGGCACGTGGTGGTGGACCCGCTGGCGCTGGCCGCCGAGGCCGACCACCTCGCCACGGTGGGGGTGCCCGACGCGCTCGACCGGCTGACGGTCGACGGGGCGGCACTGCTCGCCACGCCGTACCACCGGGCCGCCAACCAGGCCCGGGAGATCGCCCGGGGAGCCGACCGGCACGGCTCCTGCGGGCTGGGGGTGGGCGAGGCCGTCGCGTACGGTCTCGCCCACCCGGACGACGCGCCCCGGGTCGCCGACTGCCGCCGCCCAGCGCTGCTGCGTCGCCGGCTGACCGCCCTGCGGGACCGGCTGACCGCCGAGCTGGGCCCGTTGGACGCGCCACCGGTCGAGGACTGCCTGCCCGCGTTCACCGGGTTCGCCGGGCGGGTCGCGATCGTCGACGAGACCTGGCTCGCCGGGGCGCTACGCGCCGGCACCTGTGTCTTCGAGGGCGCACAGGGGGTGCTGCTCGACGAGTGGCACGGCTTCCACCCGTACACGACGTGGAGCACCACCACGTTCACCAACGTCGACGGCCTGCTCGCCGAGGCGGGCCAGCCTGGCGACGTGACCCGGATCGGGGTGCTCCGCGTGGTCACCACCCGGCACGGGCACGGCCCGTTGGTCACCGAGGACCCCAGCCTGCCGTTCACCGACGCGCACAACGCCACGAACCCGTGGCAGGGCCGGTTCCGGTTCGGCCACTTCGACGCGGTCGCCCACCGGTACGCGCTCGCGGCGGCCGGTGGGGTGGACGGCCTGGCGCTGACCCATCTCGACCTCGCCGGCCCCGAGCTGCGGATCTGCCGCCGCTACGACACCACCGACCGGCTCGTCCCCGGCCCGCCCGGCGACCTGGGCCGGCAGGCCGCGCTCACCGCCCGCCTGCTGCGCTCCCGCCCGATCTACGACGACCCGCCGCCCAACTGGGCCGAGGCGGTGCGCACGGAACTGGCCACTCCGGTGGTGCTGACCTCACAAGGCCCCACCGCCGACGACAAGACCCCCCACGGTCCGCTACTAGCCCCACCAGCCCTAGTCCACGCGACCTAACCACCCCGCCCTCCCGCCGGGTGGAGGTCATACCGCCGCTTCGGCACCGGGACGGGTCGTACCCGGCGAGCATGGGGGCATGGACTCCGCGCTCGACCTGCTCCGGCAGCTCGTCACCTCACCATGGGTGTACCTGCTGATCTTCGGGCTCACGGCGGTCGACGCGTTCTTCCCGGCCGTACCCGGCGAGGCGGCCGTCATCACCGCCGCGGTCCTCTCCACCGGCGGCAATCCCAACCTGGCGGCGGTGATCGCCGCCGCCGCGGTGGGCGCCTGCGCCGGCGACCACATCTCGTACGCCATCGGGCGCGGTGGCGGCGCGAACCGGCTCGCCGGGTTTCCCGACGGCAGCCGCCGGCGGGCCAGCTCCGAGTGGGCCCGACGCGCCCTGAACAGGCGCGGCGGGCTGATCCTGACCACCTCCCGGTACCTGCCGGGCGGCCGGACCGCGGTCACCCTCACCATGGGCGCGGTGCGCTATCCCCGGCGGTCCTTCCTGCTGTACGACAGCATCGCGACGATCACCTGGGCCCTGTACTGCGGCCTGCTCGGCTACTTCGGTGGGCTGGCCTTCGAGCGCCACCCCATCAAGGGCGTCCTCGCCGGACTCGGCCTCTCGGTGCTCGTCACGCTGGGCATCGAGGGCATCCGTTGGATACGCGGCCGGGCGCACCGCCGCGCCTCCTCCCGGCACTGACCGGCCTCGGGCCAGCTCAGAGCAGGTCGGCGTCGTACACCAGGATCGCGAGCTGCACCCGGTTACCGACGTGGAGTTTCGCCAGCGCCCGACTGACGTGCGCCTTCACGGTGGCCTCGCTCATCGCCAACCGCCTGGCGATCTCCGCGTTGCCGTGCCCGCGCGCCACCTCCCGCACGATCTCCAACTCCCGCGTGGTGAGCGCCGCGAGCCGCTCGCGGGCCGCCTCCCGGCGGGCCGGACCACGCTCGGCGAACGAGCTGATCAGGCGCCGGGTGACAGTCGGGGCGAGCATCGCGTTACCGGCGGCCACCGTGCGGACGGCGACGGCCAACTCCCGGGGCGGGGTGTCCTTGAGCAGGAAGCCGACCGCCCCGGCCCGCAGCGCCCGGTGCACGTACTCGTCGAGGTCGAAGGTGGTCAGCATGATCACCTTGGGTCCGGCGGCGACCACGTCGGGCGCGACGGTCAGCCCGTCGACGCCCGGCATCCGCACGTCGAGCAGCACCACGTCCGGGCGCAACCGTTGGGCCTGCTCCAACGCGCCAGCGCCGTCCGCCGCCTCGCCCACCACCGTGATGTCGTCGGCCGCCTCCAGGATCAGCCGCAGCCCCGCGCGGACCAGTTGCTCGTCGTCGACCACCACCACCCGGATCACGCCGCACCCGCCGTCGGGATCAGGGCACGGACCAGGAAGCCGCCGTCGACGGGCGTCGCCTCCAGCCGGCCGCCGAGCAACTCCACCCGCTCCCGTAGCCCGAGCAGCCCCTGCCCGGCGCCGGGCAGGGGCTGGCCGCCCCCGGACGGGCCGTTACGGACCAGCACCTCCAGCCCGTCCGGCAGGTAGCGCAGGCACACGGTCGTCTCGGCGTCGGCGGCGTGCTTGCGCACGTTCGTCAGCGCCTCCCGGACCACCCGGTACGCCGTACGCCCCACCGTCGCCGGCAGCGCCGACACCACTCCCTCGTCCCGCCGGTGCACCCGCAGCCCGGCGGCACGGGACTCCCCGATCAGCTCGTCCAGCGCGTCGAGCCCTCGCTCCGGCACCACGGCCGGACCGGCCTGCCGCAGCACACCCAGCACCTCACGCAGGTCGGTGAGCGCCTCCCGACCGGTCGTCCGGATCAGCGCGGCGGCCTCGACGGTCGCCGGGTCGACCGCGGTCACCTCCAGCGCCCCGGCATGCACCACCATCAGCGAGACCCGGTGCGCCACCACGTCGTGCATCTCGCGGGCGATCCGGGTCCGCTCCTCGGCGCGGACCCGGTCGGCGCGGGCCTCCTGTTCGCGTTCCAGCCGCTCGGCCCGGTCCCGCAGGGCGACGAGCGTGTCCCGGCGCGCCCGCACCCAGAGGCCGACCACCAACGGCAGCCCAACCAGACCGGTGGCGAGGAAGAGGACGTTGCCGCTGGTGGCGGTGGTGATCCGGCGTACGCCACCCACCGCCAGCCCGACGACCACTCCGCCGGCCAACACCACTGCCGCACCGACGAGGTAGCCGGCGAGCCGCCGGCCCCGCAGCCGCAGACCCGCCTGGTACGAGGCGACCACCCCGGCCGCCGCGGCGGCGAGCACCCACCAGCCGACCGCCGCGGCCAGGAACAACGGCCAGCGGCGAGTCCGGATCATGCTGGCGGCCCAACCCGAGGCCACCGCGAGCACCAGCACGACCACGCCCGGCAGCGGCGAGCGGACCCCGAGGTCACCTGCCGCACTGGCCCCGACCGCCACGGCGACCAGGACGGCGAGCAGCAGCGGGGCGTACCGCTGGACGACCCGCCGGACGGCGACGGCGCTGGGGGCCACGCTGCGAGCGTAGGGCGTCGTCGGCGGCTCCGGTCGTCCCGCGCCGTCGGACCCGGGTGCGGTGGGGGATGACCCCTACCCGTCGTCCGGGCCGGATGCGACCTAAGTAGTGGCACCCGGCTGACCACTGGCCGATGGCGGGACCCGGCACGCGTACCAGCATCGGGGCATGGACCTGCTCGACCTGCTGCACGACACGATGTCCTCGCCCTGGGTGTATCTGGCGATCTTCGCGATCGCGGTGCTCGACGGCTTCTTCCCGGTGGTGCCGAGCGAGACGGCGGTGATCACCGCTGGGGTGTTCGCGGCCTCCGGCGCGCCGTACCTCCCCGCGGTGATCCTGGTGGCCGCCTCCGGGGCGCTGGTCGGCGACCACATCTCGTACGCCATCGGGCGGGGTGGTGGCGCACGCCTGCTCGACCGGCTCCCACCCGAGGGTCGGCGCAGGCGCGCCATCGAGTGGGCGCGTCGGGGCATCGCCACCCGGGGAGGTCTCATCCTCACGGTGGCCCGCTACGTGCCGGGCGGCCGGACGGCGGTCACCCTCACCATGGGCGCGGTGCACTACCCCCGGCGACGGTTCCTGGCCTTCGACGCGCTCGCCGCCGGCTCGTGGGGGCTCTACTCCGGGCTGGTGGGCTACCTCGGCGGGCTGGCCTTCGAGCAGGACCCGTTGCGCGGCCTCCTGCTCGGTCTGGGCCTCGCGCTGACGGTGACGACGGTCGTCGAGGTGGTTCGCTGGTTCGGCAGGCGTCGCCGATCCGCGCAGTCGGCGTCGACGACCGAGCCGGTGAGCCGGGTGCCGGTGCGCTGATCTCGGGAGCGGCCGGGCCGGTGCGCTGATCTCGGGGCGGTCAGTCGGTGGCCGGGAGCCAGACGACGCCGTGCAGGAGTTGGCCGGCGCCCTGCCAGGCCACGTTCATCATCCGGGTGGCGGTCTTCTCCGGGTCGGCCTCCGGGTGGTCGGCGAGCCAGTCGGCCAACGACTCGGTCGCGCCGACCAGGGCGTACGCCACGACCTCCAGGTCGACGGCGGTGATCTCCCGGCCCTCGGCGCGCAGGGCGTGGTCGAGCATCCCGGCGACTACCTCGACCATCCGGGCCCGCATGGTGGCCAACTCGCCAGCGAACGGCTGCTCACCGCGAGCCTGCCGGTAGAGCACCGCCCAGCCGTCGCGGTGCGCGCCCACGAAGCCGAAGAACGCCTTCAACCCTCGCCAGAGCCGGACGTCCGCCGGCAGGTCGGGAGCGGCGGCACCGGCGATGGCCTGCATCATCCGGGTGCCCTCCCGATGCAGGCAGGCGACGAAGAGTTCCTCCTTGGTGCCGAGGTACGCGTACACCATGGGCTTGGAAATGCCCGCATCCTCCGCGATCTCGTCCATGCTGGCGGCATGGAAGCCGCGGCGGGAGAAGACCTTGACGGCCGCGTCAAGCATCTGCTGCTCACGAACGGCACGTGGCAGGCGCTTGAAGGCAGGCGGGGTGGACACCTTGCGAGCATACCTACTCGTGCGTAGGGTTACGCACGAGTAGCCAAATCTTCCGGAAGGCGCACCTGATGACTGACTTCGACCCGGCCACCTTCGCCAACGTGGGCCCCAAGGAGTTCGCCCAGCTGGTCAAGTCCACCCCGGACGACAAGATCGCCCAGGTGATGTCCGGTGACCTGCGCGACAAGGTCCTGGGCGAGGTGTTCGGCCGGATGCCGGCGCTGTTCCGGGCGGACCGGGCCGGCTCCACCAACGCGGTCATCCACTGGGTCATCACCGGTCGCCCCGACGGCGGCAGCGACACCTACGAGGTGGTCATCGCCGACGGCGCGTGCGTGGTGAACGAGACCCCGCAGCACGACCCGAAGCTGAGCCTGACCATGGGCCCGGTCGAGTTCCTGAAGATCGTCTCCGGTGGCGCCAACCCGGTGATGATGTTCATGACCGGCAAGCTGAAGGCGAAGGGCGACCTCGGCCTCGCCGCCAACATCGCCAACCTGTTCGACATCCCCAAGGCCTGACATGGGCGAGTTCTCGCTCGACCTGAACGAGGAACAGCGGGATCTGCGCGACTGGGTGCACGGCTTCGCCGCCGAGGTCGTGCGCCCGGCCGCCGCCGAGTGGGACGAGCGCGAGGAAACCCCGTGGCCGGTGATCCAGGAGGCCGCCAAGGTTGGCCTCTACGGCTTCGAGTTCCTCGCCACCTGCTGGGCCGACCCCACCGGGCTCTCCCTACCGATCGCCAGCGAGGAACTCTTCTGGGGTGACGCCGGCATCGGCCTCTCCATCTTCGGCACCTCGCTCGCCGTCGCCGCCATCTACGGTGCCGGCACCCCGGACCAGCTTGTCGAATGGGTGGCGCAGTGCTTCGGCGACGTCGACTCGCCCGCCGTCGCCGCGTTCTGCTCCAGCGAGCCGGAAGCCGGCTCCGACGTCGGCGCGATGCGCACCCGGGCCGTCTACGACGAGGCCACCGACGAGTGGGTGCTCACCGGCCAGAAGGCGTACGCCACGAACGGCGGGATCGCCGGAGTCCACGTGGTCACCGCCTCGGTCGACGCCACGCTCGGCTCCCGGGGCCAGGCGGCGTTCGTCGTACCCCCGGGCACCCCCGGCCTGGCCGCCACCCGCAAGCTGCGCAAACTCGGCCTGCGCGCGTCGCACACCGCCGACGTCTTCCTCGACGGAGTCCGCGTGCCCGGCCGCTGCCTGCTCGGCGGACGAGACGCCCTGCTGGAACGCCTCGACCGGGCCCGCTCCGGCCAGCGGGCCACCGGGCAGGCCGCGATGCGCACCTTCGAGCTGACCCGACCCACCGTCGGCGCGCAGGCGCTCGGCGTGGCACGGGCCGCCTACGAGTACGCCCTGGACTACGCGAAGGACCGGGTCCAGTTCGGACGGCCGATCATCGAGAACCAGGCTGTCGCGTTCGCGCTCGCCGACATGCGGATGGAGATCGACGCGGCGCGGCTGCTGGTCTGGCGTGCGTCGTGGATGGGCCGCAACAACCGCCCGTTCACCGCCGGCGAGGGGTCGATGTCCAAGCTCAAGGCCGGCGAGGTGGCGGTGTCGGTCACCGAGAAGGCGGTGCAGCTGCTCGGCGGGGCCGGCTTCCTGCGTGACCACCCGGTCGAGCGCTGGTACCGCGACGCCAAGATCTACACCATCTTCGAGGGCACTTCCGAAATCCAACGACTGGTCATCTCCCGGGCGATCTCCGGGATGCAGATCCGCTGACCGGCCCGCCCCTGGTCCGACTGCCGGTCGGGCAGCTCGCCGGGAAGCATTGGGGCGGCAGAGCGAGGGCCGCGAATTCCGGCCCTCGCTCTGCCACTTGGCCGCGACGATTAGGCGCGCCCGACATCCGGGCCCGACGCCGTGGGCCTAAAGGCACCACTCCGGCCCTGGCGTGCACCCCTCGTCGACGAACCGGGCGGACGAGGCGCTGTCATTCTTGACATCACCCCCGAAATTGGCCCACCCGTACGGCTTGACCCGTTGCCACCGCCCACCGTAGTTGTTGTGTTCGAAGACCCCGAGGTACTGGTTGGTGTTGTTGAACACGGAGGACGCCTGGTCATTGAGGTTCACACCGTTGTGGAACTTGTGATCAGAGAAGTTGGCGACGCCGCCGCCACCCTGGACCAGACCCGCCAGCGTGCCCGGGCTACCGTGGCCGTTCTTGTCCTGGAAGAAGCACACCTGCCTCGCCGGGCACGCGTAGTCCGCCGAGGCAGGCGAAGAAATCGCGAAGAGAGAGCCGGTAACGGCTACGACGATTCCTACCCCTGCGGCAAGGGTACGCTTTTTCGACAGGTTCACCGAACCTCCAAATAATGGGAAGCGCTACTTGGGCGATGGAAGCGAATACGACGGAGCTCAACGTCGACCATTTCCCTTGCCATCGCATGTCTTCGTTGACGAACATACGCGGCAGGTCTGTAAGAACAGTTTATTATCACTGGACCGCTCCGACTCGGCGCGACCAAGGCGATGACGAATGCGCTTTTTTCCAACAGCTCTTGCATTGTTTGGTGAGACTCGATTCGTGGTTACGCCGACCACCGGGGCTTCGCAGGGCAGCGGATTCCACCTGCTGTGCCGTCTTCGTCACCCCGCGCGGACGCGAACTGGGCCCTCCGTCGCGCCCAGTGCATGATCAAGGGAAGACGCCCTGCTGGACGGGGGGGCACCCACTGCCCGTCCGCGCACCACCCGAGGAGGTCTGCGGCATGGACCTGCCGTTCATCGTTGCCACGCTGACCCGTCGAGGGCTGCTCACCCCCGGCAGTCCCGTCCGGGTCGCCGCGCAGCTCAACGCGTTACGGACGTGGGGGTGGAGCCTGGCCGGCGAGCTGCGCCAGGCAGCCGCCCGGGACCCCGGCCGGCCGGCGGTCATCGACGAGAACGGCGTCGAGCTGACGTACCACGATCTGCTCGACCGGGCCGAACGGATGGCCCGCTCGATGCGGGCGGGGCTCGGCGTCCAGGCCGGCGACCGGATCGGTGTGCTCTGCCGCAACCACCACGGGCTGATCGAGACGATCGTCGCGGCCACCCTGCTCGGCGTCGACGCCGTGCTTGTCAACACCGGGCTCTCCGCCGCCCAGCTCGGCACCGTGGCCGAGGAGCAGCGGCTGCGGCTGCTGGTGCACGACGACGAGTTCGCCGAGCGGGTCCTCGGCCTCCCCGCCGAGCTGCCACGTCTCGACGAACGGGCCCGCGAGGAGCTGGTGGCCGGGGCGCTCCCGGGTGACCTGCACCCGCCCGAGCGGGACGGCCGGATCATCGTGCTCACCTCCGGCACCACAGGCACGCCCAAGGGTGCCCGCCGACCCACGCCGAACGGCTTCGGCCCGCTGGTGTCCATCATCGACCGCATCCCGCTGCACGCCCGGGACCGGGTGCTGATCGCGGCACCGATCTTCCACACCTGGGGGCTCGCCGCCCTCCAGGTGTGCCTGGCGTTGCGGGCCACCATCGTGCTGCACCGACGCTTCGACCCGGTCGCCACGCTCACCGCCCTGACCGCGCACCGGTGTGACGCCCTGTTCGCCGTACCGGTGATGGTGCAGCGGCTCCTGGAGGTGCCCGCGCCGGACCCGCGTCCCCCGCTCAAGGTCGTCGCGGTCAGCGGTTCCGCCCTGCCCGGCGGGCTCGCCCCGAGGTTCATGGACGTCTACGGCGACGTCATGTTCAACCTGTACGGCTCCACCGAGGTCTCCTGGGCCTCCCTCGCGGCTCCCCAGGATCTGCGCCAGGCACCCACCACGGCCGGCCGGCCACCCCACGGCACCCGGCTGGAACTGCTCGACGACAACGGGCAGCCGGTGCCACCCGGCCAGGTCGGGCGGATCTTCGTCGGCAACGAGATGCTCTTCGAGGGGTACACCTCCGGTGCCAGCCGGGAGACCCACGACGGCCTGCTCGACACCGGTGACCTCGGCCGACTCAACCCCGACGGCCTGCTCTTCGTCGACGGCCGGGCCGACGACATGATCGTCTCCGGTGGCGAGAACGTCTTCCCGTCCGAGGTGGAGGACCTGCTCGCCCAACTGCCCCAGGTCCGCGAGGCGGCCGTGATCGGCGTACCCGACGCCGAGTACGGCCAGCGACTGTCCGCGTTCCTCGCCCTGCACCCGGGCGAAACGCTCGACCCCGAGGCGGTACGCGAGTACGTCCGGCACTACCTGGCCCGATTCTCCGTCCCCCGGGACGTGATCTTCGTGAAATACCTGCCCCGCAACGCCACCGGCAAGGTGCTCAGCCGAGAGCTACGCCGCTACTACGGCTGACCGCCCCGGAACCGTCGGCGGAAGACCGGCGCGTTCCGGGGCGGTGACGGCGCCCGTCAGTCGACCACCAGCGAGGGCCGCCAGTCCTGCTTGGCCCCGGTGAGGTCGAGGTGCTGGAACAGGCCCTTCGTGCCCTGCTCATCGAGCGTGCCGCGATGCGCGTCGATGCGGACCACCATTCCCCGCACGTCAATCACATCCAGCCTCTCCAACCAGCCCGGATCGGCGGCAGCGTAGAAGGCCGCCTGATGACCGTCGATGGTGGTGTTCGGCGGCTCGTGCAACAGCTTCCCGTTCAACTCGGCCCGGATCTTGTCGGTCATCTCGACGTACGGGGAGAAGCTGACGTCCAGCGTCTTCGACCACTGCGTACCGGGGCTCGCGCTGGCGGGTTCGGCGCTGTACATGACGTTGGCGTACCACCGCCAGCCGTCCGGGGTCAGTGGCCCATCGACGCTGGCGTTGATCAGCCGCAGGTTCTGCGGCACCCCCCTGACCTGGGCCGGCATCTTCACCCGCTCGGTCGTACTGAACTTGAGCTTCTGGGCCACGTGCAGGGCGATCTCGCGGGCATCCTGCCCCTGCGCCCAGGGTGAGACATCGACCTCGGCCCAGCCGTCCGGGGCGTACTGCCAGCGGAGGATGAGCCGGTCAGTGCCGTCGACGTCGTACTGGGTGAAGGTCGCCGCCGCGCCCCGCACATCGGGCGCGGGCGCCGTGCTCACGACGGGTGCCCGTTGGTCAATGCCCATGACCTGCGGCGCCTGCGGCGTCACCCCCTTCGGATAGAGATCGACCGAGACTCCCGCCCAGTTCTGCGGATCGCCGACATCCCCGCTCAGAGAGACACCCAGGCCAAGGGGCGACACACCCGCGTCGTAACTCAGTCTGGCCAGGCCCGACGGCAACCAACCGAACCGCATGTACTGAACGGTCGGGTCGATCGTCTCCAATGCGGCCGGGATCCGGGACGTGTCGGCTGACGGCACCTTCCCGGTGTACGGCTCCAGCGGAGCCAGGGCGCCGAACAGGTTCAGTGACGACGGCGGCGCCGACGGCGACGACCCGTCCGTCGGCGCGAACAGGCCCGGCACCGTGACAGCGCCGACAACCACCGCGACCACCGCCAGTGCGGCGCCCGCACTGCGCGCGTACCAGCGCTGCCGCCGCCCGGCGGTCATCGCCCGTTCGATGTTCACCATGGACGGCGACTCGGCCGCCTCGACCTCGGCGCGCATCAACCGCGCCACATCCATCTCATCGATCATTATGAACTCCCGTGGGCTAACACGTTGGTCGGCGCGCCACTCGCCGTGCCGGTCTGCGCGGTGGCCGACACGCCGTTTCGGGCCGGGGCGAGCAGTCCTCGCAGCGTCGCCAGCCCCTTGGCCGTCTGGCTCTTGACGGTGCCCGGCGCGCAACCCAGCGCCTGTGCCGTCTCCTCCACACTCAGGTCCTGAAAGAACCGCAGCACCAGGACGGCCCGCTGCCGCGGCGCGACCTGGCGCAGTGCCGCCACCAGATCGAGCCGCACCGTGGCATCCGGGGCGGTCGGTGCGGGCCGCTCCGGAAGCAGGTCGGTGATCAGCACCCGAGCCCAGCCGCGTCGCCGCTCGTCGATCAACCGCCGCATCAACATCGTCCGGACCAGCGCATTCAGGTTGCCGGCCCGCCGTGCCCTGGACCAGTTGCGGTACAACTCGGTGAGCACCCGCTGCACGATGTCGTCGCCCTGATGCCAGTCACCACACATCAGGTACGCCGTCCGGCGCCACTGCGGCAGACCAACACGAACGCACTCGGTGTACTCGGCGTCGGCCGCGGACCGCTCCACCGATCTCCGGCTCAGCGGCATCCTCGGACCTGTCCTCCCACCGGCCACCAACAGCACGGTGATCGTCCGCAAACCCGCATCTCCCACTCCTCCCGTCGCGGTGCCTCTGACACCGCTAAGTCGTGGCCGGAGTAACGCCGGGTTGCCCCTTGAGGGCGACAAACGCTCAGGGATAGCGGGTCAGGCCCGGCGCCCGCGCCAGTTCGACGAGTTCCCGCGCGGTCAGCAGCGCCTCGGGAGCAGCCACGTCGATGGGACCGCCGTCCCCTCCGTAGAGGGTCCGCCGGACGACGCGTCGGGACTGCCATGCCTGATACCCGCGGCCAGTGCCGGAGCAGCTTGACCAGCGCCATGGGCCACCCCGTCGTCGGCCGTGTGCCAGTCACCGCACAACAGGTACGCCGTACGTCGAAATGGCTCCAGCCGCGTACCGACGTACTCGCGGTGGCCCTCGACATCGACCGGCATCTCCCGCCACCTCCTCATCTCACCGCTCAAACGGCGGCGAGGAGGGCCGGGGTTGCCCGGGTTCAGCCGGGAATCGTGATCCGGTCGTCGATCGCGGCGGCGGCGATGTCGGTGCGGTGCTGCGAGCCGGCCAGCTTCACCCCGTCCACCAGCGCGTACGCGGCGTCCCGCGCGGCGGCCAGGTCGGCGCCGGTGGCCGTACCGCAGAGAACCCGGCCGCCGGCGGAGAGCAACGCGCCGTCGCTGGCCCGGCGGGCGGTGCCCGCGTGGATGATGCCCGGCCGGTCCGCGCCGGTGATCACGTCGCCGGTGCTGGGCGCGACCGGGTAGCCCGGCGAGGCCAGCACCACGGTCACCGCGCTGCCGTCGCGCCAGCGCAGCGGCGGATGCTCGGCAAGCGTGCCGGTTGCCGCCGCGTGCAGCAGCCCGCCCAGCGGGGTCTCCAACAGCGCGAGCACCACCTGCGTCTCCGGGTCACCGAAGCGCGCGTTGAACTCGATCACCCGTGGGCCGGCGGCGGTGATCGCGAGCCCGACGTAGAGCAGGCCGGCGAACGGGGTGCCCCGGCGGCGCATCTCCGCCAGCGTCGGGTGGACCACGTCGCGCATGACGTCGTCGACCAGGCCGGACGGGGTCCAGGCCAGTGGCGCGTACGCCCCCATGCCGCCGGTGTTCGGCCCGGTGTCGCCGTCGCCGAGCCGCTTGAAGTCCTGTGCCGGCAGGAGCGGCAGCGCCGCCTCCCCGTCGGTGACCACGAAGAGACTGACCTCCGGACCGTCGAGGAACTCCTCGACAACGACCCGTCCACACTCGGCGGCGTGCGCCAGCGCCGCGGACCGGTCGTCGGTCACCACCACACCCTTGCCGGCGGCGAGACCGTCGTCCTTCACCACGTACGGGGCACCGAACTCGTCAAGCGCGCGGGCGGTGCTCTCCTCGTCCGTGCAGACGTACGCCCGGGCGGTCGGCACGCCGGCGGCGGTCATCACGTCCTTGGCGAACGCCTTGGAACCCTCCAACTGGGCGGCCGCACCGGAGGGGCCGAACACGGCGATCCCCTTGGCGCGTACGGCGTCGGCGACCCCGGCGACCAGCGGCGCCTCCGGCCCGATCACCACCAGGTCGGCGGATGTCTCCACGGCCAGCGCCGCCACCGCGGCCGGATCAGTCGGAGTCACGGCCCGCAGCTCAGCCACGCTCGCGATCCCCGGGTTACCCGGCGCGGCAATCAGCGCACTGACCGCCGGATCGCGCACCAACCCAAGCGCAAGCGCATGCTCCCGCCCGCCACCACCCACCAAAAGAACCCGCACGACCCCAGATCCTACTGTCCCCCACTCGCACCTAGTTGATCATGGGGTTATTGCTCCGCGCATCGGCTTGGGGTCAAGGGGTGAGTGCAATCGTTAGGTAGCGATGAGGTGGTCCAGGCGTTCGGCTGGGGTTGCCCAGTCGAGCGTCTGGCGGGGG
>NZ_JBEZDJ010000054.1:0-20495 GCF_040648275.1 Micromonospora sp. NPDC049171
TCCTCACAACACTCCGCCCCCCCCCCGGGGGGGGGGGGCCCCCCCACCCCCCCCCCCCCCCCGGCTCGTGTTGGCGCTGCGATCAGCCCGCGCTCACCGGATCGGCGTGCCGGTGACGCAGGTCAGCACCCGACGTTGACCACGCGTGGCGCTCGATGTGGTGGTGGCGAAACCGTGGGACTCGAGCAGCAGTTGGGTCGCGGTGAGGTTCGCGGTGGCGTGCGCGGCGGTGGGTCGCTCGCCGAACACGTGCAGCCGACCTCCCGGTGCCAGCAGGCTCCGCATTCGAGCGATCTGCTGCGTCGCGTCGCCCAACCAGAAGAGGCTGACGTTCACCGCGAAGATCGTGGTGAAGCGACTGGCCGGGAGGTCGACCGACTCGAACCCGGCACATCGGATCTCGGCCCTGCCGGCGCTGATGTGGCTCAGGTTGCGTTGGGTCGCGAGCCGCACCATCGTCGCGGCCCGGTCGATGGCGACGATCCGGCCGGTCGTGAGTCGGCTGGCGACCATGAAAACGGCTGCGCCCCGACCGCAGCCGATCTCCAGCACCTGGTCGTCGGGTGCGACAGCCATGGTGTCCACCGCCCAGCGCTGCCGATGGGCGGCCGTCGCCCGAGCCGGCTCACCAGTCGCGGGGGTGGTGCCCGCGCCGGAGGAGCCCGGATCGCGGCTCGAGAGAGTGGACCTCACAACGTCACTCGCCGGCGCCAGTTCTGCTCACACATCTGATTCCACTATCTCAGCGGATTCGGTGCACCGTGTCCTCGGTCACCGCGTCCACCGACAGGCGCGAAAGCTCCCGCACCGGTGTGCGGCCGAAGCTGAGGTGTTGTGGAACGACCGCCCCAGATTGCGTGGCTGTTGCACCCCATTCATCGCGCACTTTCGGGGCTAATGAACGGTGTCGCCCCGGTCGCTGTGAGGGCTGTTACTTTGTCGAACGTTCCAGAAAAGGCTAGCGTTCAGCCTCGCGAAGCCCTGCGGACCGTCCGGCGAGACTCCACGCCTCCGGCGCTCCCCGTGGACCTTCGGCCCCGCCGCGCGCAGCGGTTTACCAGTCGAGTGAATGTGAGACGAGATGTCTGGACGGTTGGATTCGAAGGTGCTTGTCGTCACCGGCGGCACGCAGGGCATGGGCCTGGCGTTCGCACAGCGGGCAGCCACGGAGGGGGCGCGTGTCGTCATCGGCGCCCGGGACAGGGACCGGGGCGAGGAGGTGGCCGCGCAGATCCGCGACACGGGCGGTAGTGCCCTGTTCGTGCGGACCGACGTGACGGTCGAGGAGGAGATGGCGCGGCTCGTCGAGACCGCGGTGTCCGAGTTCGGCCGGCTGGACGGCGCGTTCACAACGCCGGCGGCGGCCCGATGGCCAGTGTCCGCGAAACCGACAGTGACGCCTGGCATCGCTCCGTCGCCCTCAACCTGACAAGTGTCTTCTACGGCCTCAAGCACGAGATTCCAGCGATCATCGCCTCCGGCGGTGGCGCGATCGTCAACAACGCCTCCGTCTCCGGCGTCAAGGGCGACGCGACGCAGGTCGCCTACAACGCGTCCAAGCACGGGGTCATCGGCCTGACCCGTTCGGCGGCACTCGACGTGGCCCGCTCCGGTGTGCGGGTCAACGCCCTGGTCACCGGCCTGATCGACACCCCGCTCTGGCAGGGCGTCGTCAGCCAGGCCCCGGCAGCGGCGGAGCGCTACCTGGCGCTGCAGCCGACCGGACGGGCCGGCACCTCCGACGAGGTCGCCGCACTCACCACGTTCCTGCTCAGCGACGAGGCCACCTTCAACAGCGGCGCGTCCATCGCCATCGACGGTGCCTTCACCGCCTGAGGCACTGAGCGTTCCCGAGGCGCGCGGGGCGGCGCCGACAGCAGCTCCTCCCGCGCGCCTCGACGATCACCTGATCAGCTGGCTGGCTGGCGCGGATCCGACCACGGCGAGCCCGGGCGGCCGATCGGCGGGCGCGGCGGAGGTCGCTCCTCGCTGCCCCGGACGACAGCCGTCGTGGCGGCCGAGACGGCGGTGGCGTCGGCGTAGCCGTCCCGGCTGGCCGTCACCGCCACGGTGAGCCGCTTCCAGAGCAGCGCTTCGGAGATCTGGAACGTCGCACCTGTCGCACCTGTGATCGGGACGCCGTCGGCCGACCACTGGTACCGGAAGGTGGTCGTCGAGGGCGTCCACGAGCCCGGTGCCGCGGTGACGGTCCCGCCGATCACTGCCGCCCCGGTGACCGTCGGCGGGTTGACCGCCCGGATCGCCAGGGGCGGATTGATGGTGAAGGCGTCGGCCAGGACCACCGGCTTGCCGGAGTCGTACGCGTACAGCGTCAGGGTGGCCGTGCCGGCTGGCGCGAAGCCGAGATTCACCTCGACGGTCATCGACGTGCCGTCCGACGAGACAGTCCGCACCGTGGCGGTCAGCGGCTCCCCGCCGGCGGGGGTCACCTGGACCCGGTCCTTCGGGTTCAGCCCGGTGCCGCTGACGGTGATCGTCCGAACGGCGCCCGGCGGCACAACGGCCGGCGCCACCGACGTGACAGTCGCCGACTCGATCTGGAAGCTGTACTGCGTTAACCCGGAGCGGGCGCCGCTGGCCGTGACACTGCGGACGGTCAGGTAGAACCAGCCGACGTCCTGCGGGGTCCAGGTCAGTGTCGCGGTGCCGTCGGACCGGGCGGGGAGCGTGGCGTACGGCCCGAAGTTGACCGAGTACTCGTAGGCCGTCGTGCCCGGCAGGCGCGGCGCGAAGGCGAAGGTGCCCGGGGCCAGCCGGCCGGTGCCGGTCGTCGGGAAATCGGTCGAAGTGACCCGAGGTCCGTCCAGCACCGACCAGGACGTGCCGCCCTCGGTGGTCTGCACCCCGTCGGCGTTACGGGCGAAGACCTTGACGTAGGTGTAGCCGCCCTTGGTCGGCGTGTAGGTGAAGGTGGCGCTGCCGTCGGCGGCCGGCCGGACGACCTGCTTGGTGGCCTCGTCGGCGTTCAGCGTCGCCACGTACTCGGTGACGTTCGCCATCTGGGTGCGGGCCGTGAAGGTGGCGGTCGTTCCCACGTCGGTGCCACCGGTGCGGGTCACCGTCGGCGACGCTCCGTCGACCGAGATGTGGTTCCAGCGGGGCACCGACAGGGTGCCGTCGGCGCTGCGGCTCTGGATGCGCAGACCGTCGACGCTTGTGTCCTTGGCGACCCAGGTGAGGTCGGCGGTGCCGTCCGCCCGCGCCGGAATGGTGATCTTCTCGATCGGCGGTGGGAACAGCCCACCATGTTCGACCCAGTAGACGTAGGCCTGCACCTGCGGCGCCCGGGGCGCGAGGTGGAAGCTGAGCGACGAGCCGATCGTGACACCCCGGTCGACGTCGCCGGTGAGCCTCGGGCCGTCGTCCACGGTGAACTGGTAGGCGCGGGGCGCGTGCGCCTTGCCGTCCCGGGTGACGCTGTGGACGTAGAGGGTCTGCTGCCCGGCACGGGTTGGCGCGATCATCGCCGTCGCCGTTCCGTCGGCCGCCGCCGGCACCGTCCCCGACGGGCCACCCCCGTCGATCCGCCACGCCAGCGACGCGGTGTCGGCGACGCTGGAGCGCAACTCGAACGCGCCGGCCACCCCGATGTTGTAGTCCAGGTTCGGCGTTCCCTCCGGGTACGCGGAGGAGAAGATCGACGGACGGGTCTCCCTGACGTAGAACTCGTAGCGTATCGGCTCGGAGTAGTTGCCGGCCCGGTCGATCGCATAGACCGAGACGGAGTGATAGCCCGCCGCGCTAGGCGTCCACTCGACAGTCGCCGGGCCGCCGAGCCCGTCGGCGTCCACCGTGCCCGCGGGGAGCTGCTCGCTCAGTTCGCCCGTGTAGAACTCGTAGCGGTAGCTGACGGTGTCGGCGCTGGCCGAGGTCAGCGTGAACGTGCCGGGCACACCGATCGCGCCGCTGGCGTTGTCCCACCAACCCGCCGGGTACACGGCGGAGGCGACGGTCGGCGCGGGGCCGCCGGTGCGGTCGACCGTGAAGTAGCACGTGCCGCTCCACGACGTCGCCATGGCACCGTCGAGAACGCGCACCCGCCAGGCGTACGTGACGCCGTCGAGCTGCCGCGAATCGTCCTCGAGTTGGATGGCGACCTCGTCGAGGCCCGAGAACAGACCAGTGAGCCACTGTTGCGGCTGCTCCGGGTGGGTGATGTCCCAGACCTGGAAGTCGGCCTGCAACTCGGCACCCTCGTCCGCGCCGGAGAGGGTGCCCTTGAGCACCACGGCGTTGGCGTCGTTGAGTCTGACCGGGCTCAGGTACGGCCCCGGCGCGGCGGTGGCGCAGGGCTGGTCCGCGGTCTGGAGGGCGGTCGGCGCCGACAGGGCCGCGGCGGCCGGACTGGCCGCGAGGCCCACCACCGCCGCGGAGGCGAGCGCCGATGCCGCGATCACCGCCGTGATCCGGCGACGAGCAGGTGAAGGTGTACGCATTGGTCTCCCCGTGCTGAATCGGGCGGTGGTCATCCGGTGGGTCAGGCCGCCGGTTGGCGCGGATCCGACCACGGCGAGCCCGGGCGGCCGATCGGCGGGCGCGGCGGAGGTCGCTCCTCGCTGCCCCGGACGACAGCCGTCGTGGCGGCCGAGACGGCGGTGGCGTCGGCGTAGCCGTCCCGGCTGGCCGTCACCGCCACGGTGAGCGGCTTCCAGAGCAGCGCTTCGGAGATCTGGAACGTGACACCTGTCGCACCTGTGATCGGGACGCCGTCGGCCGACCACTGGTACCGGAAGGTGGTCGTCGAGGGCGTCCACGAGCCCGGTGCTGCGGTGACGGTCCCGCCGATCACTGCCGCCCCGGTGACCGTCGGCGGGTTGACCGCCCGGATCGCCAGGGGCGGGTTGATGGTGAAGGCCCTGACCTGCGGCCGGCCGGAGTCGTACGCGTACAGCGTCAGGCTGGCCGTGCCGGCTGCCGCGAGGCTGAGATCAACCTCGACGGACATGGACGAGCCTTCCGACTCGACGGTCTTCACCGTGGCGGTGAGCGGCTCTCCGCCGGCGGGAGTCACCTGGACCCGGTCCTTCGGGTGCAGCCCGCTGCCGCGGAGGGTGATCGTCCGAACGGCACCCGGCTCCACGACGGCCGGCGTCACGTAGTCAACCACCGCCGACTCGACCCCGAAGCTGTACGTCGTGCCCAGGGAATAGCCGCCGCTGGCCGTGACGCTGCGAACGGTCAGGTAATACCAACCGACGTCCGGCGGTGTCCACGCCAGTGTCGCGGTGCCGTCGGCCCGGGCGGCGAGCGGGGCGTACGACCCGAAGTTGATCGCATACTCGTAGGCGATCGTGCCCGGCAGTCGCGGCGTGATGCTGAAGGTGCCCGGCATCACCCGGCCTCTGCCGGTCTTCGGGAAATCGGTCGAGCTGATCCGAGGTCCGTCCAGCATCCACCAGTACGTGCGACTTTCCTCGGTCTGCACCCCGTCGGCGTTGCGGGCGACGACGCTGACGGAGGTGTAGCCGGCCGTGGTCGGCGTGTAGGTGAAGGTGGCGCTGCCGTCGGCGGCTGGCCTGACGATCTGCTTCGTGGCCGTGTCGCCGTTCAGCGTCGTCTCGAACTCGGTGACGTTCGCCATCCGGGTGCGGGCCGTGAAGGTGACCGGCTTGCCCAGGTCGGTGTCGCCGGGTTGGTTCATCGTCGGCGCCGCACCGTCGATCTGGATGGGGGCGTAGCGCGACTCGGACAGGGTGCCGTCGGCGCTACGGCTCTGGATGCGCAGTCCTCTGATCTCGATCAACTCGTGAGCGGTCCAGGTGAGGTCGGCGGTGCCGTCCGCCCGGGCCGGGATGGTGATCTTCTCGATCGTTGGTGGCTCCGGGCCCCTGAGTTCGTTCCAGTAGACGTAGGCCCGCACCTGCGGCGACCGGGGCGTGAGGTGGAGGGTGAGCGACGAGCCGATGACGACCCGGCTGCCGGCGCTGGTGAACGTCGGGCCGTTGTCGACAAAGAACTCGTAGGCGCGTGGAGGGTGCGCCGTGCCGTCGCGGGTGACGCTGTGGACGTAGAGGGTCTGCATGCCGGCACGGGTGGGCGCGATCATCGCCGTCGCCGTTCTGTCGGCCGCCGCCGGCACAGTCCCCGACGGGCCACCCGCGTCGATCCGCCAAGCGAACGAGACCGTGTCGGCGACGGTGGAGTGCAGCTCGAACGCCCCGGGCACCCCGACGTTGTAGTCCAGGTTGCTGGGCCAGGTCCCTTCCGGGTACGCCGACGAGAAGATCGCCGGCCGGGTCTCTCGGACGAGGAACTCGTAGCCGGTCTGTTCGGAGCGGTTGCCCGCCCGGTCGACGGCGGACACCGAGACCCGGTGGAAGCCCGCCGTCTTGGGCGCCCACTCGATCGTCGCCGGTCCACCGAGCCCGTCGGCGGCCACCAGGGCCGCTGGGGCCTGGTCGCTCAGCTCGATCTCATAGAACTGGTACTCGTAACTGACGGTGTCGGAGTTGGCCGAGGTCAGCGTGAACGTGCCAGGCACACCGATCGCGCCGCTGACGTTGTCCCCTCCCGACGGGTAATGGACGGAGGCGACGCCCGGTGCCGAGCCGCCATCGCGGTCGATGGTGTAGTGGCACGTGCTGCTCCACGGCGACGCGTCGGCACCGTCGAGGACGCGCACCCGCCAGGCGTACGTGACGCCGTCGAGTTGCTGTGTGTTGTCGGCGATCTGGACGTGGAGCTCGTTGCTGTCCGCGCCCATCTCGACGAGCCACTGCTGCCGATGCTCCGGGTCGGCGACATCCCACACCTGGAAGTCCGCCCGCAGTCCGCCCTGGCCAGTACGGTGGAACTTGCCCTCCAGCGTGGCGCCCGTGGCCCAATCCCACGCTCTCGGATTCAGGTATGGCCCCGGGGCGGTGGCGGCACACGGCTTTCCGGAGCTGGTGAGGTCGGTCGGGGCGACATCCGCGGCGGCGGCCGTGGAGGGGTTGAGCCCCACCGCCGAGCCGCACGCGAGGGCCACGGCGACGCCCAGTGCCGCGATTCGACGGTGAATACGCGAAGCGGTACGCAAACCCTGCCTCCACTATGGGCCCGACCATGATCAGCCGGCACAGGATCGCACGTCGGGTCAAGTCCCGGTGACCCGTGCCGTCCCCGCAATTCCGCCGAGCCCGGTGCGGGGATCAGCGCCCCCGCACCGGGCCCTGCCGACTCCGCGACGGTCAGCCCCGATCCCCGTCGTCAGAGCCAGACCACGATCCCGGTCAGGTCGTTGAGGACGGCCGCCACGCCCGCCCGGATGGCCGCCGCGCAGCGCTCGGCGGTGAACGACGTCGGGTCGTACGTCGAGGACATGCCGAGCCCTTCCCCGCGGAACGACGCGCCTTCCCAGTCGACAGATGTGACGTTGTGGGTGGGCTCGGCCAGTTCGGCGCCCACCACGAGGAACTTCTCGTCCAGGTGGTTCGGGGTGACCAGGGCGAGGGGGTCGATGAGGTCGCCGCCGGCGCTGACGATGAGATCCGGGTTCATCTCCATGGCCTTGGCGATGCTGGGCACGGCATCGTGGGCGTTGCCGACGGTGATCGTCCGGAGATCCGCGTGCTCGTCGTCGGCCCACTCCCGCACCGCCGTCACGAGAGCCTTGGTCGGGTCGTCGGCACCGGCGGTGAGCAGGACGACCCGGTAGTCCTTCGGCGGGTGGACCCCGGCCCACGAGCCGGGTCGCGGCGTGATCGTCGCCTCCGGGGCGGGTGTGGTGGAGGGGTCGACGAATCCGGGCCCGAGCGTCCCCACGGCGCTGGGTGCGGGGTGCGGCTGTGACCAGTCGTCGCCGGAGTCGCAGGCGGTGACCAGCGCGGCGGTCGCGGCCAGCATGGCAACGACCCGAAGCGGGGGGCGCACAGGTGGTCGTCCTTTCGAGGGGTGGCGGCAGCCTCGTATTCCTATCTCAATTCCCTGCGCCGTTTATCCGGGGCCGGTCGTTCGGGGCCGTTGTTATCCGGCGGTTCGTCGGCGGTCGGGCTGGTGTTCACCCGCGCCATGCAACGTGCACTGGCCAACCGAGGGAGTCGCATGCTGGGGCGCGTCCGCCGTACCGTTATCGTCACCGCTGTCGGGATCGCCGCGGCGGTGATCCCGTTTCTGGGCGCCGGAACGGCCTCCGCACACGGATTCTCGTCGACCGTGTACGCGGAAATAACTGCCGGAGACGAGGGTCACATTCGCACGGCGGTGGACCTCGAATACGACCTTCTCGTCGTGTCGGCCGCGGATTCGGGTCACGATGACCCGCTCTTTCGGGCGGGCACGGCCGCCTTCGACGCGGGCGACAGCGGCGCCCAGGCCGCGGCACTGAGGAGCCACTCGTCGACCGTCCTCGGGTATGTCTCGGACCGGTTCTCGGTGACCGCGCGGGACGCGGTCTGTCAGCCGACCCAGGTGGGTGACGCGACGATCGGCGAGCGTGAGGGCGTGCCGTACGCGAGTCTGCTGCTCGACTGGACCTGCCCCGAGCGGGTCGACGAGCACGAGGTGCGCAGCGCGCTGTTCCCGGACGACGAGGGTTACGTCAAGGGCACCAAGACGATCGTCACCTACGAGATCGACGGCCGTTCCGGCAGCGCGGCGCTGGACGCCGCCAACCCCACGTTCTCGACCGGCCAGGCCTGGTACCAGCGGTTCGGGGAGTTCTTCCTGCTGGGCGCCGAGCACCTGCTGTCCGGGATCGACCACATCCTGTTCCTGCTGGCGCTCATCGCCGGATCGCGGCGCCTGCGGGAGATCGTGCTCGCGGCCACCAGCTTCACCCTGGCGCACTCGGTGACGTTCATGCTTGCGGCTCTCGGCCTGGTCGAGGTGCCGGGGTCGATCGTGGAGCCGGTCATCGCGTTGTCCATCGCCGTCGTCGCGGGCTGGCACCTGTGGGGCATCTGGCGGCGTGGCGAGCACGCGACAGACCTGGAGGCGACGGCCGGGCACGGCCACCTCAGCCTGGATCGGGCCGGCTGGATCCGACTGGGTGTGGTGTTCTGCTTCGGCCTCGTGCACGGCCTGGGCTTCGCGGGCGCGCTGGGCATCGACGAGGCGTGGTCGTGGACCCTGCTGTGGTCGCTGCTGGTGTTCAACATTGGCATCGAGGTCGTTCAGTTGACGATTATCGCTCTGGTCTTCCCGCTCCTGCTCGTCCTTCGTCGCCGCGCGCCGAAAGTCGGTATCTGGGCGACCGGCGTTGTTTCCGCAGCCGTGTCCGTCATGGGGCTGATCTGGTTTGTGCAGCGCGTTTCCGGGTCCTGAGTAAGGCTAAGTAGTTCGCGAAGTGCAGGCTTTCGCAAGATCACGTTCATGGTCGGTTCACCAGGCGGCGAAAGCGTGGATTTGCTTCCCCGGCGTCGGGTGAAGTCACCATCCATTTCTCTATTTGAAAAGGGAACAATGTCGATGACATTGAGCACCTCGACACGGGCCTCCGGGCCTGTGCGGCGGCGCCTGGTCGCCGGGGTCGCAGCCGGGTTCCTCGGGTTGGGCGCGGCCCTCGGCAGCGGCCTGACGGCCACCGCCAGCGCGGCCGAGTCCACCACGATCACCGGTGTGGTCCTCGGCGTCGGCGCCAACGAGACCCAGCGGATCGTGAGCTGGTACTCCTCCGCCGACACCGCACAGAAGATCCAGCTCGCCCCGACCGCCGAGATCGTCAACGGCGAGTTTCCGGCCGGCGCGGTCAGCTTCGATGCCGTCGGCGCGGCGAACACCTCCACCACCGGCTTCAACCGGCACGCCACGATCAGCAACCTGCGGGAGAACACCGCGTACTCGTACCGGGTCGGCGCCGATGGCAGCTGGTCCCCGGCGTACGCCTTCAAGACGCAGGACTTCGAGGGCGACTACGACTTCCTGTTCTTCGGTGACCCGCAGATCGGCTCCTCCGGTGACCGGCTGAAGGACCAGGCCGGCTGGGAGGAGACCCTGAAGGTCGCCACCGGGGCCAACCCGAACGCCGAGCTGTTGGTCTCCGCCGGTGACCACGTGGAGAGCGCCAACGACGAGGGTCAGTGGACCTCGTTCCTGGCCCCCGAGCAGCTGCGTCAGATCCCGCTCGTGGCCACCATCGGTAACCACGACGTCGGCGGCAAGTCCTACGAGCAGCACCACTTCACCCCGAACACCGACCGCTCGGCGCAGTACTACAACGGCGACCAGGCGACCCGGTCCGGCGGCGACTACTGGTTCATCCACAAGGACGTGCTGTTCATCGACCTGAACAGCAACAGCTACGCCAACCCGGCGGACGGCTCCGCCGGCGGCGACGCGGCGCACGTCGCGTACGTCACCGACGTGATCAAGAAGCACGGCTCCGAGGCCAAGTGGAAGGTGTTGGTCTACCACCACTCCATCTACTCGCCGGCCAGCCACGCGACCGACACCGACAACAAGCAGCGGCGGGAGGACTTCACCACGGCGTTCTCCAACCTCGGCGTGGACATGGTGCTCCAGGGCCACGACCACAGCTACACCCGCAGCTACTCGATCAAGAACGGCCAGAAGGAGAACCCGGCCGAGAAGCCGGGCGCGCCCGAGGTCTACCCCGGCCCGGGTGGCGTCATCTACGTGACGGCGAACTCGGCCTCCGGCTCGAAGTACTACGACATCAAGAAGCCGGACGACAGTGGCACCGGCATCCGTGGCAACGGCCCGGACCCGCTGGACCCGGGCAAGTACTGGTACAACTCGGTGCAGAACCAGGAGCACGTTCGCAGCTACGTCAAGGTGCAGGTGCGCGGCGACAAGCTGGTCCTGGCCAACGTCCGTAGCGGCACCTGCGCGGCCCCGAACGCGGCCGTCGAGAAGGGCCTCTCCTGCGTCAACACCCCGGAGGGTCAGCCGGTCGGCTCGATCGTCGACAAGGTCACGGTGCACCCGTACCACGGTGACGGTCAGGCCATCCAGGTCAACGTGCCGAACGCGGCCCCGGGTGAGTTCGGCTGGACGATCGACGGCTACAACGGCCTGGTCGACCTGGGCACCGCCCAGGAGCGCGACGGCACCTTCTTCGAGGCGGCCGGCAAGATCAACCCGATCCTCGTGTCGGACAGCCGCCGTTCGCTCGCCCCGTGGTCGATCTCGGCCAACGTCGGCGACTTCTCCGACGCCGACAAGAAGTTCTCCGGCTCCTACCTGGGCTGGAACCCGTACGTGCTCGACGGCGGCGCGGGCGCCGAGGCCGGTGCTCCGGTCCTGTCGTCCTTCGACGACCAGGGCAAGGGCCTCTCGGTCTCCAGCGCCCTCGCCGCAGCCGCGCAGGGTCACCCGCGCGGCGGCGCCCGCCTCGGTGCCGACCTGGATCTGAAGATCCCGGACAGCATCGCGAAGGGCAGCTACCGCACCACGCTCACGATCACCGCGCTGAGCAGCTGACCGAACTGTTCCATCGGGCGGGGTAGGCACCTTCGGGGGCCTGCCCCGCCACCCATGTGCCGCCCTCCCAAGATCACCTCAAGGATCCGACATGTACCCGTCCGTCACGCGCTGGAAGAAGCTTGCTCGTACCACCGCGCTGTCCCTGCTCGCCGCCGTCGCGACAGTCGGCGTCGGTGCCGGCCCCGCCCTGGCGGCGGATGGCGACGTCGCCTGGACGGTCCGCACGGCCTCCAACGGCTACGGCGAGGCTCGGTCCAGTTACAGCTACAACGTCAATCCCGGTGGTTCCGTCGAGGACGCCATGGTCGTCGCCAACCGCGGCAAGGCGCCGCTGACCCTGTCCGTGTACGCCGCCGACGGCTTCACGACCGACGCGGGTCAGCTCGACCTGCTCACCAGGGACGCCAGGTCCGTCGCGATCGGTGCCTGGGCGAAGCCGAAGGCCGGCAGCGTCGTGATCCAGCCCGGGAAGACCGCGCAGGTCCCCTTCACGGTCAGTGTCCCGGACAACGCCACCCCCGGTGACTACGTCGGCGGGATCCTCACCACGCTCACCCAGGCCGACCAGGCCGAAGGCATCAACGTCGACAGGCGCCTCGGCATCCGGATCAAGCTGCGGGTCGGCGGCGAGCTGAAGCCGAACCTCGCGATCGAGGGCGTGCACGTGACGTACGGGGGCCCGGCCAACCCGTTCGGCAAGGGCGACGCCACCGTCACCTACAAGATCCACAACGTCGGCAACGCCGCGCTCTCCGGGCAGCAGGCGGTCTCGGTCTCCGGGCCGTTCGGCGTGCTGCGGGTCCGGGCGAAGGACATCGCCGCGCCGCCGGAGCTGCTCCCGGGTGAGAGCTGGGACGTGACAGTGCCCATCGCCGGGGTCGCCCCCGCCGTCTCGCTTGCCGCGACCGTGACCCTCACGCCGCTGCTCACCGACGCCTCCGGCTCGACCACCTCGCTCAAGCCGGTCCAGGTCACCGCGCACGGCTGGGCGCTGCCGTGGCTGCTGGTGCTGGTGCTCGTCGTGCTGATCGCCGTGCTCGTCGGGGCGTACCTGTACCGGCGTCGCAACCGGACGCAGCGCAAGGTGCGCGAGGACGCCCGCGTACGCGAAGCCGTCGCGCAGGCCCTGCGTGGCCCGAAGCCGCAAACCCCCTGAGCGCGATCTTGCACTTACTGCCCCGGCCTAGCAGCGCGTTGCACGCGTATCGGCGACCGAAACTGCAGGATCGCGGCGGTCGCACCAGGGCCTGTTTCACAAGGACTGGTCGCCCGGACTCCGCCTCGGCTCGACCGCCCTTGTGAAACAGGCCCTTGTGGGTGAACGGCGCTCGGCTCTGGACCACTCCCGTTCCTGAGCCGGCATGGTGAACGGTGACGCCGGCACAGAGGGGGAATCCACATGGTTGACGGGGATGTGCCAGAGCGGATGCAGGCCGCGGCCCTGGACGAGTTCGGTGGGCCAGAGGTGATCACCCTGCGGAAGCTGCCGATCCCACAGATCGCCGACGACGAGGTGCTGATCAAGGTCTGGAGCGCCGGCGTGGGGGTGTGGGACGTGTACGAGCGGCAGGGTGTGCTCGTACCGGAGGGCTCGGCTCTGCCGATCGTGCCCGGCTCCGACGGCGCCGGCACCGTCATCGCCGCCGGCAGCAAGGTGTCCAACGTCGGGGTCGGCGACCTGGTCTACGTCTCCGCCACCACCCGCCCGAAGGGCGGCTTCTACGCCGAGTACGCGGCGGTCAAGGCGGAGTACGCGGCAAAGG
Organism: Micromonospora sp. NPDC049171; assembly: GCF_040648275.1. Lineage (NCBI taxonomy): Bacteria > Bacillati > Actinomycetota > Actinomycetes > Micromonosporales > Micromonosporaceae > Micromonospora > Micromonospora sp. NPDC049171. The sequence continues at coordinate 13,149 of NZ_JBEZDJ010000054.1, forward strand.
TGCCCGACGGGTTGCCGGCCGAGCACGCCGGGGCCATGCCCACCGACGCGCTGACCGCGCTCGCCGGGCTCGACACCGTCAGCCTGTCGGCCGGCGCCTGGTTGTTGATCTTCGGTGCCAGTGGCGGCCAGGGCCACCTGGCCGTGCAGTTGGCCAAGCGGCAGGGCCTGAACGTGATCGCCGTGGCCTCCGGAGCGGACGGCGTCGCGCTGGTCACCCGACTCGGCGCCGACGTGTCCCTCGACGGCCACGCCGACCTGACCGACGTGCTCGCCCGGATCCGGGACGCGGCACCGGCCGGGGTGGACGCCATCCTGGCGATGGCCGGCGGCACGACGCTGGACCGGCTCACCGAGGCACTCACCGACGGCGGTGTGGTCGCGTTCGCCCACGGGGTGCGGCCGGAGCCGCGGGAACGGCCGGGCGTGGTGGTCCGTGCCTACGACGGCGAATCGAACTCTCGACAGTTGCAACGCCTCAACGAACTCATCGAGGCCGGCCCGTTCGTGGTGCACGTCGCGCAGACGTACCCGCTGGGCAAGGTGCGCGACGCGCACCAGCGACTGGAAACGTCCTACCCGGGCAAGCTGCTGCTGACGGTGGCCTGAGACCTCAGCGCGGCGGGCGCTGTTGCGGCACGCGTACCGATGCCATGCCGGCCGCGGTCGCGGCCTGGATGCCCAGGTCGGTGTCCTCGAAGACCAGGCACGACCCCGGGGGTACGCCGAGGTGCTCCGCCGCGAGCAGGAACGCCTCCGGGTCCGGCTTGGCCCGCGTGTAGTCGTCGGCGCAGACCAGCACGTCGAACCGGTCCAGTAGGCCGAGCGCGCCGAGGGAGGCGGTGACCGAGGCGCGGGTGCTGCCGGAGACGACGGCGAACGGGACCCGCCGGTGCGCGTCGTGGATGTGCGCCACCACCTCGGGTACGGCGGCGAGCTGCGGCAGCAACTCGTCGTAGTAGCTCTCCCGGCGCTCGACGACGGTCGCCACCGGCATGGCCAGACCCTGCTGCTCGTTCAGGGCGACGACGATGTCGACGGTCGGCCGTCCACCCCACGCGTAGAAAAGGTCCTCCGGGAACTCGCAACCCCACTCGTGCAGGGCCCGCTGCCAGGCCAGGTAGTGCAGCGGCATCGAGTCGACGATGGTGCCGTCGCAGTCGAACAGGTACGCCGCGAACTCACCGGGTGGCAGAGGCAGACTCATCGGGGAAGGGTACAGCGGCGGATCCGGTCAGTCGTCGGTGACGGATGCCAGCCGGCGCAGCAGGTGGTCCCGTTCCGGCTCGGTCCCGACCAGCGCCAACGCGCTGCGGTACGCCGCCGCGGCCTCGTCGTTGCGGCCGAGTTGGCGCAGCAGGTCCGCCCGGGTGGCCGGGTAGAGGTGGTAGCCGCGCAGCCGCGGATCGTCGGCCAACTCGTCCAGCAGGGCGAGCCCGGCGTCCGGCCCGTCGCGCATGGCCACGGCGGCGGCCCGGTTCAGCGCCACGACCGGTGAGGGGACCATGCCGAGCAGCACGTCGTAGAGCGCCACCACCTGGGGCCAGTCGGTGCTGGCCACGTCGGCGGCCTCGTCGTGCAGCGCGGCGATGGCGGCCTGCACCCCGTACGGCCCGGGTCCCGGGCCGGTCAACGCGACGACCACGAGCGCACGCCCCTCGTCGATCATCGAGTGGTCCCACCGTCCACGGTCCTGGTCGTCGAGGAGCACCACCGCGCCGTCCGCCCCGGTGCGCGCGGCCCGCCGAGCGTGCACCAGCAGCAGCAACCCGAGCAGCCCGGCGACCTCCCGTTCGGCGGGCAGCAGCCGGCGCAGGATCCGGGCCAGCCGGATGGCCTCCTCGGCGAGGTCGATCCGCTGGAGGTCGGGGCCGGAGCTGGCGGCGTACCCCTCGGTGAAGACCGAGTAGACGGCCTGGAGCACCGTGGGCAGACGACCGGGCAGCTCGTCCGGGCCCGGCACCCGGAACGGGATGCGCGCGTCGCGGATCTTCCGCTTGGCCCGGACGAGTCGCTGGGCCATTGTCGCGGGCGGCACCAGGAAGGCCCGCGCGACCTCGGCCGTGGTCAGGCCGGCCAGGAACCGCAGGGTGAGCGCGCCGCGATCCGGCGCGGCCAGGGCCGGGTGCGCACAGGTGAAGAAGAGCGCCAGCCGGTCGTCGGGCAGGTCCCGGTCCGCGTCGGCGGGCGGCGCGTGGTCGGCCCGCTCGGCCTCCGCCCGGAGTACGGCGAGCCTGGTCGCCAGCACCCGGTCGCGGCGTAGCCGGTCCACGGCGCGGCGGCGCGCGGTGGTGAGCAGCCAGGCGCCGGGCCGGCTCGGGACGCCGTCGATCGGCCAGTGCGTCAGTGCCGCCTCGATGGCCTCCGAGGCGACCTCCTCGGCCAGGTCGAGGTCGCCGAAGCGGCGCACCAGGGAGGCGAGCAGTCGGCCGCGTTCCTCCCGGAACACCGCCTCCACCGACGACCCGACGGCCGCCTCCTCACCCGGCACGGTCAGACCTGCATGTCGATCTCGGCGATCGGACGGACCTGGACCGAACCGGTGCCGACGGCCCCGGGGCTGCGGGCCGCCCACTCCAGCGCGGCGTCGAGGTCCGGCACGTCGATGATGTCGTACCCGCCGAGCAGCTCTCGGGTCTCGGCGAACGGCCCGTCGGTGATGGTGCGGTCGCCGTCCGGGCCGACCTGCACGGTTGTGCAGGTGGTCAGGTCCTGCAGGGGATGCCCGGAGACCCAGACCCCGGCGTCCTTCATCTCCCGGTCGTAGCGGATCCAGTCCTCGAAGCTGCATCCGTTGCCGACGACCTCCCCGTCGACCATGGGGCTCATGAACAGCAGCATGTACTTCACGTTTCGGCTCCTCTCGGTGCGGCGGGTTGCCGTACAGCATGACGACGGTCGAGGCTCGGGAATATCGACACGGCCGGTCAGGTTTTTTCGAACCGCGAGTTCACGGCGCCGCTGCGAAGAGCAGGAAGAACCGTTCGGCCGTTCCGGTGTCGCCGTGCACCTCGATCTCGCCCGCGGAGACCGCCGACCGCAGCGGCGTGCCGCCGAACATCAGGTCCCGCAGCGCTCTCACCGTGCCGGTGACCGTGACGTCGACCTGGCCCGACCGGCCCCGGGCCACGCTGATCCCACTCGGAGACACCTCCACCTCGAAGGCGTCGGCACCCACCTGCAACCGCAGTCGAGCGGGCACCGGCGCGTCGGTCGGTGGCCGGTAGAGGGCCTTCAGCAACAGCATGAACGCGTCGGTGCTCATCTCGACGTCCGGCTCCGCGGGCAGGCCAGCGCCCCACCGCGACAGCTCGACAAGTGTCGGCTCCAGTTGCTGGCCGCGTTCGGTCAGCTCGTACGCGTGCACGCTGGCCGGCGGCCCGAGCTGCACCCGCCGGACGATGCCGGACTGCTCCAGCTCCCGCAGTCGCTGGCTGAGCACGTTCTGGCTGGCCCTCGGCAGGCCGGCCCGCAGATCGCCGAAACGCTTCGGGCCGAACACCAACTCTCGGACAATCAGCAGCGCCCAGCGCTCGCCGACGATGTCCATCGTGCGCGCCGCCCCGCAGGCGTCCTGGTAAGTCCGCTGAGTCACATCGCCATCGTAGTCGGCGCCCACCGGGCAGTGCTAATGTCGGACCGTCTAGTCCTAACTTAGGAGTGTTTCGTGGATGCACTGCTCGCCAAGGTGATCGAGCGTCACGGCGGCCTCGATCGCTGGCACACCGCGTCGACCCTCACCACCCGGCTCACCTACGGCGGCCCGTTCTGGGCGTTCAAGGGCCGCCCCGACTTCGACGGCACCGAGCTGGTCGAGGCCGACCTGCACCGGGAACGGATCCGCCACGTCCAGGAGGGCACCGGCCAGGTCACCGAGTACGACCGCGACACCGACCGGGTCACCGTCACCGCGGCCGACGGCAGCCTGATCGACGAGCTGACGAACCCCCGGGCGAGCTTCGCCGGCTACACCGGGGAGAGCCAGTGGACGCTCGCCCAGGCGGCCTACTTCCGTGGCTACGCCACCTGGCACTACCTCGTCGAGCCGTTCCTGTTCACCTGGCCGGGCGTCGAGGCGCACGAGGTCGAGCCGTGGACGGAGGGCGGCGAGTCGTGGCGCGTACTGCGCGTCACATACCCCGAGACCGTGCACACCCACACCGACACCCAGCTGTACTACTTCGACGACAGCGGGCTGCTGCGGCGCATGGATTACCAGGCGGTGGTCAACGGCTCCTCCCCGGTCGCGCACTACGTGAGCGGGGCGACCGAGGTCGACGGGCTGGTCGTGCCGACTCGACGCCGGATCCACATCCGCCAGGAGGACCGCACCCCGGACCTCTCCTGGACGCCGATCACCCTGGACCTGGCTGACGTACGGGTCCGCTGAGACCCCGATGCTGTCGCAGCGGACCCGACGGCACGTCGCCGACCGGACGCCCCGGCCTCAGGTCGAGGCGTCCGTCCGGCGGCGGCTCCGCTCAGCCCGCCGTCGCACCTGCTGGTACGCGCCGGTCAGCCCCATCGCCCGGCGTACCTCGATGAGGGTTTGGCGAACCTCCTGGCGGGTCCGCTCCGTGCCCTCGACGATCAGCCGGTCGACCAGGCCCCGGTCCGCTTCGATCTCGGCCCGGCGCTCCCGGATCGGCGCCAGGAACCCCTCCAACGCGACGACCAGGCGGTCCTTGACCTCCACGTCGCCCACCCGTCCGGCCCGGTAACGCCGGGCCAGGTCGGCGACCTCGTCGCGGTCCGGATTGAAAACCTCGTGGTACGCGAACACCGGGTTGCCCTCCACCGTGCCCGGCACGTCGGCCCGCACCCGGTTCGGGTCGGTGTACATGCCGAGCACCTTCCGACGCACCGTGGCGGCGTCGTCGGACAGCGCGATCGAGTTACCTCGGCTCTTGCTCATCTTGGCCGCGCCGTCGGTGCCCACCAGGCTCGGCGTGTCCGACGCGATCAGCTCGGGCACCGGGAAGACCGGGCCGTACAGGTGGTTGAACCGCCGTGCGATCTCCCGGGTCACCTCGACGTGCGCGGCGTTGTCCCGACCGACCGGGACCACCTCGCCCTTGACGCAGAGGATGTCCGCGGCCTGGAGCACCGGGTAACCCAGCAGCCCGTACGGCATCTCCTCCTTGCCGGCGTCGCGGGCCATGTCCTTGAGTGACGGCACCCGCTCCAGCCGGGGAACCGTCACCAGGTTCTGAAGGAGGGTGTTGAGATCGCCGACCTCGGGGATCGCCGACTGGAGGTAGAACGTGGCCTGCTCCGGGTCGACGCCGGCGGCCAGGATGTCAGTGACCATCTCCCGGGCGTTGCCGGACACCTGGTCGATGTCCGCGCGGCGGTTGCGCGTGGTGAGCATGTGCAGGTCGGCGATGATGAAGAAGCTCTCGTAGCGCCGGTGCAGCCGTACCCGGTTGGCGATGCTGCCGACGTAGTGGCCGAGGTGTAGGCGGCCGGTGGGCCGGTCGCCGGTGAGCATTCGTGCGACGGACATGGTGGTGCCTCTCGTATCCGGAGGTGGGTCACGCGTGGGCGCGCGCCGAGCGGGGCGGGTCAGCCCCCTCGGTCAGCGGGATCGGCTCAGCGAGCCGTCCGCCATCGCGCGCCGGCGCGAAACCGCAGACCACCGGCACGGAGGACACTCAGAAGTTGCTCACGGCCATCGCCGGAGCTGGTCGGGACCCCGGGCACCGCACCCAGCGGTAGGCCGTCGACCAGGTCGACCGCCTCCGTCGCGCAGCTGCTCGTCCGGACCACGGCCTCAGATTACCCGCGGCATGACCCCGGGAGGGGGAAGATACCGGTCGGCGTAGTACTTGCCGACGAGATCCCGGTATTCCGGGTCGAGGGCATCCGGATCGAACGGGGGCGCATCCTTGATCTCCTGCCGAGACCGGTCGACGTGTACGACGCGTTCCTGGTGATCCACCTGAGCCACCGTGCCAGCCGGCAGCAGCACCTTCTGGCCGAAGATCCACGGCCCGGTGTCCACGACCAGGTATCCGGCGTCCGCCTCGTTGCTCGCCTCGTCGATGCTGCCGATCCGCCCGTCGCTCGCCTGCACCTGATAACCCACCAGGTCGACAGGCGTGCCAGGGCCAGGGGCGTCCGGGCCGTCGTGGCCACCGTCCGGGCCATCCGGCGGGGTGACCGAAGGCGTGGCCTGCGTATATCCGCCAGCGAGGGCGGACGGGTCACGCCAGGCCCAGGGATTGAAGATCGAGGGTTGCATGGGCACCTCCGGGGGGACGGTCCTCGGCTGTCCTGCTCTCCCAGTGCCCACCCCGCAGCCGCCGGAAACAGATCGACGACTGTCGCACCCCGTCCGGCCGGCCGGTCCCCACGTCGTCCACCGGCACGCGTCCGCACCTGACCTGGTCACCGGGCGCGCTGGCATACTCGGCTGCCATGGTGCTGTCGCGAGGGTGGTCCGTCTTCCTGGTCGGAGTCGGGATCTGGACCTGGGTGATCTGGCCGAGGTTCGCCGTCGCGATCTGGCAGGACCCGCGCTCCTGGGCGTCCGGCACCGTGGCCGAGGGGGCGACCACCAGCTTCCTGTGGGTGCACGCGCTGCTGATCGCGACGTCCCTGGCCATCGGCACCACGGTCGGGGTGCTCGGCATCCGCTCCTGGCGCCAACAAAAGTCTTAACCACCCCCGCACTGCGTGCCCTGCTGGCCCTCGGTGTTGCCCGGCCCTCGGTGATCAGGAGCTTTGCGTCAGATCCCAGTTCTCAGATGACGCAAACCTGTCGATGGCTGGGGTGCGGAGTGGGCGGGCGGGGTAGGAGTGTGACGCGGGACGCTTGCCGCGGATTTGACGATCAAACCCACGGACGCGTAACTTTCTCTCTGCCAGCGCGGAACGGGGCAAACGGGACGAAAGTCCTGAAGCCCCGAAACAAGCTGGCAGCCGGGTCACGCAGGGGTTCGCTCCTACGAGACACGGTCCGGGCGGGGCTCGCCGGATCGGCCGCGAGGCGGATTTGGTGCGGCGAAGCCGACCGGGTAAGGTTCACGACCGGCAGGGCACCGGGCGAGACTGCGGGAAACCGCAGCGGCCGGCCTGCCAAATCCGACGACCTGACGCAGCGGCCTGCTGCTGCGTGAGTGCGCCGGCGCTAAGCCGTACGAAGCATGACAGACCGGGACACACGGTTTGACACGGCGAAGACGGTGAGGTAACGTAGTAAAAGTGCCCGGCGCGAGAGCGACGGGGACACGGTGCGAAAAGCCCCGGTTGGGGTTCCACTGAGGTGGGGCTTCTGGTCGGTGTGTGGTTGTTCTTTGAGAACTCAACAGGGTGCTTGTAAAGCCAGTGCCAATTATGATTTATA
>NZ_JBEZDJ010000055.1:0-6334 GCF_040648275.1 Micromonospora sp. NPDC049171
ACACCTGCCGATGCCCGAACGTCACCACACCCGGCCTCGCCACCAGCACCTCCACCACAACCAAGATCAGTTGCACTGAAGCCTAGAAACCACCCGGCGTGTCGCAGCTATAACCCCATGATCAACGAGGTCAAGGGGTAGGTGGGGGTGGGGTTAGGGGGTGGGGATGTTTCTGGTGCGGAAGGTTAGGAGCGCTGCTGTCAGTAGGGCTGCTGTTGTTGCCGTCAGGGATGCCAGTGGGGTTGTCTGCCAGCCTTGGCTGAGGACCTGGGGGGTGTGGGTGAACGGGGAGACATCTAGCGCCCACTGGTTCAGCTTGAGCACCGCGCCGAGCTGACCCAGCAGCAGACAGCCGGCGAGCACCGCCCAGGCGCCCCCGGAGAAACGGGGCAGCCAGCCGACCAGCAACGCCGCCAGCCCGGCCAACACCCAGGCCGCCGGCACCTGGGCCAGCCCGGCACCGAGCAGTCGCGGCAGCTCGCCGCGGACGTCGGAGACGCTGAGCCCGTAGGCCAGCCCGACGGCCAGCCCGGCGACGGTCAGCACCACTGCGGGGCCGAGCAGCGCGAAGACCAGATGCGAGGCCAGCCAGCGGGTCCGGCTCACCGCCGTCGCGAGCAACGGTTCGGCCCGGCCGGCGGTCTCCTCCGCCCGCGCGCGCAGCGCGGCCTGGATGCCGTACCCGGCGGCGGCCAGCGCGGTCAGGCTCAACGTCGCACCGAGGTACGCCTCGGCGAGCGCCGAGCTGCCGCCGAGCCGGGACACGATCTCGGAAACCTGCTGGTTGCCCCGCACCGCCTCGCCGGCCGCGTCCGCCGCCCCGCCGAGCACCAGGCCGAGCGACCCGAAACCGACGGTCCAACCGAACAGCGGGCCGCGGTGCAACCGCCAGGCCAGGCCGAACGGGCCGGCCAGCCCCGCACCGGCGGTGGCCGGGCCGAGCCGAGCCGGAAACACCCCGGCGCCGAGGTCACGGCGGACCGAGACGGGGTACGCGACGAGCACGACCGCCGCACTGAACAGCACCGGCAGCAGCAGCACCCACAGTCGCTCGTCGGCAAAGGCGCGGCTCCGCGCCGCCCAGCCCAGCGGCGAGAGCCAGCTCAGCCACTCGGCGCTCCCGCCGGTGCCGCCGGAACCACCGGCGTCGCCGGCCAACCGCAGCACGAAGGTCAGCCCGAGCGCGCCCAGGCCGATCCCACGGGCCCCACCCGCGCTCTCGGTGAGCTGCGCGGCCAGCCCACCGACCGTGGCGAAGACGACGCCGGTGAGCGCCACACCAGCACCGAAGAGCACCGAACCCCCGCCGGGCAGGCCGGCCGCGACCAGGCCGCCGGCGATGAGCAGGCCGAGCAACACGTTCGCGGCATACGTCACCAACAGCGCGGCGGTCAGTCCGGCGTACCGGCCCAGCACGGTGGCGCCGAGCAACTCCCGCCGACCGGCCTCCTCCTCGGTGCGGGTGTGCCGCACGACGGTGAGCACGCTGACCAGCGCGGCGATCAACGCCAGCAGACCGGCGCGTTGGACGGTGAGCGCACCGATGCTGTCGCCGTACACCGGGCCGAGCAGGGCGACGATCGACGGGTTGCTCGCCGTGCCGGTAAGGTACTCGGCCCGCTCGGCGGCGGTCGGGTACAGCCCCTCGTACGCGCTGGCGTAGCTGGCCGGCAGCACCGCCAGCAGCAGAACCCAGATCGGCAGCAACACCCGGTCCCGGCGCAGGATGAAACGGACCAGGTGCCGGGTCCCGGTGAACGCCGTCATGACCGCACCTGCTCGGTCTGGTAGTGCCGCAGGAACAGCTCCTCCAGTGTCGGCGGCTGGCTGACCAGGCTCCGTACGCCGATCTCGGTGAGCCGGCGCAGCGCGGAGTCCAGTGCGGCGCTCTCCACGTCGAAGCGCACCCGGTGCCCGTCCACCCGCAGTCCGTGGACGCCGGCGAGCTGGCCCAACCCGTCCGCCGGGCCGGTCAGCTCGGCCTCGATCGAGGTGCGGCGCAGGTGGCGCAGCTCGGTCAGGGTGCCGGTCTCCACGTCCCGCCCGTTGCGGATGATCGTCACCCGGTCGCAGAGCGCCTCCACCTCGGCCAGGATGTGACTGGAGAGCAGCACGGTGCGACCGTCGGCCTTCGCCCGGCGGACCCAGTGTTGGAACACCTCCTCCATCAGCGGGTCGAGCCCGGAGGTCGGCTCGTCCAGGATGAGCAGTTCGGCGTCCGAGGCGAGGGCCGCCACCAGGCCGACCTTCTGTCGGTTGCCCTTGGAGTAGGCCCGCCCCTTCTTGCGCGGGTCCAGCTCGAAGGCGTCCAGCAGCTCGGCCCGGCGGGTCGGGTCCAGACCGCCGCGCATCCGGCCGAGCAGGTCGATGACCTCGCCGCCGGAGAGGTTGGGCCAGAGCGTCACATCGCCCGGCACGTACGCCAGTCGGCGGTGCAGGGCCACCGCGTCGCGCCACGGGTCACCGCCGAGCAGGCGGACGACCCCCGCGTCCGTCCGCAGCAGGCCGAGCAGTGCCCGGATGGCCGTCGACTTGCCGGCGCCGTTCGGGCCAAGGAAGCCGTGCACCTCGCCGGTGCGGACGGTCAGGTCCAGACCGTCGAGCGCCCGGGTCCGGCCGAAGGTCTTGACCAGACCGGACACCGCAATGGGAGTTTCCATATCTCGGAAGCTACACTCGTTTCACAAAGTTGTGAAGACTGTGCGAGCTGGGCAGCATCGACTGTCACATCAGGACGCGGGAGGGGACCCACCATGGCAGCCGGCGACACCCACGACCCGGTGCACCTCTTCGTCGAGCGGATGGCCCTGACCTTCGCCGAGGTCGGTTTCCCGCGAATGGCCGCCCGGGTGTTGTTCACCGTGATGAGCGCGGACGACCCGCTGACCGCCGCCGAGATCGGCGACCGACTCGGGGTGAGTGCGGCGGCGGTCAGCGGCGCGGTCCGCTACCTCACCCAGTTCGGCATGCTGATCCGCGAGCCGGTCCCCCGGTCCCGCCGGGACCGCTACCGAATGCCGGACAACCCCTGGTACGAGGGCACCATCACCAAGACCGGGATCTACAAGACCTTCATCGACGTGGCCGAGGGCGGCGTGCTCGCCCTGAACGGTCCGGAGACACCGGCCGGTGAACGAGTGGCCGAGATGCGCGACTTCTTCATCTTCGTCCAGGAGGAGATCGAATCGTTGGGTGAGCGCTGGCGGGCCCGGCGGGCCGCCACCGGCCACACCCGACCCGGCGAGGCCTGAGGGTCAGGCCGTGTTGCCCCAGCGAGCCTGCTCCAGCATGCGGACCGCCCGGTCGTGTGCCTCCACGTTGTCGGAACGGAGCAGCGTGGTCGCCTCGTCGACCGCGTCGGTGAGCCGCCGCCACTGCGTGTCGCGCTCGCGCACCAGGTCCGACTGGGTGGCCAACTGCCGGGTCTTCACCCACAGCTCGACGAAGACCGACACCTTGGCCCGCAACACCCACGGGTCGAACGGCTTGGTCAGGTAGTCCACCGCGCCCACCTGGTAGCCCCGCAGGGCGAGCTGGGCGTCCCGGTCGGCGGCGGTGAGGAAGATGATCGGCACGTGCCGGGTCCGCTCCCGGCGCTTGATGTGGCTCGCCGTCTCGAAGCCGTCCATGTCCGGCATCTGCGCGTCCAGCAGGATCACCGCGAAGTCGTCCACGAGGAGCTGCTTGAGCGCCGCCTCACCGCTCTCCACCGCCACGGACTGGACCGGCAGGCCCTGGAGGATCGCCTCCAGGGCCGTCAGATTCTGCCGCCGGTCGTCCACGAGCAGCGCCTTGGCGATCTGGGTCACGAAGTCTCCTCGGTCCGGCTGCCGTTGATCCAGGACGACATCAACTCGATCAAGTCGTCCAGGTCGACCGGCTTGGTGATGTAGTCGCTGCCGCCGGCCGCGAGCGCCGACTCGCGGTCGCCCGGCATAGCCTTCGCGGTCAGGAAGACCACCGGAAGATCGGCGAACCGATGGTTGCGGCGGATCTGGCGGGTGGTCTCGTAACCGTCCTGGTCCGGCATCATGGCGTCCATCAGCACGATGTCCACCTCCGGATGCTCGGCCAACAGGCGGACACCGTCCGCCCCGTTGTCCGAGTACAGCACGGTCATCCCGTGCAGCTCCAACGCGCTGGTCAAGGCGAAGACGTTGCGGACGTCGTCGTCCACGATCAGCACCGTGGCGCCATCCAGTTGACGGGTGGCCGGTGCCTCCGGCCGCTCCGGCAGCAACTCCAGCGGCGGCATCAGCAGCGACGACGGCAGGCCGGCGCGCTGCGGCGACGGGAGCTGGGGCGCCACCACGGCATCCGGGGCCAGCACCTGCGGCACGAACAGCGTGAAGGTCGAACCCTGTCCGGGAGCGGACGACACGGTGATCGTGCCGCCGATCAGTCGGGCCAGGTCGCGGCTGATCGACAGGCCCAGACCGGTACCGCCGTAGCGGCGACTGGTCGTGCCGTCCGCCTGCTGGAACGCCTCGAAGATGATCGACAACTTGTCGTCGGAGATGCCGATCCCGGTGTCGATCACGGTGAACGCGATCACCTGCTGGGCATTCGTCAACGCCGGCACGTCGAAGACCGCGTTCTCCGCCGCCGGGGCGATCCGCAGCGTCACCGCGCCGTTGTCGGTGAACTTCACCGCGTTGGAGAGCAGGTTGCGCAGGATCTGCTGCAACCGCTGCGCGTCGGTCACCAACGCCGGCGGCAGATCCTTGCTCACCCGTACCTGGAAGTCCAGGTTCTTCTCCTCGGCCTGCGGTGCGAACGCCTGCTCGACGTAGCCGCGCAGCTCGGCGAAGCGGATCTCGGTCGGCTCGACGTCCATCCGGCCCGCCTCGATCTTGGACAGGTCGAGGATGTCGTCGATCAGCCGCAGCAGGTCGGAGCCGGAACCGTGGATGGTCCGGGCGAACTCGATCTGCTTCGGGCTGAGGTTCTGCTCCGAGTTCTCCGCCAACAGGCGGGCCAGCAGCAGCAACGAGTTCAGCGGCGTACGCAGCTCGTGGCTCATGTTGGCCAGGAACTCCGACTTGTAGGCCGAGGCCCTGGTCAGCTGCTGCGCCTTCTCCTCCAGGCCCAACCGGGCCAGCTCGATCTCCCGGTTCTTCGTCTCGATGTTGCCCTTCTGCTCGGAGAGCAGGGTGGCCTTCTCCTCCAACTCGGCGTTGGTGCGCTGCAACTCCGCCGACTGCTCCTGCATCTCGTGCGCCAGCCGCTGCGACTGGGCCAGCAACTCCTCCGTACGCCGGTTGGCCTGGATGGTGTTGACCGCGATGCCGATGGTGAGCACCAGCCGCTCCAGGAACGCGAGGTGCAGCTCGGAGAAGGCCGACACACTCGCGAACTCGATCACCCCGAGCAGTTCGCCCTCGAAGAGCACGGGGAGCACCACCAGGTCCGACGGAGGTGTCTCGGCCAGACCGGACCGCAGCGTGAGCCGGCTGTCCGGGGAGGCGCTGACCCGGATCGTGCGGCGGGAGAGCGCGGTCTGCCCGACCAGCCCCTCACCCGGCCCGAAGGTGACGTCGTTGCCCCGCGCCACGTACCCGTACGAGGAGGTCAGCCGCAGCCGCATGCTGCCGTCGGTGTCGTCGGCCAGGAAGAAGGCACCGAGCTGGGCGTCGACGAGCGGGGTCACCTCGGTCATGATCATGCGGCAGACCTCGCCGAGGTCGCGCTGGCCCTGCAACAGGCCGCCGATGCGGGCCAGGTTCGAGTCCAGCCAGCCCTGCTCGGCGTTCTTCTTGGTCGTCTCCCGGAGGGTGACGATCATCTGGTTGATGTTGTCCTTCAGCTCGGCGACCTCGCCCTGCGCCTTGACGGCGATCCGCTGGGTCAGGTCGCCCCGGGTCACCGAGGTGGACACCTGGGCGATGGCCCGCAACTGCGTGGTCAGCGTCGAGGCGAGCTGGTTGACGTTCTCGGTGAGGTCCCGCCAGGTGCCGGAGACGCCCTTCACCTGCGCCTGACCGCCGAGCTTGCCCTCGATGCCGACCTCGCGGGCCACCCGGGTCACCTCGTCGGCGAACGACGACAACTGGTCCACCATCGTGTTGACAGTCGACTTCAGCTCCAGGATCTCGCCCTGGGCGTCGACGGTGATCTTCTGGGAGAGGTCGCCCTTCGCCACGGCGGTGGTCACCGAGGCGATGTTGCGGACCTGGCTGGTCAGGTTCGACGCCATCGAGTTGACGTTGTCGGTCAGGTCCCGCCACGTACCGGAGACGCCCTTGACCTGGGCCTGACCGCCGAGCTTGCCCTCGGTGCCCACCTCGCGCGCGACCCGAGTCACCTCGTCGGCGAACGACGACAACTGGTCCAC
>NZ_JBEZDJ010000055.1:6430-17677 GCF_040648275.1 Micromonospora sp. NPDC049171
CCACCATCGTGTTGACAGTCGACTTCAGCTCCAGGATCTCGCCCCGCGCGTCCACCGTGATCTTCTGCGACAGGTCACCCTTCGCCACCGCCGTGGAGACCTGGGCGATGTTGCGGACCTGGGCGGTCAGGTTCGACGCCATCGAGTTGACGTTGTCGGTCAGGTCGCGCCAGGTGCCGGCGACCCCGCGCACCTGGGCCTGGCCGCCGAGCTTGCCCTCGGTGCCCACCTCGCGGGCCACCCGGGTCACCTCGTCGGCGAACGACGACAACTGGTCCACCATCGTGTTGACAGTCGACTTCAGCTCCAGGATCTCGCCCCGCGCGTCCACCGTGATCTTCTGCGACAGGTCACCCTTCGCCACCGCCGTGGTCACCGAGGCGATGTTGCGGACCTGGCTGGTCAGGTTCGACGCCATCGAGTTGACGTTGTCGGTGAGATCCCGCCACGTACCGCTGACGCCCTTGACCTGGGCCTGGCCGCCCAGGTTGCCCTCGGTGCCCACCTCACGAGCGACCCGGGTCACCTCGTCGGCGAACGACGACAGCTGGTCGACCATCGTGTTGACGGTGTTCTTCAGTTCCAGGATCTCGCCCTGGGCGTCCACCGTGATCTTCTGCGACAGGTCACCCTTCGCGACCGCGGTGGAGACCTGGGAGATGTTGCGGACCTGGCTGGTCAGGTTGCCGGCGAGCTGGTTGACGTTCTCGGTGAGGTCCCGCCAGGTGCCGGAGACCCCGCGCACCTGGGCCTGCCCGCCGAGCTTGCCCTCGATGCCCACCTCACGGGCGACCCGGGTCACCTCGTCGGCGAACGACGACAACTGGTCCACCATCGTGTTGACGGTGTCCTTCAGCTCCAGGATCTCGCCCTGCGCCGCCACCGTGATCTTCTGCGACAGGTCACCACGCGCCACCGCCGTGGAGACCTGCGCGATGTTGCGGACCTGGGCGGTCAGGTTCGACGCCATCGAGTTGACGCTGTCGGTCAGGTCCTTCCAGGTGCCGGCCACGTTCGGCACCTCGGCCTGGCCGCCCAGCTTGCCCTCGGTGCCCACCTCGCGCGCCACCCGGGTCACCTGCTCGGCGAAGAGCCGCAGTGTGTCGGTGAGGTAGTTCATCGTGGCGGCCAGCTCGGCGACCTCACCGCGCGCCCCAACGGTGATCTTCTGCGACAGGTCGCCCTTGGCCACCGCCGTCGCCACCTGCGAGATCGACCGCACCTGGCCGGTCAGGTTCGACGCCATGGTGTTCACCGAGTCGGTGAGGTCCTTCCAGGTGCCGGCGACGCCCCGCACGTCGGCCTGGCCACCCAACTTGCCCTCGGTGCCCACCTCACGGGCCACCCGGGTCACCTCGTTGGAGAACGAGGACAACTGGTCGACCATCGTGTTCACGGTGCGCCCGATGCGCAGGTACTCACCGCGCAGCGGCCGGCCGTCGATCTCCAACGCCATGTGCTGGGACAGGTCGCCGTCCGCGACCGCCACGATGACCCGGGCGATCTCGGTGGTCGGTCGGCCCAGGTCGTCGATCAGCGAGTTGATCGCCCGCTGTCCCTCCGCCCAGGAGCCGTCCAGCCCCTCGTCGTCGAGCCGCTCGGTGAGCCGGCCGTCGCGGCCGACGATCCGGCTGATCCGCCGCAGGTCCAGGTACTGCCGCTCCTGGAGCGAGACCACCTCGTTGAAGGCGTCCGCCACCTCGCCGGCCGCGCCGGCGCGGCGGGGAAGGCGGACCTTCAGGTCGCCGCGACCGATCCGTCGCAGTGCCTCGGTCAACTCACCGAGGAGCGCCTCGTGGTCGGGCACGGACGGATCCGCCACCGACTGCTTCGCCGTGGTCATCATTCCTCGCTCCACTCGGGGGCTGCCGGTCCGTGCGGACACACCGGCACCCCATATTGTGCCCGCGCGCGCCGTAGTGCCAGGGTGCGCGACCCGCCAGGTGGCCCCGAGCGCCGTCCGATCCGCCCGATCGACGCGAGGCTGGCTGCGGGGGTCGTACACCTCGCAGAGTTCGCCAACGTCGCCCATGGACGCAACGCGACGCAGCGTGTTCGGTTAGTGCCGACAGGGGACCCTTCCTCCCGGTTGGGGAGGAGGGGACGCGCGGATGATGATCGGCTTGGCACCCGGTGGGGGAACGGTGGAGGATACGAGGGTGTCAGCCGAGGCGGGGCCCGCGACGGCCGGGGCCCGGGACGGGGCGACCCGGCGCGTCCGCCTGCCAGCCGACCGCCGTACGCCGGCCGCCGCGCGCGCCGTGGTCCGTTCGGTGTTGACCGAGTCACACCTGGACGAGCTGGCCAACGAGGCCCTGCTGCTCACCACCGAGTTGACCACCAACGCCGTCGAGCACGCCGGTACCGAGTTGGACATCGAGGTCGTCGCCGACGAGATCGGGCTGACCGTCACCGTCTCCGACTTCGCGCCCGGCTCGGGCGACGAGCTGACCGTCGGCGCCCGCAACGACTCCACCGAGATCGACGAGGTCTCCGAGCGGGGGCGCGGTCTGCTGCTTGTCGACCACTTCGCCAGCCGCTGGGGCACCACGTACCTGCCCACCGGCAAGGGCGTCTGGTTCCGGCTGGACCGCCCCGGCGCCGACCCGCCGACCGGCGGCACCACCGGTGGCGCCCAGGTGGGCACCGACCGGTCCGCACCGAGCGCCAGCGCGATGAGCGAACTCATGCAAACCGCCCCCGACCTGTACGCGGACGATCCGCTGCCGGACTTCGCCACCAGCCTGCTCAGCCGAGTCGCCGAGATGGTGGGAGCGGCCGGCGGCACGATCCGCCTGGACCGGGGCGACGGGCAGGGCCGCCAGGTGCTGGCCCACTTCGGTCGACCGCCCCGCGCCGGCAGTGAGCTGCTCCGGGTGCCGCTGACGGTGCACCGCCCGTACGCCGGGGAGCTGGAGTTGGACGCCGCGCCGTCGGCGTACGCCCAGCCGTTGGCGGTGCTCACCGCCGAGCGGCTGTCGCTGCACCTGGAGAACGACCGGCTGCGCCGGGCCGACGTCCGCCGGCAGGTGTGGTTGACGTTCCTGGCCGAGGCGAGCGAGCTGCTCGCCCAGTCGTTGGACGTCGACCTGACCATGGCCCTGGTGCCGCAGCTGGTGGTGCCCCGGCTCGGCCAGTGGTGTGCGGTGCACACCGCCGACGAGTGGGGCCGGCTCCGGCTGGCGGCGGCCAGCCACGCCGACGAGTCGATGTTGCCGCAACTGCACAAGGTGCTGGCCGAGACCGGGCCGGACTCGATCCAGGCTCGCCTGCGCGAGGCGTCCCGCAGTGCGGCGCAGATCCCCCTGGGCGGGCCCATGGAGGGTTTCGCGGTTCCGCTGATCGCGCGGGGGCAGCGGCTCGGCACCCTGGCGGTGGGGCGGCACCAGCGGCACCGGCACGACCCGGACGAGGTGGCCGTGTTGGAGGACGTGGCCCGGCGGGCCGCGCTGGCCATCGAGAACGCCCGCATCCACGCCGAACGCCGCCGCGTGGCGCAGACGCTTCAGCAGTCCCTGTTGCCGCCGGTGCTGCCGCTCGTGGACGGGATCGGCTTCGCCGCCGAGTACGTCCCGACCGGTGACGACGCGGAGGTGGGGGGCGACTTCTACGACGTGGTGCCGCTGCCCGACGGGCGTTGGCTGGTGGTGATCGGTGACGTCTCGGGCAAGGGTGTCCAGGCGGCCGCGGTGACCGGGCTGGTCCGGGACGTGATCCGGGTGCTGGTCGGCGACGGCAAACCGTTGCCGGAGGCGTTGGCGCGGCTCAACGAGACGCTCGTCGAGCGGGGTGGCGGACGATACTGCACATTGGCGCTGGCGGCGGTCGGGCCGGGCCAGGGCGACCAGTTGGACGTGTCGCTGCACCTGGCCGGGCACGACCAGCCGGTGCTGCTGGCCGGTGCGGGCGGCGCGGGGTTCGTCGGCACCAGCGGCACCGCGCTCGGCCTGCTGGACACGATCACCTCGCCAACGGCGAAGATCACGCTCGCGCCGGGCGACTCGCTGATCTTCTACACCGATGGTGTCACCGAACGACGGCGCGGCCGGGAGCTGTTCGGCACGGACCGACTGCGGGACGCGGCCGCTCCTTTGGCCGGCTATTCGGCCGACGTGGTGGCCGCCCGGCTGCGTTCCGTCGCGATCAACTTTTCGGTGGAGCCGCCCCGGGACGACATCGCCATCCTGGTGCTCCGCAACGACGCGACCTGAGCTGAGCTGACCGGGCGATCGGCGGCGGCGGGGTCAGAGGCCGCCGGGTAGTCGCCCGGGGGAGAGCCGGTGCTCCGGGTCGAGGTGCTCCTTGGCCTCGCGCAGTTGGGCCAGGCCGGCCAGGTCGCCCCAGAGGTCGACGGCCTGGCGGACGGCCGCCGGGGCGGAGACCACCACGCAGCGGCCCTGCCGGGCCAGCAACACCCCTCGGACGGCGGCCAGGATGGACGCCACCCGGCTGGGAGCCAACGCTCCGGGCAGTGCCGCGTGCACCACGCCCAGCCCGGCGGACCCGCGCACCGGCACCGGCGTGCCGGTGGCGTCGCGTAGCGCGTAGACGGCGGCGTGCAGATCGCCGATCGGCACCTCCAGACGCAGCGCCGTGTCGCCGGGAGCGAACGGGTAGCGACGCCACCACGTCGGCGCGGAGTGGGCGATCGTCGCCTCGCCGTCCAGCAGGCCGACCAGGCGCTCGGCGCGTTCGGTGACGTCGGCGGGACCGCCCTCCAGCAGCACCACCAGGCTGCCCGCCCGGGACGGAACACCGGCCCGGCCGGACATCGACGGGTGGCGCTCCCGGGCCGCCGCGGACGGGTGGCCGGGCGGGTACGGCGAACGTGGCCGGAGGGTGCCGCCCGGCAGGTCCAGCTCGACGGCCGCCGGCTCCAGTCGGGCGGCGAGGATCGTCCGGATCAGCTCGTGCACCTCCAGCGGCGTCCACACCGGGCGGGACACCCAGAGCCGGCTCGCCGGCAGCGGCTGCACCCGCAGACTCGCCGAGACCAGCACACCGAGCGCACCCTGGGAGCCACACAGCAGCCGGGCCAGGTCAAGACCGGGTGCGCCACCCCCGGCGCTGACCAACTCACCGTCGGCGGCGAGGTAACGGAGACCGAGCAACTGGTCGCAGGGGCTGCCGTGGCGGTGGCGCAGCGGGCCGGCCTCGCCGGCGGCGAGCACCCCGCCCAGGGTCGCGCCGGGTGACGGCGCATCCATCGCCAGCCGCTGCCCGGTGCGCTCCAGCGTGGCCTGCACCGCGCGAAGCGGGGTGCCGGCACCCACCTCGGCTACCGGCGCGCCGGCCGGCTCGTGACCGATGCCGGCCAACCGACCGGTGTCCAGCATGATGTCGACCTGCACGGGCGTGGCACCCCAGTCGATCTTCGTGCCGGCACCTCGGGGAACCACCGTCAGGTCGTGCGCGGCAGCCAGGCGCAGCACCTCGGCGGCGGCGTGCGGGCCGCCCGGCACCGCCACCCAACGCGCCCGCCGCCCCGCCACCTCGTCGGCCGCGCCGCCGAGCCGGGAGAACGGCGGACCGCAGATCGCCGCCAACCGCCGGGTGATCTCGAGAGCGCCGGACCGGCCGAGGGAACTCGCTGCTGCCGCCATGCCGGCTATCGTACATGTGTTCGAAAGCGGTACCGACGCGGACCGGGATATCACTGGTACGGCGTACAGCAGGTGCTGGCCGGTAACGTGGCGCCGTGACCACCGAGACTGCCCCGCCCGCGGCGAAGCGGGTGCCCAGCGAGCGCAGCCACCACGGCGACACCGTCGTCGACGAGTACGCCTGGCTCGCCACCAAGGACGACCCGGAGACGGTCGCCTACCTGACCGCCGAGAACGAGTACACCGACGCGCGCACGGCGCACCTGGCCGGGCTCCGCGCGGACCTGTTCGAGGAGACCCGCCAACGCACCAGGGAGACCGACCTGTCCGTGCCGACCCGCAAGGGCGGGCACTGGTACTACACCCGGACGGTCGAGGGGCAGCAGTACGGGGTGCAGTGCCGGCGCGCCGTGCGCGACGGTGAAACCAACCCGCCGGTCAGCGCGGAGGGCGCCCCCCTCGACGGGGAGGAGGTGCTGCTCGACGGCAACCTGCTGGCCGAGGGGCACGACTTCTTCTCGCTTGGCACGTTCGACGTCAGCCCGGACGGCCGCTGGTTGGCCTACTCCACCGACTTCTCCGGCGACGAGCGGTTCACCCTGCGCGTGAAGGACCTGACCACCGGCGAGTTGCTGCCGGACGAGGTCCCGGACACGTCCTACGGCACGGCCTGGTCGGCCGACGCGTCGACACTGTTCTACGTGACGGTGGACGAGGCCTGGCGACCCAACCGGGTCTGGCGGCACACCATCGGTTCGGCCGCCAGCGACGACGTGGTGATCCACCAGGAGGACGACGAGCGGTTCTGGGTGGGCGTCGAGCTGACCCGGTCGGAGAAGTTCATCCTGATCGACATCCACAGCAAGCTGACGAGCGAGGTGCTGGTGATCCCCGCCGGCAACCCGACCGGCACGCCGGCCGTGATCGCCCCCCGCCGGCAGGGCGTCGAGTACGCGGTGGAGCACCACGGCCACCGTTTCCTGATCCTGCACAACGACGGCGCCGAGGACTTCGCGCTGGCGTTCACCTCGGCGGACACGCCGGGCGACTGGGTGCCGCTGATCGAGCACTCCCCCGGCACCCGGCTGGAGGCCGTGGACGCCTTCGCCAACCACCTGGTGGTGTCGCTGCGTACCGACGGGCTGACCGGGCTGCGGGTGTTGCCGGTGGGCAGCGACGACGCCCACGACATCGACTTCCCCGAGCCGCTGTACAGCGTCGGGCTGGACGCCAACCCGGAGTACCGCACCGGGCAGGTCCGCCTGCGCTACTCCTCGCTGACCACGCCCGACTCGGTGTACGACTACGACCTGGTCACCCGCCAGATGGTGCTGCGCAAGCAGAAGCCGGTGCTGCCCGGGCCGGACGGCCGACCGTACGACCCGGCCGAGTACGAGCAGCACCGGGACTGGGCGCTCGCCGACGACGGCACCCGAGTGCCGATCTCACTGGTCTGCCGGGTCGGCACCCCCCGGGACGGCTCGGCGCCCTGCGAGCTGTACGGCTACGGCTCGTACGAGGCCAGCATGGACCCGTGGTTCTCGGTGGCCCGACTGTCGCTGCTGGACCGGGGCGTGGTCTTCGCGGTGGCACACACCCGGGGCGGCGGCGAGCTGGGTCGGCGTTGGTACGACCAGGGCAAGCTGCTGGCCAAGAAGAACACCTTCACCGACTTCGTCGCCTGCGCCCGACACCTGGTCAAGGCCGGCTGGACGGCCAGCGACCGGCTGGTGGCCAGGGGGGCCTCGGCCGGCGGCCTGCTGATGGGCGCGGTGGCGAACCTGGCACCTGACGCGTTCACCGGCATCGTCGCGCAGGTGCCGTTCGTGGACCCGCTCACGTCGGTCCTCGACCCGTCACTGCCGCTGACCGTCACCGAGTGGGAGGAGTGGGGCAACCCACTGGAAGACCCCGAGGTGTACGCGTACATGAAGTCCTACACGCCGTACGAGAACGTGGCCGCCGTGGACTACCCGGCGATCCTCGCGGTGACCAGCCTCAACGACACCCGGGTGCTCTACTCGGAGCCGGCGAAGTGGATCGCCCGGCTGCGGGCGGTCGCCCCGGGCGGCGACTACCTCCTCAAGACCGAGATGGGTGCCGGGCACGGCGGCCCGAGCGGTCGCTACGACTCCTGGCGCGAGGAGGCGTTCATCAACGCCTGGATCCTGGACCGCATCGGCCGCGCCTGATCGAGGCGAGTGTGGTCCGGCGTGATCGCGCTCGATCGTGGAAGTAGTCGCCTCGGCAGCTCGGGGAGACCACCACTTCCATGATCGAGCGCGATCATGGACCGGCCGGGCGGAACGGCCGCCGCCCTGCAACCGGCCGCGGCGCGGGCGGGCGCGCGGCGCTCGGGCTTGTTGTTCCCGGGCTGGCGCGGATGTCGGGGCCTAGACTTCCGGGGTGACCGGGGCTACGGATGGTGACGGCGGGGCCGCCGAGGACGTCCGTCGGCCGAGCCTGGCGGCGTTGGCCCGGAATCGTCGGGTCTGGCTGATCCTCGCGGTGGTCGCCAGCCTCCTGGTCTGCTGCTGCTCGGCGGTGATCGGCGCGTTGGTGGCGCTCTCCTCCGGCCTGCTCACCGCCTGAACCGGCCGATCGCGGCAGGCCGCGCTCGACTGGCTTGATCGACTCGGGACCGGCGGACCGCTCGACTCACGTCGTGCGAAGCTCGTCCAGGGCCGTGCTGGCGCGCAGGAACAGCACACCGACACCGACCGTCACCAGCACCGCGGCCAGGGCGCCGGCACCGAGCCACGCCAACTGCTCCAGGGGTACGGCGGGAACCCGCTCGAGCCCCGGGGTTTCGACGACCTGGGTGTACTGCGCACGGGTGGCCGGATCGGCACAGAGCGCGGCCGTGGCGTTGCAGACCTCCATCGAGGATCCACTCCTCGATGCCTTCGGGAACAGCCCACGACCGAGCAACGTGCCCACGGTGAGCGCGAGCAGGATCGCCGGCACCGCCGGAGCCAACGCCTGCCAGGCCACCGATCGGCTCAGCACCGCGCGGGGCACCCCGGTAGCGACAAGTGCGGCGTACGCGCGTCGGCGGGCGACGATCCCCTCCACCAGCGCGACGATCAGCCCGCCGGCCGCGATCAGGACGGCCACCGCGACGGCGGCGTCCACCAGATCCATTGTGGAGAGGTAGAACGAGTCGGAGGTCACTTCGGCCCCGGCGAGCCGACTCTGCTCGCGGTCGAGCTGGCCCTGGGTGGCGAAGTAGGCGCGCAACGCGGCCGCACCGGCACCGAAGATCAAGGCGGAGAGCAGCGCCGCGAAGGTGCGACTGCCCGCC
Organism: Micromonospora sp. NPDC049171; assembly: GCF_040648275.1. Classification (NCBI taxonomy): domain Bacteria; kingdom Bacillati; phylum Actinomycetota; class Actinomycetes; order Micromonosporales; family Micromonosporaceae; genus Micromonospora; species Micromonospora sp. NPDC049171. The sequence continues at coordinate 15,338 of NZ_JBEZDJ010000055.1, forward strand.
CACGGGTCGGCCATCAACCGGCCCGCGGCGAGCAGGGCCGCGGGACGGCGGGCGTACCGGCGCAGCAACCGCCCACAGTGGTACGAGATCCAGCCGGTGCCGATCACCACGCCGATCATCGCCGTGAACCCACCCGCCGCGAACATCAGCGGCACCAGCCAGGCCACCAACTCTTCGTCGTCGTCGAACCGGTATGCCACCGGGCGGGCAGCCGCGAACAGGACCACGCCAAGCCCGATGAGGAACCCGACCCAGGGGCGCGGGCCGCGCTCGCGGGGGGCCTTGCGGTTCACCCCGAGCGGGCTGGTGGTGACCGTCCGCAGCATCAGTACGGTGGCCAGCGCCGCGACGACCGGCAGACCGAGCACAACCCCGGCCAGTACGCCGGTCGACGGCAGCACATCGGTGGGCAGGGCCAGTCGACCTCGCGCGTCCGGCCGGTGCAGCAGGTCGCGGCCGAGCAGGTAGACACCCAACCCGACGAGCGTGCCGAGCAGGGCGGCCATGCCGGTCTCCAGCACCACCAGCCGGGTGACCTGGCCGGGGGTGGCACCGGCCAGCCGGAGCGCGGCCAACCGGCGGTCCCGTGCCGGCGCACCGAGCCGGGCGCACTGCCCGGCCAGCGCCAGCACCGGGATCATCAGCATCAGCAGCGCGAACGCCGTCCCGCCCCGCAACCCGGGCTCCACGAGCAGAGCGTTGTGGTACTGCTCCGACCACCTGTTCGGGTTCTCATTCGTCGCGGCGGGCGTGGGGATGGCCAGCACGGTGAGCGCCGCGAACCCGGCCAGGGTCGCCAGTAGGGCGCTGAGCGCGGTGAGCACCACCCGCGCGGTGTCGGTGCGGGTGCCGGCGAGCGCGAGGCGGACCAGCGTCGCCGGTCTCACCGGGCTCCGCCGGCCAGCGGCACGTCGAGCCCCAGGCCGGTGTGGTCCACCAGGCCGTCGCGCAGCACGATCTCCCGATCGGCGTACGCGGCGATCCGCGGCTCGTGGGTGACCAGCACGACGGCGGTGCGCTGCTCACGGGCAAGCCGGACCAGATGGGTGAGCACCTGCTCGCCGGTGAGCGTGTCCAGTGCGCCGGTCGGCTCGTCGGCGAAGAGCACCCGAGGCTCGGTCACCAACGCCCGCGCGGTGGCGCAGCGTTGCTGCTGGCCACCGGACATCTCACCCGGCCGCACGTCGGCCACCTCCTCCACGCCGAACCGTGCCAGCCAGGTGAGCGCCGCCGTCCGTGCCTCTCGCCGCCCCGTGCCGGCGAGGAGCAGTGGCAGGGCGACGTTCTCCGCGGCGGTCAACTCGGCGACCAGTTGGCCGAACTGGAACAGCACCCCGAACTCGGTGCGCCGCAGTCGGGACCGGGCCTTCTCCGACCAGGTGTCGATGCGGTGCCCGCGCCAGGTGACCTCGCCGACGTCCGGTCGGAGGATCCCGGCCAGGCAGTGCAGCAGAGTCGACTTGCCGCAGCCGCTCGGCCCGGTGACGGCGACGATCTCGCCCTCGGCCACGTCGAGCGTCACGCCACGCAGTGCGGGTGTCGGGCCGTACGCCCGAACCACGCCGCGAGCCTGGAGTTGGGTCACGGATGCACCTCCCGGTGCCAGTCGGCGACCCGGCCCAGGGTGGTGTGCAGCCACCGCAGATCCGCGTCGAGGTGGGCGATCGCGAAGTCGGCCGCGACCACGTCGCTGAGAGTGGCGGCCGGATCTCCCTTGACCACGGTCAGCTCACGCAGCCGCGCGGTGTGCGCGGCACGCTGAGAGATCAGGTAGGACCGGGCCCGGTCGACGTCGGCGGCCAGCAGCGCCACCACGACCTTGACGAACAGTGTGCTGGTCACGTACGGCATGGGTGGCTCCACCGTGGACAACCACTGGTCCAGCGTGGCCCGCCCCTGCTCGGTCAGCTCGTACGTCGTGCGATCCGGACCGGAGGCGCGGTCCTGCCCGGCGGCGGCCACCAGGCCGTCGCGTTGCAGGCGGCCAAGAGTGGCGTAGACCTGCCCGAAGGCCAGCGGCCGAGCCCGGGGCAGCCGCTCGTCGTGTGCACGCTTGAGCTCATAGCCGTGCCGGCTGCCACCGGCCAACAGCCCGAGCAGAACATGCGGCGTAGACACCCGACCAACTATTCACCGAGCGAATACCCAAGTCAACAACCAACCACCCACCCACCCCACCCCACCCCCGCCCCCTCCCCACCCCCTCTCACCCCCGCCCCCTCTCACCTCGTTGATCATGGAGTTATTGCCACGACACGCCGCAGAGACGCGCTATAACTCCATGATCAACGGGGGCAAGGGGGGCGGGGGCAGCGGTGTCGCGCCCGGAGACACTCTCAG
>NZ_JBEZDJ010000056.1:0-15798 GCF_040648275.1 Micromonospora sp. NPDC049171
CGTCACCACACCCGGCCTCGCCACCAGCACCTCCACCACAACCAAGATCAGTTGCACTGAAGCCTAGAAACCACCCGGCGTGTCGTGGCAATAACTCCATGATCAACGCCGCGTGGGGTGGGGGTGGGGGTGGGGGTGGGTGGGGGTGGGGGTGGGTTTTTTGGGGGTTGGGTGCATGTTTTGCGGCTTGCGGGATAGACGGGCACATGACCAGCGATGCCTCCGCCGCGCCGGTGCTGAATCGTCAGCAGATCCGGCTGCTCATGTTCGGCCTGATGACCGGCATGCTGTTGGCCGCACTCGACCAGACCATCGTCGGTACGGCCCTGCCCACCATCGTCGGGGAGTTGGGCGGGATCAACCACTACTCGTGGGTGGTCACCGCGTACCTGCTCGCGTCGACGGCGTCGACACCGCTGTACGGCAAGATGGCCGACCTGTACGGGCGTCGTCCGGTCTTCCTCTTCTCGATCGGCACGTTCCTGGTCGGGTCGCTGCTGGCCGGGCTGTCGCAGAACATGACCCAGCTGATCGTCACCCGGGGCATCCAGGGTCTCGGCGCCGGTGGTCTGCTGACCCTCGCGTTCACCATCATCTCGGACGTGGTGTCACCCCGGGAGCGTGGCCGCTACCAGGGACTCTTCGGTGCGGTCTTCGGGATCTCGTCGGTGGCGGGGCCGCTTGTCGGTGGGTACTTCGCGGAGACCGACTGGCGGTGGATCTTCTACATCAACGTGCCGCTGGCGGTCCTGGCGATCGTGGTCTGCTATCACGTGATGCGGCTGATCCCGTTCGAACGCCGGGACCACTCGATCGACTGGCTCGGTGCCGGTCTGCTGGTCGCTGGGGTGAGCTCCCTGCTGTTGGCGTTGAGCTGGGGTGGCAACGAGTACGCCTGGGGCTCAGGTGTGATCATCACGCTCTTCGTCGTCGGTGCGGTGCTGGGGGTGCTGTTCGTCCTGCAGGAGGCCCGGGTGGCGGAGCCGATCCTGCCGCTGCGGCTGTTCCGCAGCGCCACCTTCGCCCTGGCCAACGCGGCACTGCTCGTCATCGGTCTGGTGATGTTCGGTTCGATCATCTTCATCCCGCTCTACCTGCAGATCGTCAAGGGCGCCTCGCCGACCCGCAGCGGTCTGCTGATGCTGCCGATGATGGCCGGCATCATCATCACCTCGATCCTGACCGGTCGCGCGATGACCCGGATCGGCAGGTACAAGTGGTTCCCGGTGGCCGGCTCGGTGACCCTGCTGGTCGGCATGTTCCTGTTCACCCAGTTGGAGGTGAGCACCTCCCTCTGGGTCGCGTTCGGGTACATGGTGGTGATCGGCATCGGGCTGGGCCTGTGCATGCAGTCGCTGATCCTGGCGGTGCAGAACGCGGTCTCCGTCCGCGACCTGGGTGCCGGCACCTCCTCGGCGACCTTCTTCCGGTCACTGGGCGGGTCGTTCGGGGTGGCGATCCTCGGCACGGTGCTCTCGTCCCGGCTGACCAGCGGGCTGGGTGACCGGCTGCCCGGCGCGATCGCGCAGCTGCCGCCGCAGGAGCAGGCCGCCGTGGCGGCCAGTGGCGGCACCAACATCTCGATCAACGATCCGGCCACCATCCTGGCCCTGCCGGGGCCGGTACGCGCGGCCATCCAGGGTGCCTTCGTCGACGCGCTGGACATGGTCTTCCTGACCGCCGGCCTGATCGCGATCGTGGCGGTGGTGGTCACCCTGACGCTGCCGAACACGCAACTGCGGGGTGCCGGCCCGCAGGGTGCCACCGGCGGCGCCGACCCGCTCGGCGGTGAGGCTCCGGCCCCGGGCGGCAAGCCGTTGACCCGCGAGTCCAAGGAGGAGGCCGCCGCCGACATGGAGGCCAAGTCCCAGACGATGATCTGAGTGTCTCGACACCGACCGCCCCGGACTGCTCCGGGGCGGTCGACGTCAGCCGGCCACGAGGCGGAGCGGCTGCGGGTGTTGACTGTTGAGGCGGTCGAGCGCGTCGGAGGTCGCCGCATCGGCGGGCAGGTACACGATCAGACGTTGGTCGTCGTCCGCCGGAAGTTCGAGGGTCTCGTACGCGAGCCGGAGCAGACCCGCCTCGGGATGGGCCAGCCGGAAGAGGCCGCTGGCCTTCGGCAGGCTGGGCACGGTGTCGACGCGCCGGGTGAAGGCGTCGCCCGCCGTGATGGTCAGCTCGTCGGCCAGGGCGGCCATCGGCGGGTAGGCCCGGAACGGACCTTGTTTGAGGGCGGCGACCTGCTCGTCGGCCAGGTGGTCCCAGTCGGGGTACGCGTTGCGAGCCCGGGCGTCGGTGAGGATGAACCGGGCGAGGTTGGCCGTCGTCGCGTCCAGCAGACCGATCGGACCGACCAGCCGCACGTACCCGGCGGTGTGGGCGAGGACGTCGCTGAGCCGGTTGAGCAGCACCGCCGGTGCGGGTTCGAGACGGTCGAGCAGCGCCCGCACGGTCGGACGTACCTCGCCGCTCGGGGGGATGCGGCCCCGGCAGTTGTAACTGGGATCGGCCGCCTTGGTGAGGTGGTGCAGGTGGGCGCGTTCGTGCCAGTTCAACCGGAGTGCGCTGGCGAGCGCGGCGAGCACCTGCGGGGACGGTCGACGGTCGCGGCCCTGTTCGAGTCTCGTGACGTACTCGACGCTCACGTCGGCGAGGGCCGCCACCTCGGATCGGCGTAGTCCCGGGGCGCGACGGCGCGGCCCGGCGGGGAGCCCCACCTCGGCCGGTGTCACCGCTTCCCGGTGGAGGCGCAGGAACAAGCCAAGCTCGTTGTCGCTCACCATCCGAACGTAGCAACGCCGGCCGATCGGATGGTGTCCCTGCCACTACCAGCCTCGGTCCGGTCTCCCTGGGCTGCTGCCAACTGACGACCGTGAGGGGAGGCGCTCGACAGCTGTCGAGCGGAGGTTCTGGTCGGTTGGAGTTGAGTCATGAGTCGTACGGTTGTGGTCGTCGGCGGCGGTTACGGGGGTACGGCGGTCGCCAAGGCGCTGGAGTTGGTGGCCGATGTCGTCCTCATCGATCCTCGGGACGCGTTCGTCAACGTCGCCGGGGCGCTGCGGGCGCTGGTCCGGCCCGAGTGGGCAGGCAATATCTTCTTTCCCTTCGACACGGTGCTCACCCGGGGCACGGTGATCCGGGATCGAGTGGTCTCGGTGGATTCCGGTGGTGTCACGCTGGCCTCGGGTCAGCGTGTCGCGGCGGACTATCTGGTGCTGGCCACCGGTTCCAGTTACGCCTACCCGGCCAGGCTCAACGCCGACTCCATCGACGCGGCGCTCGACGACCTGCGTCAGACCAACAAGGAGTTGGCCAGCGCCGGGCGGGTCCTGATCCTCGGCGCCGGGCCGGTCGGATTGGAACTGGCCGGTGAGATCAAGGAGGTCTGGCCGGACAAGCTCGTCACCCTCGTCGATCCGGCCGAGCAGCTGCTGCCCGGCTTCACGCCCGAGATGCGCGATGACCTGCACCGGCAGCTCGACGAGCTGGGCATCCAGGTGCGGCTGGGCACCAGCCTGGCCGCACCGTTGACGACCGACGCCAATCGGGCCGCGACCGTCACGGCCACCACCACCGACGGCGACGAGATCACCGCCGACATCTGGTTCCGTGCCTTTGGTCTGCGGACCAACAGTGCCTACCTCGGCGACGGCCGACTGACGACGCTCACCCCGCGGGGGCAGGTAGCGGTCACGGAAACTCTCAACGTGCGCGGGTCCGGCGACATCCTCGAGCACGTCTACGCGATCGGCGACCTCACCGATGTCACAGAGGACAAGATGGCCGCGTACGCGTTGCAGCACGCCGAGGTCGTGGCGCGGAACATCACCGCGCAGCTGGGTGGCGGACAGCCGACGGCCACCTACCAACCGATGCCCCATCCCATGATCCTGATCCCGCTCGGGTCGCGACACGGTGTCGGCCAGCTGCCCATGCCCGACGGCCCGGCCGTCGTCCCTGCCGCGACGGTCGCCGAGTACAAGGGCGTGGACCTGTTCACCGGTCGCTTCACCGAACAGTTCGGCCCCACCGCGGCCTGAGTCGACCGCGGTGGTCAGGCGGGGCGGCGGTAGACGCCGTACCACCAGGTCGCGGCCAACTCCCGGGCGGCCGCCGCGTCGGTCTCGGGGTCGGCCGGGGTCGTGCTGACGTGGTCGGCCAGGAAGCGGTCGCCGCCGACCACGATCAGCCGGCTGGCCGTCGTCACGTCCAGGTCGGCGGGGGTACGCCCGGCCTGCTGTTCGATCCGGAGCACGTCGACGGTACGGGTGACGAACTGCTCCAACCCCGCCGCCCAGTACTCCCGGACCACCTCGTCGTACGCGGCGACCTCGTTGATCGCCGCCAGCACCGGGGCGTATGTCCGGTAGATCCGGATTACGTCGGCGAAGATCTCGGTCAGCACCGCCAGCGGATCGCCAGGTGCGCTGGGGCTCCACTCGCCGGTACGGCCGAAGGAGCTCTCCCGCATGGTCCCGGCGAGGCGCATGAGCAGCTCGCTCTTGTCCCGGAAATGGGTGTAGAAGGTCGACCTCGCCACCCCGGCCTCGGCGGCGATCCGCTGGACGCCGAGGTCGGTGAAGCGAGCCCCCTGCTGGAGCAGCCGCTCGGTGGCCGCCAACACCCGTGCTTCGACGGCGGCACGCCCGTCGGGGTTGCTCGGACGGCGGCGGGTGATCGAGGGCATAGCCGGAATCCTAGGTGGCCAGGTGCTCGACGGGCGACGTACGCTCGTTGCCGGACACAGTGTCCGACATAGTGACCAGGGAGCGCCCGCTCGCGGCCTCCGAACCGCGCACCACGAGGAGCGACACACGTGAAGTACCGACTGCTGGGCACCACCGGGGTGTACGTCTCGGAGATCTCACTCGGCGCGATGACCTTCGGTGGCAGCGGCCACCCGCTCTGGGGCACCCTCGGCGGGCTGTCCCTGCCCGACGCCCAGCGGCTGGTGGACACCGCGCTGGACGCTGGGGTCAACTTCGTCGACACCGCCGACGGCTACAGCGATGGCGAGAGCGAGGAACTGCTCGGCCAGGCGCTCGGCAAGCGGCGTCGCGACGTGGTGCTGGCCACCAAGGTGCACTCCCGCACGGGGCCCGGCCCGAACGACGTCGGCACCTCCCGGCTGCACATCATGCAGAACCTGGAGGACAGCCTGCGTCGGCTGGGCACCGATCACATCGACCTCTACCAGATCCACAACTTCGACCAGATCACTCCCATGGAGGAGATGCTGCGCGCGCTGGACGACGCGGTCCGGCAGGGCAAGGTCCGCTACATCGGCGCCGCCAACTTCGCCGCCTGGCAGATCTCCAAGGCGCTCGGCATCTCCGCCCGCGAGAAGCTGGCCGGCTTCGTCTCGGTGCAGGAGTACTACTCGCTGCTGGGCCGGGACGTGGAACGCGACGTGGTGCCGATGGCGCTCAACGAGGGTGTCGGGCTGACCGTCTGGAGCCCGCTCGCCGGTGGCTTCCTCTCCGGCAAGGTCAGCCGGGACGGCGCCGTCGCCGACAGTGGCGCGCGCAGCGCCCAGCCCGGTTACTCCAGCTTCACGCCGTTCGACCCCGAGCACGCCTTCGGCGTCGTCGACGTGCTCAGGGGCGTCGCCGAGCGGCACGGGGTCAGCCCGGCCCGGGTGGCGGTCGCCTGGCTGCTGTCGCGGCCCGCCGTGACCAGCGTGATCGTCGGTGCCCGCAAGCAGGAGCAGTTGGTGGACAACATCGCCGCCTCGGATCTCACCCTGACCGAGCAGGACCTCGGCGAGCTGGACGAGGCCACCAAGCTGCCGGTCGCGTACCCGAACTGGATCCAGGAGGGGTTCTTCGCCGGGACGCGCCTGCCGCAGTAACGCACGGCCCGGGGCCGAGTCTCGGTGAGGCACGGCCCCGGGGCCGCCCCTACTTCAGGATGAGCCGGTTGGTCTGCTCGAAGACGTCCAGGTCGGCCAGGGTCTCGGTGACCGAGGCGGAGAGCGGGGCGGGGAACCGGTCGCGGGGGAAGAAGCCGGCGTCGGTGGTCTCGTCGGTGACCCGGGCCAGTTGCCCGTCCCACTCCTCCACCTTGAACGCCGTGGTGAAGACCTGGTAGGTGTGCCCGTACATGTTGGTGCTCGTCCGGTCCGGGCCGGTGTAGAGGGCGAACGCGCAGACCCGCAGCGCCCGCAACCCGGTCTCCTCGCGGACCTCGCGGACCGCGCAGTCGGCTATCGACTCGCCCAACTCCATCGCCCCGGCCGGCATGGCCCACTGGCCGTTGTCCGAGCGTTGGATCAGCAGGATGCGTCCGGCGTTGTCGCTGACCACGGCGCGGGCACCGACGAACATCAGCGTCCGGTCCCCGGCTAGCGCGCGCAACTGCCCAACGTACGAGTCGGCCCAGGAGATGCTCACCTGCGCCAATTTACGGGGGTTCCCAACGTGTGACCGCCGACACTAGCTTGTTACCCATGCGTAGCACGATGATGGACGCCCCTCTGCAGGTCTCCCGGATCCTCGAGCACGGCGCAGGAGTGCACGGCACCGCCGAGGTGGTCACCTGGACGGGCGCCGAGCCCCGCCGGATGACGTACGCCGAGGTGGGTCGCACGGCCGCCCGGCTGGCCCACGCGCTGCGCGACGAGTGTGGGGTGACCGGCGACGAGCGGGTCGCCACCTTCATGTGGAACAACAGCGAGCACCTGGTCGCCTACTTCGCGGTGCCGAGCATGGGTGCGGTGCTGCACACGCTCAACATCCGACTCTTTCCCGACCAGGTCGTCTACATCGCCAACCACGCCGAGGACCGGGTGGTGCTCGTCGACAGCACGCTCATCCCGCTGCTGGCCCGGGTGATCGGTGAGCTGGCCACGGTGCGGCACGTGGTGGTGGTCGGTGGCGGTGACCCGGCGCCGCTGGTGGCGGCCGCCGGTGACCGGATCACCGTGCACCACTGGGACGCGCTGCTCGCCGACCGGCCGGACGTCTTCGACTGGCCCGAGGTGGACGAGCACGACGCCGCGGCGCTCTGCTACACCTCGGGCACCACGGGCAACCCGAAGGGTGTGGCCTACTCGCACCGGTCCATCTACCTGCACTCGTTGCAGGTCTGCCTGCCGGAGGGCTTCGGTCTCGGGCCGACCGACCGGGAGTTGGCCATCGTGCCGATGTTCCACGCCATGTCGTGGGGTCTGCCGTACGCGGCCTTCCTCTCCGGCTCTTCGCTGATCATGCCGGACCGGTTCCTCCAGGCCGCGCCGATCGCCGAGATGATCGCCGCCGAGCGGCCCACCCTGGCCGGGGCGGTGCCGACCATCTGGACCGACCTGCTGGCCTACCTGGACAGCCACGACGTGGACACGTCCTCGCTCACCGAGGTGATCGTCGGTGGCTCGGCCTGCCCGCCGGCGCTGATGCACGCGTTCGACGAGCGGCACGGGATCGACGTCATCCACGCCTGGGGGATGACCGAGATGTCCCCACTGGGGTCGATCTCGCGTCCGCCCGCCGGTGCGACGGGCGAGCAGGCGTGGCGCTACCGCTACACGCAGGGGCGGGTGCCGGCGGGTGTGCGGGCGCGGATCGTTGGGCCGGCCGGCGAGCAGTTGCCCGCCGACGGCGAGGCCGTGGGTGAGCTGGAGGTCCGTGGGCCGTGGGTGACCGCACGGTACGTCGGCGACGACACCCCGGACGAGGAGAAGTTCCGGGACGGCTGGCTGCGTACCGGCGACGTGGGCACCCTCTCGCCGGAGGGGTACATCACGCTGACCGACCGCGCCAAGGACGTGATCAAGTCCGGCGGTGAGTGGATCTCGTCGGTGGAGCTGGAGAACGCGCTGATGGGTCACCCGGCGGTGCTGGAGGCGTGCGTGGTGGGTGTGCCGGACGAGCGGTGGGACGAGCGACCGCTGGCCACCGTGGTGGTCCGGGAAGGTGCCTCGGTGACGGCCGAGGAGCTGCGCGACTTCCTGGCCGGCTCGGTGGCGCGCTGGCAGTTGCCGGAGCGCTGGGCGTTCATCGACTCGGTGCCGAAGACGAGCGTGGGCAAGTTCGACAAGAAGGTCGTCCGTTCGCGGTACGCCGAGGGCGAGCTGACCGTCCGGGAGTTGGCAGCGCCGTAACGTCTTGCCCGGCACTGTCGCCGCTGGCGGTGGAGTGCTGCTGGACATTCCTCCGCAGGGGCGGCCCCGGCGTTCGCACCGCGCCGGGGCCGCCCGTTCCACGCGGGGCGACCCGCACAGTCATTGTTGCGAAACTTATTCGCTTCTGTCCTGATGATGGGGAAATCAGATGGTCGGCGACCCGATCAGGCGTCGCTGGTGGTGACCAGCACCTTGCCCACCGCCGAGTCCTCCACCGCCTGGTGCGCCGCGGCCGTCTCGGCCAGGGAGTAGCGGTGCAGCGGCAGGCCGGCATCGGCACCGACCCGGATGCCGCCCTGGGTGGCCGCCGCGGCCACGTCCTTGACCCCCTGCGCCTTGGCCGCCTTCGGCTCGGTGTAGACGAGCACGAACTGCCAGCGCGCGTTCGGCACCATCATCGCCCGGATCGGGATGGTCACCTCGTCGCCGCCGTCGTCGGCGTACATGCAGACCGCGCCGCCGTGCCGCAGCACCTGCACGTCCATCGCCGCGTTCGTCGCCGGAGCGACCTCCACGATCGTGTGGACCCCGTCGGGGGCGATCTTGCGGACCTCCGCGACCACGTCCTGCTCGCGGTAGTTCACCACGTACGAAGCACCGGCCGCCGCCGCGAGCTGGGCCTTCTCGGCGCTGCTCACCGTGGCGACCACCGTGGCGTCGGCCCACCGGGCGAGCTGGATCGCCGCATTGCCGACCGCACCCGCCCCGCCCTGCACCAGCACGGTGTGGTCGGCCAACGCACCGGCGCGCAGCGTGTCCGGCATGAACTCGCCGGCGGTCAGGCAGCGGTGCGCGGTGAGGAACGGGATGCCCAGGGCGGCCCCCACCTCGAACGAGGCGGCACCGAGACGGACCGCCTGACGCACCGGCACCAGCGTGTATTCCGCCGCCGTGCCCCACGGCCGCTGCCAGGCGGCCTCCCAGATCCAGACACGCTCACCGATCAGGTCCGGGTCGACCCCCTCGCCGACCGCCTCCACCACGCCCGCGCCGTCCTGCCCGGGAATCTGCCAGCCCTGCGGCGCGGAGGAGCGGCGGGACTTCCAGTCGGTCGGGTTGACCCCCGACACCGCCACCCGCACCAGAACCTCACCCGCCCCGGGTGTCGGCACCGGCCGGTCGACCAGTTTCAGCACCGAAGGGTCGCCGGTGTGCTCGTACACGATGGCTCTCATGCGTGGTCTCTACCCCCCTCGGCTGGCGTCAACCCAGGCTGTCCACCAGCTCCGGGGTCAGCTCACCGATCGACCCCACCGTCACCACGGCCAGCCGGGCGGCATCCGGGTCCAGGGGATACGAGCCGTGTGGCACGGCCACCACCCGCATCCCCGCCGCGGCGGCCGACCGCACCCCGTTCGACGAGTCCTCCACTGCCACACAGCGGGCCGGGTCGACGCCGAGGCGCTCGGCGACGTTCAGGTAGACGTCGGGTGCGGGCTTGCCCCGCTCGGTCTGCTCGGTGGACAGGGTCGCGCCGAACGCGTCGGTCAGGCCGGTGGCGGCCAGCGCCGCCTCGATCAGCCGGGTCGGCGACGAACTGGCCAACCCCAGCGGCCACCGCCCGGCCAGCCGGCGGACGACCTCATCGGCGCCGGCGATCAGGGGTACGTGGGCCCGGTAGCGTCGAGTCATCTCCTCGACCACCTCGACGGCGACCTGCTCGGCGGTGCGCCCGACGCCCAGCTCGCCGCTGAGATAGTGGGCCCACTCGCCGGTGCTCATCCCCATCAGCCGTTTTTGGGTGTCCGGCTGCCACGTCCCGCCGTGCGTCGCCACGTACGCCCGGCGGACCTCCTCCCACACCGGCTCGGAATCCACGATCACGCCGTCCAGGTCGAAGACCACCGCATCTGTCACGGGCCCATCCTGCCTGACCGGTGGGCGCCGGGTCAGCCGGGCAGCGCGGGCAGGCCGAGCGGGCTGCTCTCGGGCAGCAGGGTGTGGCCGGACCGGGCGATCGGCTCCAGCAGCTCCCGGAGCCGGTCCGTGCCGGGGGCGCCGAGCGCCTGCCACGGGTGCGCGGCGGCCCGGTCGGTGGCGTCCTCGACGGCCTGGAACTCGGCCCGGCCGTGCTCGGCGGGCGCGCCGTCGCCGGTCAGCCAGCCCCGCCGCGTCAGCCGCTCGCGGGCGGCCTGCCACTGCTCCTCGGACCAGCCCCGGCCCAGCAGGTACTGCGGCGGCGAACCGTCCAACGCGACCCGCCAGGTCAACGTCTCCACCGGGTCCAACCCGGCGGCAACCAGCGCCGCCACGTGCCCGTCGCCCCGGTGTTCGCGCAGCGTGGTGGCGGCCTGCCAGAGCCGCGCCAGCGGATATTCCCCGACCGGCAGCGCCGCGTTGGCCGCGCCGAGCACCCGGCCGGCGGTCTGCGCCGCCGAGGCGGCCCGTTCCAGCAGGTCGGCGGCCTCCGCCAGGTGCGACTCCGGCAGCTCGTAGGTCAGCTCGGCGAGCGCCTGCACGGCACCTGTCAGTCGGACGCGCAAAGCCTCCGGCGGGGTGGCCAACCGCCACACCGCCGGCAGCGCACGGGCCACCATCGGCGGCGCGAAGTTGAAGAAGGCGGCGATCACCGGGGCCGCCTCGGTGGCGCCCAGCGGCGCGGCCCGGCCGGCGAAGTAACCACGCCAGTAGCCGCGCAAGCCGACCGCCTCGTACGCGGCGCGGGCCCGGGGGTGCAGGTAGGTGACCGCGTGCACCGGCTCGAAGTACGCCCACATCGACCGGGCGGTCCGCCCAGGCTCGTCCAGCGCCGTCATCTGCACCTCCGCGTCGGAGTCCCCGATCTCACCCCGGGCGGCGAACCGCCCGGGGTGACGCCGAACCTACTGCCGCTGGGTGACGGGCCGGAAGCCCCATGTGAACAACTCCATCGCGCCCCGGCGACAACCGGGGCGATCCGGACGGGATCACTGGGCGGCGATCACGTCCACCACGAAGCGCAGCGGGCCGGTCGGGCGCCCACCAGCGGCGGCCGGGTCGTTGCCGTAGCCCAGCTCGCCCGGGATGTCGAGCTGCACCCGGCTGCCCACCGTCACGCCGACCAGGCCCTGGTCCCAGCCGGGAATGACCTGGCCGACGCCGATCGGGAAGGTCACCGGCTGCCCGCCCTTCCAGGAAGAGTCGAACTCCTTGCCGTCCTTGAAGAACACCCCCACGTAGTTGGTGGTGATGTTCTGGCCCTTCTTGACGGCCGGGCCGGTCCCCTTGATCAACGGGGTGACCGCGAGCTTCTTGAGGTCGCCCGTGCCCGGCTTCACCGTCGGCTTGGTCTTCAGCGCCGGATCGGCGTCCGCGGGCAGCTGCGGGGCGGGCGGCGCGGCGGGCTCGTCGGGGGCCGGGACGGTCGCGGACGGGGTCGCGTCGGCCTGGTTCTTGGGCTTGTCGTCGCCCCCGCCACCGATCGTCACGAAGACGCCGATCAGCACCCCGGCAACGGCGACGGCGGCGAGGCCGCTGATCACCGCGTTGCGCTTACGCTTCCGGTCGGCGGCCTTCTTCGCCGCCAACTGGGCGGCCAGCCGGCGCCCCGACTTGGTTGCCGGGCTCTGGTCCGGGCCCGTCTGCTGCGTCCGCTCGCTCACGTCGTCGACTCCCTGCTGCGAAGTGTGGCCGGCACCCGGTGCCGGGGGGAAAGCCGACGCACACGGTACCCGCACCACGGCCCACCGTGCCCGCCGCGGACGTGGCGGATCGCCCAGCGCGTCAGTTCCGGTCTGTTCCCGGTCGGTTATTCCGGGACGACCATGAAGTCGGTCACGAACGAGGTGACCCGGCCGTCGGCGGCACGGCCGATCCAGGTGCCGTAGCAGCCGTCGCCCCAACCGGTGGCCACGGTGACGACGTTGGCGCCGCTGGCCTCGTCCAGGACAGCGGTGATCAGCCCCGGGACCGGGGACGACGGCAGCCTGTCGGGGATGAAGACCTGCTCGACCTGGTCGTAGTCCCAGCCTTCCAGGACACTGAGCGCGGTCGGGTCGGCGAGGGTGCCGGCACCGGCGTCCACCCCGTACCCGAAGTAGTCGTCCGCACCGAGGGTGGCGACGTCCTGGTCGCCCGCCACGGCCAACTCCCAGCGGGTGGTCGGCTCGTCGGAGACCAGCAACTGGAACGCGGCCACCCGCCGGTCCACCTCGGCGTCCTCCCGGAGCACCACGGCCACCCAGGCGCGGGCGGCATACCGCCCCGGCGGCACGGTCACCGTGAACGGCTCGGCCTCCGGGCAGACCAGCGGGTCGCACCCGACCACCTGGCCGGTGGGCAGCACGACGTCGCCCGCCGGGTGGACCTCGATCAGGTACGCGCCGTGCTGGTCGGTGAAACGGGCGCCGGACGTCAACAACCGGTCCAGGTCAGGGGTGTACATGAGGGCTCCTCCGGTGGCCAGCGGCCGGCGGAGCGTACCCAACCGGGCGGACACCGCCGTCGCTGCCGTACCCGGTCAGGCGCTCTTGCGGGGTGCGGCCTTGCGGGCGGCCGTCTTCTTCGCCGGCTCCGCCTTCTTCGCGGTGGTCTTCTTGGCGGCGGTCTTCTTCGCCGGCTCGGCGGCCTTCTTCTCGGCCGTCTTCTTCGTCGCGGTCTTCTTCGCCGGGGCCTTGGCCGCCTTCTTCTCCGCCGCCTTCTGTGCCGACCGGGCCGACGAGATGGGTGTCGGCTCGCCACCGCCGCCACCGCCGCCACCACCACGGGCGGCTGGCTCGCCGCGGGCCGCCTTGGCCCGCTCCACCGAGGCCTTCAACGCGGCCATCAGGTCCACCGCCGCGGCCGGGGCCTCCTCGGCCTCCTCCGGCTGGACGACCTCCCGACCCTCCACCTTGGCGTCGATGACCTCCTGCAACGCGGCCCGGTAGTCGTCGGTGAAGACGTCCGGCTCGAACTCGCCGGTCATCGAGTCGATCAGGGAACTGGCCATCGCCAACTCCGGCGGGCGCACCTTGAGATCCTCGTCGAGGAAACCAAAATCGGGGGTACGGATCTCGTCCGGCCAGAGCATGGTGTTGAGCAGCAGTACACCCTCGCGGACCCGCAGCGTGGCGAGCTGCTCCCGCTGGCGCAACGCCACCTTGACGATGGCCACCCGCTCCGAGTCGATGAGCGCGTCGCGCAGCAGCACGTACGGCTTGGTGGCCGTGCCCTCCGGCTCGAGAAAATACGCCTTGTTGTAGAGGATCGGGTCGACCTGCTCGGCCGGCACGAACTCCAGCACGTCGATCGCGCGGGAGCTGGTCAACGGCAGGTCGGCGAAGTCCTCGTCGGTGAGGATCACCATCTCGCCGCCGCCGATGTCGTAGCCCTTGGCGATGTCGTCGTAGGTGACCTCCTCGCCGCAGACCGAGCAGGTGCGCTTGTAGCGGATCCGGCCACCGTCCGCACGGTGCACCTGGTGGAACCGAATGTCCTTCTCCTCGGTCGCGGAGTAGAGCTTCACCCCGATTGAGACGAGCCCGAACGACACGGCTCCCTTCCAGATGGCACGCATCCTGCGCTCCCTTCCCCGGTATCGACCATGCTCGCATCCGAAAGAACATGACGCGAGGTGTTCGGCCTGCTACTACAGTCGGGTCGTGCCCGGCGCGCCGCTCAAGCCGATGCTCGCGATGACCGGGCCGCTCCCGGCGGGTGCCGGCTGGGCGTACGAGTTCAAGTGGGACGGGGTTCGCGCGCTGGCCGACATCCGCGGCGGCGACCAGCACCTGTACGCCCGCTCCGGCGTGGAGATCACCGCCGCGTACCCCGAGTTGGCCACCCTGCCCGAGCAGGTCGACGACGCCCTGCTCGACGGCGAGGTGGTGCTGCTCGGCCAGGGCGGGCAGCCGTCGTTCACCGCGTTGGCCGAGCGGATGCACGTACGGGACCGGGCCAAGGCGGCCCGGCTGGCCGCGGTCATGCCGGTGACGTACATGATCTTCGACGTGCTCCGCCTCAACGGCGACGACCTGACCGGCTGGCCGTACGAGCGCCGCCGGGAGGCCCTGGACACGCTCGCCCTCGGTGGTCTCCGCTGGGCGGTGCCGCCGGTCTTCGCCGACGGCCCGGCCACCTACGAGGCCGCCGGGGAGCACGGTCTGGAGGGCGTCATGGCCAAGCGGGTCGGTGCCGTCTACCGCCCGGGGGTGCGCTCGCCGGACTGGGTGAAGGTCAAGCTGGAGGTGACCGGCGACTTCGTCATCGGCGGTTGGCGACCGGGCGCACGTCGGATCGGCGGGCTGCTGGTCGGCGTGCCCGGCCCGGACGGCCGGTTGGTCTACCGGGGTCGGGTCGGCGGTGGGATCGGCGCGGCCATCGAACGGCAGCTCCTCGCCGAGCTGGAGCCGCTGCGCTCCGGCGTGTCACCGTTCGCGCCGGGTGTGCCGCGCGAGGATGCGCGGGGTGCCATCTGGGTAAGCCCCCGGGTGGTGGTGGAGGTGAAGTACGGCCAGCGCACCCCGGACGGCCGACTGCGCTTTCCCCGGGTGCTGCGGTTGCGCCCGGACAAGCCTCCCGAGGAGGTCGACGATGCCGGCTGAGCGGCTACGGGTGGACGTCGAGGGTCGCCCGCTGGAGCTTTCCAACCTGGACAAGGTGCTCTACCCGGCGGCCGGCTTCACCAAGGGTGAGGTGATCGACTACTACACCCGGATCTCGCCGGTGCTGCTGCCGCACCTGCGCGACCGGCCGGTGACCCGGATCCGCTTCCCCAACGGGGTCGACGACAAGTCGTTCTTCGAGAAGAACACGCCGGCCGCGACCCCGGACTGGGTGCGGGTGGAGAACCTGCCCGCGCCCGGGTCGACGAAGGGTCGGGAGACGATCGACTACGTGGTTGCCGACGATCTGCCCACCCTGGTCTGGCTGGCCAACCTGGCCGCGTTGGAGCTGCACACGCCGCAGTGGAAGGTCGGCGAACACCCGGACATGATGGTCGTCGACCTGGACCCGGGGCCACCGGCCGGGATCGCCGAGTGCTGCCCGGTGGCGGTGCTGATGCGCGACCGACTCGCCGACGACGGCATCGACTCGTACCCGAAGACGTCCGGCAAGAAGGGCATGCAACTCTGCTGCCCGATCGCCGGCACCCAGTCCTCCGACGACGTCTCCGCGTACGCCCGGCGGATCGCCCAGGAGTTGGAGCAGGCCCACCCGAAGCTGATCGTGTCGAGGATGGCGAAGAACCTGCGCCCCGGCAAGGTCTTCATCGACTGGAGCCAGAACAACGCGGCGAAGACCACGGTCGCTCCGTACTCGCTGCGGGCCCAGTCGGTGCCGTCGGTGTCGACGCCGCTGACCTGGGACGAGGTCGAGGCCGGCGCCCGCGGCCGGAAACCGGCCGTCCGCCAGTTCACCGCCGCCGAGGTGCTGACCCGGGTCGAGGAGTACGGGGACCTGCTGGCCGCCCTGCTCGACGGCGGCCCGGAGTTGCCAGGCTGACAGTAGGTGACGATGGATGCCCGGATGGCCCATGGGTGATACCAGTAACAGGGCGTTACGGGCCGCAGTGTCCCGCCCGGGCCACTCACCGCCTTTGCTCTGCTTGCCTATATGCGCCACGGCGTTGAACTGGGACTTCATGGCGACCGCGCAGTCGAGGGGTGGAAACCCTCCTCGCGGAGCGTGCGCGTCGCATATAGGTAAGCAGAGCAAAGACATCCCAGGTGCTTAGGTGTCAAGCAGTGGCGGTGTTGGGGTGATGTGTCCAGGCG
>NZ_JBEZDJ010000057.1:0-9033 GCF_040648275.1 Micromonospora sp. NPDC049171
GTTGCTCGGTGCGGCGGTGGGGCTCGCTGAGTCCGACGGGCTGGTGCTGACCGGCAAGCTGTCCCTGCGCACCCACCCCTGGCTCGCCGACCACACGGTGCTGGGCCAGGTCGTCCTGCCCGGCACGGCCTATCTGGAACTGGCGCTGCAGGCCGGCGAACAGGTCGGGTGTGAGCGGCTCGACGAACTCACCCACGAGGCGCCGCTGATCCTCCCGGAGGACGGCGAGCTGGTCCTCCAGCTGACCGTCGGCGTCCCCGAGGACTCCGGCCGCCGCACCCTCACGCTCCACTCTCGCCGCGGCGAAGAGCCGTGGACCTGCCACGCGCGGGGAGTCCTCGCCCCCGACGACACGCCGGACGACCATCCGGACCTCGCCTCGTGGCCGCCCCCGGGTGCCACGCCTGTCGATGTGCGGAGCTTCTACGACGACCTCGACGGCACCGCGTTCCGCTACGGCCCGGCGTTCGAGGGGCTGAGCGCGGCCTGGCGACGTGGCGCCGAACTGTTCGTCGAGGTCGACCCGGCACAGGGTCCGAGCGTGGCCGGGTACGGCGTGCACCCCGCCCTGCTGGACAGCGGCCTGCAGGCCATGCGGCTCGGTTTCGTCAATCACGACCTGGAGCAGGACCCGGACCAGGCCAGGCTGCCGTTCAGCTGGACTGGCGTGCGGCTGCACTCCGCCGGCGCCTCCAGCCTGCGCCTGCGCATCGTGCGGGCCGGACAGGACACGGTGGCCGTCGCGGTGGCCGACGCCACCGGCCGTCCGGTGCTGTCGATCGGCTCGCTCGTGCTCCGGCAGGTCGCGGCGGCCCAGCTCCGCGGTGCCGCACGGACCGGTCGGGACGGTGCCCTGCACACCCTCACCTGGCGGGACCTCGAACCCGGCACGGCAGCCGAGGCACCACCGGATGGCCGCGTCGTCGTCGTGGCCCCCGAGGCGTCAGCCCTCGCCGAGGAGGACGCGCCGGTCGAGGTCTTCGCGGACCTCGCCTCGGTGACCGGCGAGCCAGCGGTGGTGCTGGCACCGCTCCTCCTGCGCCCGGCTGGCAGCCCGGCCGCATCGGCGCGGGAGGCGGCGCATCGGACCCTCGACCTCGTTCAGGAGTGGCTCGGCGACAGTCGCTTCGACGCCGCCCGGCTCGTCCTGCTGACCCGAGGCGCTGTCGCCGTCGGAGACGAGCTGCCCGACCCGGAGGCGGCGGTGGTGTGGGGCCTCGCCGGGTCGGTGCAGGCCGAGCACCCGGGACGGATCATCCTGGTCGACACCGGCGACCGGCGTCTGTCGGCGCGGATGCTCGCGACAGTGCTCGCCGCGGGGGAACCGCGGTTGGCCGTCCGCGACGGCTCCGTCCCTCTCGTCCCGAGACTGGTACGCGCCGACGCGCGGCCAGCCTCGCCCGGCGCCGACCCGCGCGACGGCACGGTCCTCGTCACCGGAGGCACCGGCGCCCTGGGCTCGGCGCTGGCCCGCCACCTGGTGACCGAGCACGGAGCCCGGCACCTGCTGCTGATCAGTCGCAGCGGTCCGCAGGCCCCCGCGGCAACTGCGCTGACGGCGGAGCTGGACCGGCTCGGCGCCGTCACGGTCGAGGTGGCCGCCTGCGATGTGACGGACCGCGGGGCCCTCGCCGGGCTGATCGCGGCGATCCCACCGGACCGTCCCCTGACCGGGGTGGTGCATGCCGCCGGAGTCGTGGACGACGGAGCTGTCGCCTCGCTGAACCACGCGAGGATCGACGGTGTCCTCGCCGCCAAGGCGGACGCGGCCTGGCACCTGCACGAACTGACCCGGGACCACGCGCTCGACTTCTTCGTCCTGTGCTCCTCGATCGCGGGCCTGGCGGGCAGTGCCGGGCAGGCGGGATACGCGGCGGCGAACGTGTTCCTCGACGCGCTGGCCGTGCGCCGCAGGGCTGAGGGGCTGGCCGCGCTCTCGCTGCTCTGGGGGCCCTGGGCCGACGAGGGAGGCATGGCCGGGGGCCTGACGGCGGCCGCGCGGGCGAGGATCGCCGCCCGCGGGCTGCGTCCGCTGGCCACCGACGTCGCGCTCGCCCTCTTCGACGCCGCGCTCGGTCAGGACGAGCCGGTCGTGTCCGCCCTCGCCATGGACCTGGGAGGTGGGCGCCCAGACGACGTGCCGTCGGTGTTCCGCGGCCTGCTGCCCACCCGTGCGAGGCGCGGTGCCGGGGCGTCCTCGCAACTGCTGCGCAGGCTCGCCGCGCTGCCCGACGTCGAGCGGGCCGTGGCGGTGTCGACACTCGTCCGCGACCAGGTCGCCCTGGTGCTGGGACACGCCTCGTCGGCGGGTGTGCCGGTGGACCGGGCCTTCCAGGATCTCGGGCTCGACTCGCTCACCGCGGTGGAGCTCCGCAACCGGCTGGCGGCCGAGACCGGGATGGCGCTCCCGCCCACGATCGTCTTCGACCATCCCACACCGGAGACCCTGGCCGAGCATCTCGGTGCCCTGCTCGCCGGCACGACGGGGACGCAGGCACCGACCGTGCCAGTCGCGGTGAGCGCAGAACAGATCGCGATCGTCGCGATGAGCTGCCGTCTTCCCGGTGGCGCGGCGACCCCGGAGGATCTGTGGCGACTGCTGGCGGATGGCGTCGACGGGATCTCGCCGTTCCCGGCCAACCGAGGCTGGGACAACGAGGGCGTCTACCACCCGGATCCCGACAAGGCGCGGACGAGCTACGCCCGCGAAGGCGGCTTCGTCCACGACGCGGACGAGTTCGACGCCGAGTTCTTCGGCATCGCCCCGCGTGAGGCGCTCGCGATGGATCCGCAACAGCGGCTGCTGCTGGAGACCGCCTGGGAGACGTTCGAGCGGGCGGGCATCGACCCGACGTCGCTGCGCGGCAGCCGGACCGGCGTGTTCGTGGGCGCCGCCGCGCAGGAGTACGGGCCGCGGCTGCACCGCGCGACCGAAGAGGTGGAGGGCTACCTGCTCACCGGCAACACCGCGAGCGTCGCGTCCGGCCGGCTCGCGTACACCTTCGGCCTGGAAGGCCCGGCCGTCACCGTCGACACCGCCTGCTCGTCGTCGCTTGTCGCACTTCACCTGGCGGTGCAGGCGCTGCGCCGGGGTGAGTGCTCCCGTGCCCTGGTCGGCGGAGTGACGATCATGGCGAATCCCGGCATGTTCGTCGAGTTCAGCCGCCAGCGCGGGCTCGCCCCCGACGGCCGGGCCAAGTCGTTCGCCGCCGCGGCCGACGGCACCATCTGGGCCGAGGGCGCGGGCATGCTCCTGCTCCAGCCCCTCGCGCAGGCGCGTCGTGACGGGCACCGGGTGCTCGCCGTGGTCCGTGGTTCGGCCGTCAACCAGGACGGTGCGAGCAACGGCCTGACCGCGCCGAACGGCCCGTCCCAGCAGCGGGTGATCGGGCAGGCTCTCGCCGACGGCGGGCTGACCGCGGCCGACGTGGACGCGGTCGAGGCGCACGGCACCGGCACCAGGCTGGGCGACCCGATCGAGGCGGGCGCGCTGCTGGCCACCTACGGGCAGGACCGCCCGGCGGACCGTCCGCTCTGGCTGGGCTCGCTGAAGTCGAACATCGGCCACGCCCAGGCGGCGGCGGGTGTCGCGGGCGTGATCAAGATGGTGAAGGCGCTGGAGCACGGCGTCCTCCCGAAGACCCTGCACGTCGACGACCCGTCCCCGAACGTCGACTGGTCGGCGGGAGCCGTGGAACTGCTGACCGAGGCCCGGCCATGGCCCGAGACGGGACGTCCGCGCCGGGCCGGGGTGTCGGCGTTCGGCGTCTCCGGTACGAACGCGCACGTGATCCTCGAACAGGGCCCACCGCACGAGGAGACGCCCACGGGGGACTCGCCGGTGTCAACCCTCCCGCTGGTGCTGTCCGCCCGGTCCGAGGAGGCGCTGCGGGCGCAGGCCGGGCGGCTCGCGACATTTCTCGAGGACCGTCCCGACCTCTCGATGGCTGCCGTGGCCAGGTCGTTGGTGGCCACCCGTACGCGTTTCGAGCACCGTGCCGTCGCCGTCGCGTCCGGGACCGACCCGGCGGCGCTGCGCGCCTGGGCTCACGGCGAGGAGCACGAGGAGATCGTGTACGGCTCCGGTACCGCGCCGTCCGGCCCGGTGTTCGTCTTCCCCGGGCAGGGGTCGCAGTGGGCCGGGATGGCCGTGGAACTGCTCGACGAGTCGCCGGTGTTCGCCGCGCGGATGGCCGAGTGCGCGGCGGCGCTGGCGCCGTTCACGGACTGGTCGCTGCTCGACGTGGTGCGCGGTGCCGAGGGAGCGCCTCCGCTGGACCGGGTGGACGTCGTCCAGCCCGCGCTCTGGGCGGTGATGGTCTCCCTGGCCGAGCTGTGGCGCTCGTTCGGCGTGCGGCCGGCGGCGGTCGTCGGTCACAGCCAGGGCGAGATCGCGGCCGCCTGCGTGGCCGGAATCCTCTCCCTGAGCGACGGCGCGAAGGTGGCGGCCCTGCGCAGCCGGCTGATCGGGGAATCTTTGGCCGGAGGCGGCGCAATGGCGACCGCCACCCTGGCACCACAGGAGTGTGCGGACTTCCTGACGCCCTGGGCGGACCGCCTCTCGCTGGCGGCGGCCAACGGCCCCCGCTCGGTCGTGGTCGCCGGCGAGGCGGTGGCCCTGGAGGAGTTTCTCGCGGCGTGCGAGGCCCGGGGCGTCTGGGCGAACCGGGTGGCGGTGGACTACGCCTCCCATTCGGCTCAGGTCGAGGGGATCCGTGCGCGCCTGATCGAGGTGCTGGGCGATCTGCGGCCGCTGCCCGCGACGGTGCCGTTCTACTCCACGGTGGACGGTCGGTGGGTCGAGCGCGACGGTGCCTCGCTGACCGCCGAGTACTGGTACCGCAACCTGCGGCAGAGCGTCCAGTTCGCGTCGGCCGTCGGCGCGCTGCTCGACGAGGGGCACCAGATCATGGTCGAGGTGAGCCCGCATCCGGTTCTCGCCGTCGGGATGACGGCGGTCGCGGAGGAGCGCGAGGCGAGCCAGGCGTTGGTGGCGGGGACGCTGCACCGTGCCGACGGCGGAATGCGGCGGTTCCTGCTCTCACTGTCGCAGCTCCTCGTACGCGGCGTCGACATCGACTGGTCGCCGGTCTTCGAGGGCTCGGGCTCCGCGACGGTGACGTTGCCAACCTACGCCTTCCAGCGCAAGCGTTACTGGCTCGACGACGACGTGCCGGTGGCGGCGGGCAACGCCGACAGTGGCCTCTGGGACGCGGTCGATCGCGGCGACCTGGCGGAGTTCTCCGCGGCGCTCGGCGTCGACCCGGCGGCCCCGCTGAGCAGCGTTCTTCCCGCGATGGCCGCGTGGCGCAGGAAACGGATGGCCGCGACCGTCACGGACTCCTGGCGCTACCGGATCGACTGGCAGCCCGCGCGGGGTACGGAGGTCTCCGGTGCCACCCTGCGGAGGGCCTGGGTGCTGGTGGCCGCGCAGGAACAGGACCGGACCGAGTTGGTGGGTGCCGCCGTCCGGGCACTGGAGCAGGCGGGTGCCGATGCCGTTGTTCTCCGCTCCGGCGACGGCCTGCTGGATGCCATCCGGGCCGTGCGGGACGTGGAAGGTGTCATCTCCCTGCTCGGGCTGGCGGAACCGGAGGCCCTGCACGCCACCGCGACGCTGATCGGGGTCCTCGGCGAGGCCGGGGTGCCGGCACCGCTGTGGTGCCTCACCCGTTCGGCGGTCTCCACCGGCGCGGACGGTGTCGCGCCGGACCCGGCCGGTGCCGCGCTGTGGGGCCTGGGCAGGGTCTGCGCACTCGAGCACCCGGACCGGTGGGGCGGCCTCATCGACGTCGAGGGTGCCGCGACCGACGAGCGGACCTGGGAGCAGGTGTTGGCCGTCGTCTCCGGCGCGTACACGGATGAGCCCGAGGCCGCCGTCCGGAGCTCCGGGGTGCGGGTGCGGCGGCTGCTGCACGCGCCGGTCGCGGCGGGGCGGGCCGCGCCGGAGTGGCGGGCGCGCGGCACCGCGCTGGTGACCGGAGGCACTGGCGCGTTGGGCGCCCGGGCGGCGCGCTGGCTGGTCCAACGGGGCATCGAGCACCTGGTGCTGGTCAGCAGGCGTGGGCCGGACGCGCCGAGGGCGGCCGAACTCGTCGCCGAACTCGAAGAGCTGGGGGCGACGGCCGAGGTCCTGGCCTGCGACGTGGCCGATCGTACGCAGCTGGCCTCGGTGCTGGCGACGATCCGGCCCGACCGGCCGCTCACGACAGTGGTGCACACGGCCGCGGTCCTGGACGACGCGCTGATCGGCTCGCTCGACCGGGACCGGATCGACGCCGTTCTCGCGCCCAAGGCCCGCGCCGCGCTGCATCTGCACGATCTGACCAGGGAGCTGGACCTGTCGGCGTTCGTGTTGTTCTCCTCCTTCACCGCAGCCGTCGGCAACACCGGCCAGGGCGCCTACGCGGCGGCCAACGCGATGCTCGACGCGCTGGCCCAGCGGCGGCGCGCGGAAGGCCTGAAGGCCACCTCGGTGGCCTGGGGCCCCTGGGCCGGGGGCGGGCTCGTGGGAGCGCCGGAGGTCGCCGCCGGCCTGAGCCGCAGGGGCGTGGCCGCCCTCGATGCCGATCTCGCCCTGGAGGTCCTGGGCTCGGCCCTCGACCGGGACGAGCCGGTGCTGGCCGTCGCCGATGTCGACTGGCCCACCTATGTCTCCGAGTTGGCGTTCGACCGGCCCGCCCGGCTGTTCGCCGAGCTGTCCGAAGCCCGGCTGGCAGACGGGGAGCAGGAGCGGCGCTCCGACGCGTCCGCCCGGCTTCGGGAGCGACTGGCCGGGCTTTCCGACGCTGACCGCGACGCCGTGCTGCTCGACCTCGTGCGCGACCGTACGGCGGTGGTGCTGGGCCACTCCGGACCGGGAGCGGTGGCCGCGGACCGGGCCTTCAAGGACTGCGGGTTCGACTCGCTGGCGGCCGTTCGGCTCCGGAACCTGCTGTCGCGCGAGACCGCCCTGAAGCTCCCGGCGACGCTTGTCTTCGACCACCCGACGCCGGCCGCGCTGGCCCGGCACCTCCGCTCGCTGGTGCTGCCGGCCGCGGCCGACCCCGCGGAGCCGGTGTTCGCGGGGCTGGACGAGCTTGAGCCGCTGCTGTCCAACTCCGACCTGAGCGCCGCCGACCGGGCGCGCATAGGCAACCGGCTGCGCGTCCTGGTCACGAGGTTGAGCGAAACCCCGAGCGGCACGGTCGGTCAACCCGAATCGGCTGACGTCGACGACGAGATCGCCGCGGCTTCGGACGACGAGGTCTTCGCGTTCATCGAAAAAGAGTTCGGAATATCCGAGACCAGGGACCTGGACCAGAGGGGGCGTTGAGCCATGGCCGATGAGGACAAGGACAGGCTGCGCTATTTCGTCAACCGGCTCACCACCGAGCTGCGGCAGGCGAACCGTCGGATCCAGGAGCTGGAGGACGGCGGCCACGAGCCGGTCGCCGTCATCGGGATGGCCTGCCGGTTCCCCGGTGGTGTCCGATCGCCGGAAGACCTCTGGCAGGTGCTGCGAGAGGGCCGGGAGGTGATGTCCCCGCTGCCCGCCGACCGCGGCTGGGACCCCGATCTCTACGACCCCGACTCCGAGCGGGCAGGCAAGAGCTATGTCCGGCGCGGCGGATTCGTCGACGACGTCGCCGGATTCGACGCGGGCTTCTTCGGGATCTCGCCGCGCGAGGCGTTGGCGATGGATCCGCAGCAGCGGCTGCTGCTCGAAACCTCGTGGGAGGTGTTCGAGCGGGCCGGCCTGCACCCTTCCTCGCTGAAAGGTAGCGACACCGGCGTCTTCGCCGGCACCAACGGGCAGGAGTACGGTTCGCGGCTGCGGCGCGCACCCGAGGAGGTCGAGGGCCACCTGCTGACCGGCAACGCCGGCAGCGTGCTCGCGGGCCGGCTGGCCTACACCTTCGGCCTCGAGGGCCCCGCGCTCGCCGTCGACACCGCGTGCTCGTCCTCGCTGGTGGCCATGCACCTCGCGGCCCAGGCCCTGCGCAGGGGGGAGTGCTCACTCGCCCTGGCGGGCGGCGTCACCGTCATGTCGACCCCGGTCGTGTTCGTGGAGTTCAGCCGCCAGCGTGGCCTGGCCCCGGACGGTCTGTGCAAGGCGTTCTCCGAGTCCGCCGACGGCACGGGGTGGTCCGAGGGGGCGGGAGTGCTGCTGCTCGAACGGCTCTCGGACGCCCGACGCAACGGCCACCAGGTGCTTGCCGTCCTGCGGGGCAGCGCCGTCAACCAGGACGGCGCAAGCAACGGGTTGACCGCTCCGAACGGCCCGTCGCAGGTGCGGGTGATCCGGCAGGCGCTGGCCGACGCACGGCTGTCCCCGGCCGACGTGGACCTGGTCGAGGCGCACGGCACCGGGACGACCCTCGGCGACCCCATCGAGGCGGGCGCGCTGCTGGCCACCTACGGGCAGGAGCGCGGTGACGGCGGTCCGCTGTGGCTCGGGTCGGTGAAGTCCAACCTCGGGCACACCCAGGCGGCTGCCGGGTTGGCGGGCGTGATCAAGACGATCATGGCGATGAGACACGGAGTGCTGCCGAAGACTCTGCACGTCAGCGAGCCCTCCCGGCATGTCGACTGGGATTCGGGTGCCGTCCGGCTGCTGACCGAGGAAACCCCCTGGCCGGACAGGGGGCGCCCCTACCGGGCGGGCGTGTCCTCCTTCGGGGTCAGCGGCACGAATGCCCACCTGATCCTCGAGTACGAGCCGGAACCGGACCGGACCGGGGAGGAGGTCACGCCGGAACCCTCCCAGGTCGTGCCCGTCCTGCTGTCCGGCCGCGGCGAGGCGGCGTTGCGTGCGCAGGCCGGGGACCTGCTGGCCCACCTCGAGGCCCGACCTGGCCTGGCGGTCCTCGACGTGGCCCGCACCAGGGCACTGACCCGTGCGATGCAGGACAACCGTGCCGCCGTGCTCGCCGCCGACCGGGACGACCTGCTTGCGGGCCTGCGGGCGGTGGCGTCGGGTCAGGTGGTGTCGGGTGTGGTGGGTGGGTTGGCGGTGGAGCAGGGTGGTGTGGCGTTTGTGTTTACGGGTCA
>NZ_JBEZDJ010000058.1:0-6793 GCF_040648275.1 Micromonospora sp. NPDC049171
ACCCACACCCGCACCCACCACCCCCACCGCGCCGCCATCACCACCACCAACCCCACCCACCTCACCCACGCCCTCACCGCCCTCACCACCAACACACCCCACCCCCACCTCACCCACCACCACACCCCACCCACCACCACCACCCACATCACCTTCCTCGTGCCGGGCCACGGCACGCCGCTACGCGGCGCCCTGGCCGAGCTCTACCAGGACGACCCGCTCATCACCGCGGCACTGGACTCGCTCGCGGACGCGGCCGGGCCGGCCGGCAAGGCGGGGATCAACGTCCTGCTCGACCCCTCGAACGGATCCGCGGACCGCGAGGACCCGCGCCACACCCAGTCCGCGCTCTACGCGCTGGCCTGGACACTGGCCGCCTGGTGGCGGGCGCACGGGATCGTCCCGCAGACCGTCCTCGGACACAGCGCGGGCGCGTACGCGGCGGCCGCACTCGCCGGAATCGTCTCGCCGCAGGACGGCGCCCGCCTCAGCGCCGTACGCGGGAACCTCATCGCGGACCTGCCGGGCGACGGCACGATGCTCGCGGTGTTCGGCGACCCGGCACGCCTGACCAGCCTGGCACCCGTCGCCAACGGCACCGTCCACCTAGCCCTGCGCAACAGCCCTCGGGAGACGGTCATCGCCGGACCGTCCGACGCCGTCGACGAGTTCGCGGCGCTGGCGGCGGAGGAGGGCCTGCGCACGGTGCGGCTGTCCGTGCCGGTCGCCTTCCACACCGCGCAGGTGGAGCCGATGCTCGGCGCGCTGGGCGAGGCATTCGCGCAGACCGCCCTGCGACCGGCCACGGTGCCGTTCGTGTCGGACACCACCGGGCTGCTCGCCGGGCCCGAGGTGGCCACCCCGGAGTACTGGGTCCGGCACAGCCGCGCGCCCATCCACTTCGACGAGGCCCTGCGGACCGCCCTGGACCGGGGAACCACGATCCTGATCGAGTTGGGGCCGGGCGGCCTCCTTGCCTCGGCGGCGGCGCTCGCGGCCGCCAGCGGCGCCGAGTGGACCTGCGTCCCCTCGCTGCCCCGAACGACCGAACCGCGCCGGCGACTGGTCGAGGCGCTCGCCCGGACCTGGGTCGCCGGCGGGCCGGTCGACTGGTCACCGCAGACCACCCGTCCGGAGGTGCTGCCGGACCTTCCCCGGTACCCCTTCGAACGCCGCGAGCACTGGCTCCCGAAACAGCGTCCGGCCGGCCCGGGCACCGTCGCGGCCCACTCGGTCAACGGCACGGTGGGCGCAGCCACGGACGCACGCTCCCCCGCGCCGCGCCCCCTCCCCGTCGCGGCGGCGGTCGCGGACCCGGCCCGGGTCGGCGACCTGGTCCACCGGTTGCAGACCGAACTGTCGGCGGTGCTCGGGCTGCACCGCCCGGAGGAGCTCAGCCCGGACATCGGCCTGTTCGACCTCGGACTCACCTCGGCGATGACCATGCAGATCCGTACGCGCCTGGAGGGCGAACTCGGGCTGGGACTGCCGGTGACCCTGGTCTTCGACCACCCCACGATCCGCCGGCTGGCCGAGTATCTGGCTCGGATCGAGCCGTCCCCGGTCGACGTCCGGCTGCCCGTACCCGCCCCCCGACCGGCCGTCGAGCCCGCCCCGCGCGCACCGCGACCCGGCGCCGCCGAACCGCTCGCGATCGTCGGCATGGCGTGCCGGCTGCCCGGTGGTGCGGTCGATCCCGACTCGTTCTGGCGGCTGTTGAGCGACGGGCGCGACGCGACAGGCGACGTGCCCGGCGACCGCTGGGACACGCCGGCCCGGTCCGACGGCGCCGCCTCGTACGGACGGCGCGGCGGCTTCCTGGAGAGCCCGGTCGACGGGTTCGACGCCGCCGCCTTCGGCATCTCGCCCCGCGAGGCGCGCAGCATGGACCCGCAACAGCGTCTGCTCCTCGAAGTCTCCTGGGAGGCGCTCGAAGACGCCGGCGTCCGGGTCGAGACGCTCGACGGCTCGGCGACCGGCGTGTACGTCGGCATCAACACCTCCGACTACCTGCAGCTGCTCGCGGCGCACCCGGCCGCCGCCGACGACCCGTACCTGGCCACCGGCAACACCTTCAGCGTGGCCGCCGGGCGCCTGTCGCACCTGCTGGGCACGCACGGCCCGAGTCTCGCCGTGGACACGGCGTGTTCGTCCTCGCTCGTCGCCGTGCACCTGGCCGCCCGCAGCCTGCGCTCCGGCGAGACGGACCTGGCGGTCGTCGCCGGCGTGAACCTCATGCTGTCCCCGCTGACCACGGCGAGCCTGACCCGGATGCGCGCGCTGGCCCCGGACGGGCGGTGCAAGTCCTTCAGCGCCCAGGCCGACGGCTACGGTCGCGGCGAGGGCTGCGGGGTCGTCGTCCTCAAACGGCTCGCCGACGCGCAGGCCGCCGGTGACCAGATCTGGGCGCTGGTCCGGGGTTCCGCGGTCAACCAGGACGGCCGCAGCGCCGGGCTGACCGTGCCGAACGGGCGCGCGCAGGTCGCGGTGCTGCGCGACGCGCTGCGCGACGCGGGAGTACGGCGCGACGAGGTCGGCTACGTCGAGGCGCACGGCACCGGCACACCGCTGGGCGACCCGTTGGAGATCAGCGCCCTGGTCGACGCGCTGCGCCCGGAATCCGATCGCCACGACGCGCTCTGGGTCGGCTCGGTCAAGACCAACATCGGGCACCTGGAGGCGGCGGCCGGCATCACTGGTCTGATCAAGGTGGCGCTCGCCCTGCGCCATCGCCAGATCCCCGCCCACCTGCACTTCGAACAGCCGAGCCCGCACATCCCGTGGGGGGAGATCCCCGTCCGGATACCCGCGCGGCCCGTCGAGTGGGAGCCGCGGCACGGTTCCCGGATCGCCGGAGTCAGCTCGTTCGGCTTCAGCGGCACCAACGCGCACGTGCTGCTGGAGCAGGCACCGGAATCCGCGCAGACGCCAGAATCCGCGCAGACGCCGGACTCCGGGCCACCCTCGTCTCGCCCCGACCAGCCGGACACCCAGTTGCTGCTGTTGTCCGCACACTCGCCCGAGGCGCTCGACGACACGGCTGAGGCGTACCGGCGGATGTTCGAGCAGGCACCCGACGGCGCGTTGGTCCTCGCGGACGTGACCCGCACCGCCGCGCTGCACCGCACGCACCTGCCGTACCGGCTGTCCGTGGTCGCCGACTCCGCGAAGCGGGCGGCGGACCTGCTGGCCCGATCGACGGAGGCCGGACGCGGCGTGCGCGACCGGCGCGAAGCGGGCGCCGGCGGGCGGGAGAACCTGACCGGCGTCCGCCACGGCGTCGCGCGCCGCGACGGCCGCGACCGCCTGATCGTCGTCTACTCCGGGCAGGGCTCACAGTGGCCCGGCATGGGCCGTGCCCTGGCCCGCCATCCTGCCGTCGACGAGGTCATCGAGCGCTGCGACGCGGTGGTGCGCCGGCTCGCCGGCTGGTCGCTGCGCGACGAGTTGTTCGCCGGTCCGGAGCGGTCGCGGCTGGACGACACGGTCGTCGCCCAGCCCGCGATCTTCGCCGTCCAGGCGGCGATCACCCAGGTGTGGCACGCCTGGGGTGTACGGCCCGACGCGGTGATCGGCCACAGCGTGGGCGAGATCGCCACCGCCTACGCGGCCGGCTGCCTCACTCTGGAACAGGCCTGCGAGGTGGCGGTACGACGCGCGGCGGCGATGGGTGCCACCCGGGGCGGCGGGATGATGGCGGTCGTCGGGCTCGACCGGCGGGAGACCGCCGAGATGATCGCTCCCTACGGCACGGCGGTGTCGATCGCGGCGGTGAACAGCCCACGCAACACCGTCGTTGCGGGCACCCGCCCGGCCATGGTGGAGCTGGCGGGTGCGCTCCGCTCCCGGGGCGTGTTCTGGTCGACAGTCCAGGAGGAGTACGCGTTCCACACGCCCGCGATGGCGGGCTCCGCACAGGCGCTGCGCGCGGAACTCGGGGACCTCGCCCCGGCACCGCCGACGATGGCCGTGTACTCGACGGTGACCGGCGGGCCCGCGGAGGCCGGCTTCGCCGACGCCGACTACTGGGCGCGCAACGTCACCGGACCCGTGCTCTTCACGGAAGCCCTGCGCGGGGCCGCGGGGGCG
Organism: Micromonospora sp. NPDC049171; assembly: GCF_040648275.1. Taxonomy (NCBI): domain Bacteria; kingdom Bacillati; phylum Actinomycetota; class Actinomycetes; order Micromonosporales; family Micromonosporaceae; genus Micromonospora; species Micromonospora sp. NPDC049171. Next base: position 4,090 of record NZ_JBEZDJ010000058.1, read on the forward strand.
GCACACCACGTCGTGCTGGAGGTCGGCGCGCACCCGGCTCTGGCCACCCCCATCCTGCAGTGCCTGGACGGGTACGGGACCGGGGTCGTCGCGGTCGAGTCGATGCGCGCGCACCACGACGGCCGCACGTCGATGCTCGACGCCGCGGGAGCGCTGCACGTCCTCGGCCACCCGCTGGACCACGCGGCGCTGCAACCCGACGACGGCCGACGGGTCCGGCTGCCGAACTATCCCTGGCAGCGGGAGCGGTTCTGGATTCCCGATCGGCCGACCTGGCCCTGGCCGACGCGCGGTGCGGAGGCCTCCCCACCGGCCGCCACGTCGAATGGGCGTACGTCGTCGAATGGGCGCACGCCGCAGCGGAGCGGTCCCGAGCGGGACGTCCAGAACGACGTCGACGCGTCCCTGTACGAGGTCGCCTGGCAGCCGGACTCCCGGGATCCCGCCTCGGCGAACGGCACCGGTGGTTCCGGGGACGCCGGCTGCTGGGTGCTGACCGGCGCCGGCCCGGACGGCGTCGCGGACCGGCTGGCCGCGCTCCTTGAGGCGGCAGGTCACACCTGCGTCCTGGTCCGGTCACAGACGCTGAGCCCACACGACGGGTTCTCCGCCGTGACGGAGGCGATCCGCGGCGCCGGTGACACACTGCGCGGCGTCGTTCACCTTGCCGCGCTGGACGCCGATCCGGCCCTGCGGACGCCCGGGCCGGAGTGGAACGAGGCACTCAGCACCTCGTGCGGCCCGCTGCTGACCGCGCCGCGGTCGCTGTCGGCACCCGGTATCGCGGCCGGCGCACGCCTCTGGGCGGTCACCCGCGGTGCTGTCCCGGCCGGCGACGCGCCGTGCGTGCCGGTGCTGGCACCCGCGTGGGGGCTCGGACGCGCCGTGTCGATGGAACAGCCGGGCGTCTGGGGTGGCCAGATCGATCTCGATGCGCGGTACCCGGACCCCGACGCGGAGGCCGCGACGATCGCCCGCGAGATCCTCCACCCGGACGCCGAGGACCAGGTCGCGTACCGCGCCGGACAGCGGATGGTTCCCCGGCTGGTACGAGTCGACGCCGGGCGAAGTTCCGGCGACGTCGTACCCGCGCCCCGCACGCTCGACCCCGAGGCCGCGTATCTCGTCACCGGCGGTCGCGGGGCACTGGGCGTGCTGTTCGCCGAATGGCTGTACCGACGTGGGGCGCGGCACCTGGTCCTGCTGGGCCGCGGCCCGCTGGCGCGGGAGAGAACAGCAGCCGGACAGGCCGACCCGGCGGACGCCGAACGCCACACCCTCGCCGCCATCGAACGGCTGCGCCGCGACGGTGCCACGGTGTACACCCCGGACGGCGATGTCGCCGACCCCGTGGCGATGCGCGCGGTCTTCGACCCGCACCGTGCGCCGTGGCCGGCCGTCCGTGGTGTGATCCACGCCGCGGGCCTGTTCGAACTCCGGCCGCTGGCGGACATCGACTGGTCCGGGTTCCGCGCGATCCTGCGGCCGAAGGTCGAGGGCACGCTCGTCGTCGCCGCCGCGGCCGAGGATGCGGCGCTCGACTTCTTCGTGTCCTGCGGCTCGGCCTGGTCGGTCTTCGGGGCCGCGCTCGCCGGGCACCTCGTGGCCGCGTGCCATTTCCAGGACGTCTTCGCGCACGACCGCGCGCAGCGCGGCTATCCCGCCCTGACCGTCGACTGGGGCTGGTGGGCCGACGGCTCACTCGCCCGGGAGCACGGCGAGTCCTTCCGGGCCACCGGGACCGCGCCGGTGAGCCGGGACCTCGGCTTCGCCGCGCTGGACCGACTCACCGGTGTGGCCCCCGACGAGGCCCTGATCCGGTGCCAGGTCACGGTTGCCCCGTTGGACTGGAACAGGCTGCTCCCGGTGCTGGAGGCGAAGCGCTCGCGGCCGATGTTCGCGACGATGCGCCCGACCGGCGAGACGGCCGGCGCCCACGACGAGGAGTTCGCCCGCCGACTGCGTGCGGCCGGCGACTCCACGGCCGGCGTCCGGATGCTGGAGGACGCCGTACAGGTCGAACTCGCGGTGGTCCTCGGCCGGCCGGCCGGGTCCCGGATGGACCGCGCACTCGGCTTCTTCGACGCCGGGATGGACTCGATCACCAGCGTCGAGTTGCGCGACCGGCTCGCCCGGCGGCTGGGCACCGATGTGCCCGCCACCGCGGCCTTCGAGAACCCCACGGTCGCGGCCCTGGCCAGATTCCTGCTGTCGGAGCTGATCGGCGGGCCACCGGAGTCACCGGGCCCGTCCCCGAACGGCGCGACCGAGCCGGCGGCGCACCCGGCCGAGCCGGCGGTGGACCTGGCCGGGCTGGAAGCGGAGCTCGCCCACCTGGGCGAGGACGACCTGTTGGGGCTCCTCAAGCAGGAACTGGACACGGGAGGCACCGCATGAGGGCCGTCGACGCGACCGCAGCGCCCGAGGAGCGGGACAGTCGCTCGGAGCGCGAGGACGTGCTCCGGCGGGCGCTGCTGGAGTTGCGGGTGGCGCGGGCGGAGGCCGCCGCCCTGCGGGCGGCGCGCACCCAGCCGATCGCGGTGGTGGGTATCGGGTGCCGCTTCCCCGGCGCCGACGGCCCCGAGGAATTCTGGCGACTACTCACCGAAGCACGCACCGCCATCACCCCCATCCCCACCGACCGCTGGGACAACGACCGCTACTACCACCCCGACCCCGACACCCCCGGCCACACCTACGCCCG
>NZ_JBEZDJ010000059.1:0-6695 GCF_040648275.1 Micromonospora sp. NPDC049171
ACGCCGCAGCAAACACCACCGACGACCCATACAACTCACGACCCATACCCACCCGCTGCGCACCCTGCCCCGTAAACAAAAACGCCACCCGGCCGTCCGGCCGTGCCGTGCCCGTCACTACTCCGGGCGCGGTCCGGCCTTCGGCCAACGCGGCCAACCCGCCACGCAGCGCGCCAAGGTCCGAGGCCAGGACCACCGCCCGGTCGTCGTGCAGCGGCCGCTCGACGGCGCTGGAGAAGGCCACGTCGAGCAACCCGGTCTCCGGGTGGGCGTCGAGGTGGTGCCGGAGCGAGGCGGCCTGCGCTCGCAACGCCTCGGCGCCCCGGCCGGAGAGGATCACCGGCACCGGGCCCGGCAACTCCGGTTCGGCCGGCAGCGCCGGTTCGGCCGGGCGTTCGGCCGGCACGGACGGGGGCTCCTCGATGATGACGTGGGCGTTGGTGCCGCTGATCCCGAACGACGACACGGCGGCTCGCCGAGGCCGGCCGGCCGCCGGCCACGGCCTCGCCTCGGTCAACAACCGCACCGCACCCGAGGACCAGTCCACGTGGGGAGACGGAACGTCCACGTGCAGGGTCCTCGGGAGTACGCCGTGCTCCAGCGCCTTCACCATCTTGATCACACCGCCGACACCGGCCGCCGCCTGGGCATGGCCGATGTTCGACTTGAGCGTCCCGAGCCAGAGCGGCGTGGCCTCCGGGCGCTCCGTGCCGTAGGTGGCCAGCAACGCGCCCGCCTCGATCGGATCGCCCAGGCTGGTTCCGGTGCCGTGCGCCTCGACCGCGTCCACGTCGGCGGGGGTCAGGCCCGCGTTCGCCAGCGCCTGGCGGATCACCCGCTCCTGCGACGGGCCGTTCGGAGCGGTCAGCCCGTTGCTCGCACCGTCCTGGTTGACCGCGCTGCCGCTGAGGACGGCCAGAATCCGATGGCCGTTGCGCTCGGCGTCCGACAGCCGCTCCAGCAGGAGCAGGCCCGCACCCTCGGCCGGTCCGAAGCCGTCCGCGGCGGCCGAGAAGGCCTTGCAGCGGCCGTCGGCCGCCAGGCCGCGCTGCCTGCTGAACTCGACGAAGGTCGCGGGCGTCGCCATCACTGTCACGCCACCCGCCAGCGCGAGATCACACTCCCCTTGCCGTAGCGACTGCGCGGCCAGGTGAAGCGCGACCAGAGATGACGAGCAGGCCGTGTCGACAGTGACGGCGGGACCCTCGAAACCGAAGGTGTAGGCGATCCGCCCCGAGGCGACGCTCATGGTGTTGCCGGTCAGCAGGTGACCGGCCAGCTCATCCGACGAGTCCTGCGCACCCGCCTCGTAGCCCATGGCGGAGGTGCCGACGAAGACGCCGGTCCGGCTGTTCCGCAGCGAGGACGGGTCGATGCCGGCCCGCTCGACCGCCTCCCACGACGTCTCCAGCAACAGCCGCTGCTGCGGGTCCATGGCGAGCGCCTCACGCGGCGAGATCCCGAAGAACGCCGCGTCGAACAACGCCGCGCCGTCGAGGAAGCCGCCGCCGCCCGCGTGGCTGCTCCCCGGCGCGTCCGGGTTGGGATCGCGCAGCCGGTCGAGGTCCCACCCGCGGTCCTCCGGGAAGTCGGAGACCGCGTCCCCGCCCCGGGCCACGAGGTCCCAGAGGTCCTGCGGCCCGCTCACACCTCCCGGGTAGCGGCAGCTCATGGAGACGATCACCACCGGCTCGTCCGTGCCGGCGGCGACCGGCGGGGGTGCGGGGGCCGCGGCGGACGTACCCAGCAGTTCTGCCTTCAGGAAGGCCGCGAGCGCGTCCGGGGTCGGGTGGTCGAAGACCAGCGTCGCGGGAAGCCTGAGGCCGGTGTCGGCGCGCAGACGGTTGCGCAGTTCCACAGCGGTCAGCGAGTCGAAGCCGAGTTCCTTGAAGGACCGTGCCCGGTCGAGGGCGTCCGAGGGCCGGTGGCCGAGGACCGCTGCGACGTGCGTCTGGACCACGTCGAGGAGCAGCCGGTCCGGTTGGGCGCTGGCCGCCAGCCGGTCTGCCAGCGCGTACACGCTCTCCGGCAGGGCAGCCGCGGCCCGGCGGGCGGGTGCTCCGACGAGCCGGCGGAGGACCGCGGGTGGCGCGGTGGCGTCCTTGGCCCGGCGTCCCAGCCCGGCGAGGTCGAGCCGGGCCGGGACGAGAACTGCCTCGTCCACCAGGCGCGCCGCGTCGAAGAGGGCAAGGCCCTCCTCGGACTCCAGCGCGACCAGCCCCGACCGCCCCATCCTGGCCAGGTCCGCCGCGCCGAGGTGCGCGGTCATCCCGCTCCGCTCGGCCCACAGGCCCCAGGCGAGTGACGTGGCGACGAGTCCGCCGGCCCGACGCCGGTACGCGAGCGCGTCCAGACAGGCGTTCGCAGCCGCGTAGCCGGCCTGTCCCGCCGTGCCCAGGGTCCCGGCGGCGGAGGAGAACAGCACGAACATCGACAGTCCGGCGTCCAGGGTCAGCTCGTGCAGGTTGAGCGCGGCCTGGACCTTCGGGCGGAGTACGGTGTCGATCCGCTCGGGGCTCAACGCCTCGACCACACCGTCGTCCAACACACCAGCCGCATGGACCACACCGGTCAGCGGCCGGTCGGACGGCACGGTGGCCAACACCGCCGCGAGCGCCGCCCGGTCGCTGGCGTCGCAGGCGGCGAAGGTCGCGGTGGCGCCGAGGGCGGTCAGCTCGGCGGTCAGGTGGGCGGCGCCCGGGGCCGCTTCGCCCCGTCTGCTCAGGAGCAGCAGGTGGCGCACTCCGTAGTTGCTGACCAGGTGCCGCGCGAAGAGCGCGCCGAGGTTCCCGGAGGCGCCCGTGACCAGGACCGTGCCCGCGGGGTCGGGCCCTTCCGGGAGGCTGAGCACCAGCTTGCCCACGTGCGTTCCCTGGCGAAGGACGCGGAAGGCCTCGGGTGCCCGTCCGAGGTCCCACCGGGTCACCGGCATCGGGGTGAGCGCACCGCTGCGGAACAACCGGAGGATCTCCGCGAGCATCTCCCGGATCCGGTCGGGGCCCGCCTCCCGCAGGTCGAACGCCCGGTAGGCGACTCCCCCGTGGGTCGCGGCCACGGCCTGCGGGTCGCGCAGGTCGGTCTTGCCGATCTCGATGAATCGCCCGCCGGGAGACAACAGACGCAGCGACGCGTCGACGAACGGCCCGGACAGCGAGTTGAGGACTACGTCCACACCCCGGTGGAAGGTCGTTTCGAACTCCGTCGACCGGGACGAGGCGATCCGGTCCTCGGGCAGGCCGAGCGACCGCAGGGTCTCCCACTTCGCCGGGCTGGCGGTGCCGTAGACCTCGGCACCCAGATGGCGCGCCAACTGGACGGCCGCCATGCCGACGCCGCCCGCCGCCGCGTGCACCAGGACCGACTCACCCGCACGGAGCCCGGCCAGGTCGACCAGGCCGTAGTACGCCGTCAGGTAGACCACCGGGACCGCGGCCGCGTCCTCGAACGACCATCCCTGCGGCATCCTGGCCAGCAGACGTTCGTCGGTGACGGCGAGCAGGGCGAACGCGCCGGAGAACAGGCCCATCACCCGGTCGCCGACGGCCAGGCCGGTCACGCCCGGTCCGACCTCGGCCACCACTCCGGAGCCCTCGACACCCAGCCGGGGCGTGTTCTCGCCCAGATCGACGTCGAGGGCGTTGAGCACGTCCCGGAAGTTCAGACCCGCGGCCCGCATCACCACCCGGACCTCGCCTGGTGCCAGTGCGGCGACGGCGTCCGGGTTCGGCAGCAGCGCGAGGTTCTCCAGGGTGCCCCGTTCCGCGGCGTCCAGCCGCCAGGCGGACGCGGCGGGCGGCAGCAACCGTGTGGGGGAGCTGACCCGGGCGAGAGCGGGGGCGAGGAACGTGCGCGCGCGGACGGCCAGCTCGGGCTCGGCCGACCCCAGGGCGGCGGACAGCGTGCCGTGGTCCGCCGCGCCGGGCTCCAGGTCGAGCAGCGCGAACCGGCCGGGGTGTTCGGCCTGGGCGGAACGCACCAGCCCGTGCACCGCCGCGTGCGCCAGGTCGTGCACGTCCTCGCCGGGCCGGGTGGCCACCGCGCCCCGGGTGACCACGACGAGTCTGGCCTGGTCAAGACAGTCGTCGGCCAGCCAGGCCTGAAGGACGGCGAGCGTCCGGTGCAGCACGGAACTCACCGCGTCCGCCGATTCCGGGTCGCCACTCGGCGGGACGGACACGACCACCTGGGAGGGAACCGAATCGCCCTGGAACGGGAGCCCTGGCAGGACCGGCAGGCCCAGGCCGAGGTCGTCGGCGTCCAACGCGACAGTGCCGGCCAGACTGGACGGGCGGGCGGACACCTCGGTCCACTCCAACCGGAACAGGGAGTCGCGGAAGGTGTCGGAGGCGCGGCGGGCCGGGGCCGCGAGGTGCCCCGGCGCGACCGGACGCACCGTGAGCGAGTCGACGGTGGCCACCGGATCGCCCGCGCCGTCGAACAACGCCAGGGCGTAGGCGCCGTCCTGCGGGGACGGCGTCAGTCGCACTCTCAGCGACGAGGCTCCCGAGGCGTGCAGCCGGACCCCCGACCAGGAGAAGGGCAGCGCCACCTCGTCGTCCGCCTGCCCGGCGAGCACCACGGCGTGCAGCGCCGCGTCGAGCAGCGCCGGGTGCAGCCCGTACCCGGCGGGATTGTCGAGAGCGGGCTCGTCGGGCAGCCGCACCTCGGCGAAGATCTCCGCACCGAGCCGCCACACCGTGCCGAGGCCCTGGAAGCAGGGGCCGTACTCGTAACCGCGTTCGACGAGATCCGCATAGCCGGCCTCGACCACCGGCCCGGTGGGCGGCCACTGCGCGAGCGACTGCGGTACGTCGCCGGAGGACGCGGCGAGTGTGCCGACCGCGTGGCAGGTCCACGTGCCGTCCCCGTCGTCGGCGGCCTCCCGCGAGTGGATGAGGACCGGCCGCCGGCCCGCATCGTCCGGCGGACCGACCTCCACCTGGAGGTCGACCTCGGACGACCCCGTCAGCACCAGGGGCGCCTGCAGCGTGAGCTCCTCGAGCTCGTCCCGGCCGACCTGGTCGCCGGCGTGCACGGCCAGCTCGACGAGGACCGCGCCGGGCACCAGCACACTGCCGGAGACCACATGGTCGGCGAGCCACGGGTGCGTGCGTGGGCCGAGCCGGCCGGTGAGCACGAAGCCGTCGGTGCCCGGCAACGGCACCGCCGCCCCCAGCAGCGGATGGCCGGCGGCGCGCAGGCCCGCCGCGGTCACGTCGCCCGAGTGCCCGACCGCGTCGAGCCAGTAGCGGTCCCGTTGGAAGGAGTAGGTGGGCAGCTCGACCCGCCGCGCCCCGGAACCGGCGAACACCGCCGCCCAGGATGGTGCCGCGCCGTGGACGTGAGCCTCGGCCAACGCCTCCAGGAAGCGGCGTGGCCCGCCCTGGCCCCGCCGCAGCGTGCCCAGCGCGAACGCGTCGGCGCCCGCGTCGTCGAGCGTCTCCTGAATGCCGATGGTGAGCACGGGATGGGCGCTGACCTCGACGAAGAGCGTGTGGCCCCGCGAGACGAGGTCGCTGACCGCGTCCTCGAACAGCACCGGCTGTCGCAGGTTGCGGTACCAGTACTCGGCGTCGAGCATCGCGGTGTCGAGCGGCCCGTCCCGGGTCACCGTCGAGTGGAAGGGCACGGCCGAGGGCCGTGGCTCGATTCCCGCCAGCAGGTCCAGCAGTCGCTCGCGGATCGGCTCGACCTCGGCGGAGTGCGAGGCGTAGTCGACCGGGATTCTCCGTGCCCGCACACCCGCGGCCTCGCAGGCCGCCAGCAGCCCGTCGATCGCGTCCGGCGCCCCGGAGACCACTGTCGAGCGGGGGCCGTTGACCGCGGCGACCGACGCGCGGCCGCTCCACGGGGACAGCAGGCGTTCGACCTCCTCCGGCGGGAGCGGCAGCGAGGCCATGCCACCCGCACCCGCCAACCGCTCGGCGATGACCTTGCTGCGCAGCGCCACCACGCGGGCCGCGTCGGGCAGGCTCAGCGCTCCGGCGACGCAGGCCGCCGCGATCTCTCCCTGGGAGTGGCCGACGACGGCAGCGGGCTCGATCCCGTGCCTTCGCCACAGGTCGGCCAGCGCCACCATCACGGCGAACAGCACCGGCTGGACCACGTCGACCCGGTCCAGGGACGGGGCTCCTTCCTGGCCGAGCAGCACCGCGGTCAGCGACCAGTCGACGAACGGATCGAGCGCGGCGGCGCACTCGTGCAGCCGCTCCGCGAAGGCCACCGAGGACTCCATCAGCTCGGCGGCCATCCCGACCCACTGGGAGCCCTGCCCGGGGAAGACGAACACCGGCCCGGGGCCGAGAGGACGGGCAGTCCCCCGCAGCGCGCCCACCGCCGGGCCGTCCTCGGCGAGGCCGCGCAGCCCCTCCGTGAGCTCTTCCCGGTCGGCGACGACGAGGGCGGCACGGTGCGCGAAGGCGGTGCGCGTCGTGGCCAGCGACAGGCCGAGGTCCGCGGGGGACACGGAAGGCTCGGAGGCGAGCAGGGCCAGGAGGCGGCCGGCCTGTGCCCGTAGCGCGGCGTCGGTCCGCGCGCTCAACACCACCGGCACCGGCACCGGCACCGGCACCGGCTCCACCGCCGACGCCTCGACCGGCGCCTCGACCGGCACCTGTTCAAGAATCACATGCGCATTAGTCCCACTAATACCGAACGACGACACCGCCGCCCGCCGAGGCCGACCCGTTTCCGGC
>NZ_JBEZDJ010000060.1:0-6401 GCF_040648275.1 Micromonospora sp. NPDC049171
CCGCCCCCCCGCGCGCGGGGCGCGCGGGCGCGCCCCCCCCCCCCCCCCCGGCCCCCCCCCCCCCGCCCCCCCCCCCGCCGGCGGTCACAACCCCTCGGCGACCGCGGCGGCGATCTTCAGCCAGGCGTCCCGGGTGGCCGTGGAGAGCCCTCCGTACCGGATCGGCTCACCCGTGTCGATGAGCCGCTCGTACGGGGCCAGCAACACCGCCCGGGTACGGGCCGCGAAGTGCTCCTGGATGGCCGGCAGGTCGATCTCCTTGCGCGACGGCGGCATCGACACCACCGTCACGGCCTGGCGGACCAGCCGCTGCCGGCCACTCTGCTCCAGGTGGTCGAGCATCCGGGCGGCGGTCTCGGCGGAGTCGTTACGAGCCGACATGGTCACCACCAACTGGTCGGTGGCGTCCATCGACGCCTGCCAGTTCTGCGCCCGGACGTTGTTCCCGGTGTCCACGAAGATCAGCTTGTAGAACCGGCTGACCACCTCACGGATCTCGGCGAACGCGGCGGCGGTCAGCATCTCGCCACCGGTGGCCGACTCGTCCGAGGCCAGCACGTCGAACATGCCCTCGCCCTGCGAGCGGACGTACTGCGACAGGTCACCGACCCGCCCGTGCGCACCCTGGAACTGCCCGAGATCCCGCAGCATGTCCCGCACCGTGCGGGAGTGGAAATCCTGCTGGGCGCGCATCCCGAGGGTGCCCTGGGTCTCGTTGTTGTCCCAGGCCAGCACGTAGCCACCGCGCTTCTGGCCGAACGTCATCGCGAGCAGCAGGATGGCCACCGTCTTACCGGCGCCACCCTTCGGGTTGACCACCGTCACCTGCCGCAGACCGCCGAAGTTGCGGCGCACCATCTCGATGTCCCGCTTGAGCTCCTGCTCGTGCCGCCCCGGAGAGAGCCGGAGCAGCCCCGTCCGGTTGACCATCGCGCGTACGCCCATGGTCGCCACCGGGTCGACGGGCCGAACCTGCCGGCGCCGGCTGAAGTCCTCGGCGGTCGGTACCGCCGTCTCCTCCGGGGTCCAGCTCGCGTCCGGATACGCGGCGGCATCCGGGTACCCGGCGGTGGGCACCCGGGTCACCCCCTCGGCCTCCTGGTAGGGCTGCCCAGCCTGGACGCCGGGCGCGCCCTGCTGCCACGGCGGCGGGTACCAACCCGGAGACGGCGGGAACGGCCCGGGCGGTGAGGTCGCCGGCCCGGCCTGCTGGGGAGCCTGCTGCGGCAGGTTGCTGAACTGCGTCAGGTCGGGCGGCGGCGGGATGTGCCCGGGGCCGACCTGCCCGGGGGTCACCGGGGTGAACGACTGATCTGGGTGCGCCGGCTGCGGGTCGGGCGGGGCGGGAAGCGGGGGCGTCACCGTGGCGGCCTGGTCGTTGGCCGGTGCGGACGCTCCGGTGGGGCGTTGCGGCGGATACGCCCACGGCGACTCGGTGACCGGCCGCGCCGTCCCGACGGCAGGCCCGTCATTCCCGGTCCCGTCGGCCTGCGATGCCAGCCCGGCCGCTGCGGGCCCGGCTGCCGCCGAGCCTGCGCCGGTCGGGCCTGTGCCGGTCGGGCCTGTGCTGCTCGGGCCTGCGGAGGTCGGGCCTGCGGAGGTCGGGCCTGCGCTGGTCGGGCCTGTGCTGGTCGGGCTCGCGGAGGTCGGGCCCGCGCCGTTCGGGCGGCCGGTGGGTGTGGGGGCTGCGGTGGGTTGGTCGGTGGGCGTCGCGGCGGCGGGGCGATCCAGGGTGAACGGCAGGTCCAGGTCGACACCACCCGGGGGGATCGGAGCGGCGGCGACGCCGGTCGGACCCCGGTCGCCGGCCTGCGCCTGCGCCTGCGCCACGCTGGCTGCGCTGCTGGTCGCGTTGCGTGCGCCGTTGGTCGCCCCGGCGGCGGCGCCCGCGGGAGCGCCGGCAGTCCGGGGTGTGCCTGGTGTGAGTGGCGTGCCGGTCGGGGGCGTGCTTGGTGCTGCTGGCGTGCCCGGTGTGAGCGGCGCGCCTGGTGCCGCTGGCGTGCTGGTCGTTGTCGTGTCCGGTGTGAGTGGCGCGCCGGACGGGGGTGTGCTTGGTGTGGGCGGCGTGCCGGTCGGGGGCGTGCCTGGGGTCGGCGGCGTGCCGGTTGCCGGGGTTGCGGGCGGTGTCGACGCGGCGGTTGGTGCCGGCGGGTCGGCCGGCGGCCAACTCGGCTGCGCTGGCGCCCAGCCGGACGAGGCGGCGGACGAGCCGCTGCCGCCCCAGCCGCCCGGCACCGGGACGGCACCGGTGAGCGACGGATAGTCGGCCGGCGAAGGCGGTGGCTGGGCCGGGGCCCCGGGTTGCCCGGGAACCGGCGGCCGTCCGGTCGGCGGTGCGGCCACCGGCGGAGTCACCGGCCCGGGTGCGACCGACGACGGCGTACCCCGCTGTTGGGCGACCGCCGCCCACGGCGGCGCCGCGCTACCCGCGTCGCGGTCGGCGGGATCCGGTGGCCAGAGTGGTTCGATGTCCCGCTCTGGCACCGGCTGCTGGCCGTGCACCTGCGCGCGGTCGGCGTTCTCGTCCATTACGGCCCCTCCCAGTCCTCCTGCGAGGATAGGCCCATCCGCCGAGAAGGGGCCGTCGGCGCAGCCGGGCCGGCCGCTCAGCCGGGCCGGCCCTTCGGTGCGGGCAGGGTCAGCTCGACCAGACCGCCCAGGCGCCCGGCTCGATCCACCAGGAACGCTTCCGGGTCAGCTCACCCTCGACACCATCGTCGAGGTAGGGGACCTTCCCCTCCCGGGGCAGCACCGAAACGGCCCGCCCACGGGCCCGCCGCACCTCGAGGCGTACCCGCTTGCGGCCCAGCGCCGAACGGACGACCACCGGCACGGCAACCGCGACCTCGATCTGGCCGTCGGTCGGGTCCGGTGCGGTCAGCAGCGTCACGTCGTCGAGCGTCGCGTACCCGCCGGCGTTGCCGACCACGCACGCCAGCAGCGGTTCGTCCCCGTTGGTGAGGACGGTGTCGTCCACCTCCACCCGGGCCCGCCAGTGCAGCGGCCGGCCCGCGTCGTCGGCGGCGCCGAGCAGCGCGCCGTCCAGGGTCACCGATCCACCGTCGTTGCGCAGCAGGTCGAGTCGGCGCACCGTGCCATCCACCACCGCGGCGGCCACCGCCGCCGGGTCACGCGGCAGCCCGAGCTGCGCGGCCAGGTCCCGGTGGGTGCCGCCACGGGCCGGATCGAGCGGGAGTACGGCCACCGGCGGCAGGTCGGGCAGGGTCCGGTTGCCGGGTAGATCCGCCGGACGCTTGCTCGGCGCTGGCGCGTACCGCCGGACCAGCCGGCGCAGCACGGCGCGCAACTGCCCGTCGCTGGCGGTGGCGACGACCAGCCGGGTCTTGCCGTCCAGGTCGGGCCAGGTGAGGCCATCCGGGCGGGCCGGACCGTCGAGCCGCGCCAACACCGCGTCGATCTCCGCGTCGGAGCGGGCGGTGACCATCTCCACCCGCGCGCCCCGGGCGATCAGCGCGTCGGAGCAGGCCAGCACCGGCACCCGTGGCCGCTCGGTGGCGCACCGCTCGGTGTCCCCGCCGGCCGGTGCCCCCTGGCCGGTGTCGGGCTGGCCGGTGTCGGGCTGGCTCTTCGGGTCGGTGGCGGCCTCGGTCGCACCGCCGCAGCAGGCCCCTCCGCTGCCACAGCCCCCGGGAGCGTCCCGCTCCGAACCGAGGGTGAGCAGCACCACGTCGTACACGGAAGGAGCCTCCTGCCTCTCGACGCGACCCCTGCCGGCCGCGCCGTCATTACTTGTTAACCTGACACCCCGGGCTCGCCAACCGGTCGCCACCTGGCACCCGAGCCTTCTGGAGGCGGAAAAGATGCCAGCGATCGTGCTCATCGGCGCTCAGTGGGGCGACGAGGGCAAGGGCAAGGTTACCGACCTGCTGGGTGAGCGGGTCGACTACGTCGTGCGCTACTCCGGTGGCAACAACGCCGGCCACACGGTGATCACCCCAGACGGCCAGAAGTACGCGCTGCACCTGATGCCGTCCGGCGCACTCTCGCCGAACGCGATGATCGTCATCGGCAACGGTGTGGTGGTCGACCCGAAGGTGCTGCTCGCCGAGATCGACGGTCTGGCCGAGCGCGGCGTCGACGTGTCCCGGCTGCGGATCTCCGGTGACGCGCACCTGATCATGCCGCACCACCGGGCATTGGACCGGGTGATCGAGCGTTACCTCGGCTCGTCGCGGATCGGCACCACCGGCCGGGGCATCGGCCCGGCGTACGGCGACAAGGTCGCCCGGATCGGCATCCGGCTCCAGGATCTGCTCGACCCGGGCATCCTGCGCAAGAAGCTGGAGCTCGCCCTGCGCGAGAAGAACCAGATCCTGTTCAAGGTCTACAACCGCAAGGCGATCGACCTTGAGGCGACCGTCGACGAGTACCTGGAGTACGCCGAGCGGCTCAAGCCGTACATCGCGGAGACCCGGGCCATGCTCTGGGACGCCCTGGACCGGGGTGACACGGTGCTGCTGGAGGGCGCGCAGGCCACCATGCTCGACATGGACCACGGCACGTACCCCTTCGTGACCTCGTCCAACCCGACGGCCGGTGGCGCCTGCGTGGGCGCCGGCATCCCGCCGACCGCGATCAACAAGGTCATCGCGGTGAGCAAGGCGTACACCACCCGGGTCGGCGCGGGACCGTTCCCGACCGAGCTGTTCGACGCCAGCGGCGAGCACCTGCGCAAGATCGGTGCGGAGTACGGCACCACCACGGGGCGGGAGCGTCGTTGCGGGTGGTTCGACGCGGTCGTCGCCCGGTACGCGTGCCGCCTCAACGGCGTCACCGACCTGGTCATCACCAAGCTGGACGTGCTCACCGGCCTGCCCAAGGTGCCGCTCTGCGTCGGCTACGAGATCAACGGCGTCCGGGTCGACGACATGCCGATGAGCCAGACGGACTTCCACCACGCCACGCCCGTCTACGAGGAACTCGACGGCTGGTGGGAGGACATCACCAAGGCGAGAACCGTCGAGGACCTGCCGGAAAACGCCCGCCGCTACATCGCCCGGGTAGAAGAACTCTGCAACACCAAGGTGAGCGTCGTAGGAGTAGGCCCAGGCCGAGAAGAAAACGTAGTCCTCCACCCCCTCCTCCCCTAACCACCCCCCACCCCCCACCCCACCCCCACCCGGGACCCGCGTTGATCATGGAGTTATAGCCACTCGCTGCGGCGTGTCGTGGCTATAACTCCATGATCAACGCGGGCTGCCCGCGGGCTGCACGCTGGGTTATCCACAGGCTTGGGCGGGTTGTCCACAGGGGGGTGTTTCGGGCTTCGGGTTCGGTCAGGGTGGGCGGGTGGATGCCTTGGACGTTGTGCGGCGGGTTGCGGCCGCCCGCGACGGGATTGTGACGATCAGGCAGGCGCGAGCCGCCGGCCTCACCACGCATGAGGTGCAACGGCTCTGCAGGGCTGGCCGGTGGCGGGTCGTGGCGCGTGGCAGCTATCTCGTGGACGCCGACCTGCACGACGGGGTGCCCCGACGAGCGCGGATCAGGGCGGCGGTGGCTTCCTTCGGCCCGGCGGCCGCCGCGGTGCTCGCGACGGCCGCCGAACTGCACGGGCTGGCGGGGCTGCGGAGCACCGAGGTGATCGAACTGTCGGTGCCGGGTCCGGTCGCCAGGCGGGCCCACCTTGCCCATCCGGGGGTGGTGGTCCACCAGTTGGTCATCCCGCCCGAGCACCTTGTCCGGGTGGACGGAATCACCGCTACCCGGCCGCTGCGTACCCTTGCCGACCTGATCCTGCGGGTTGATCGTTTCTCGGCGGTCAGCGTGCTGGACTCGGCGTTGAACCGTGGGCTGGTGACCACCGACGACCTCCTCTCCGTTCCGCGTCTCATCCGCGGGCGGCGCGGCGCGATCGCGGCTCGGGGCTATCTGGGCGAGGCGGATGGGCGGGCGCAGTCGCCGCTTGAGACGCGGGCCCGGCTCCGCTGTGTCGACGGGGGAGTGCCACCGGATGCACTGCAACTCGAGATCCGCGACGACGATGGCTTTCTGCTCGGTGTCGGCGATCTCGGTTGGCGTGGTCCCCGGATCATCGCCGAGGCCGACGGTCGTGGCCCCCACGCTGTTCCGGAAGCGGTCTTCGCCGACCGGCGCCGTCAGAATCGTTTGGTCAACGCCGGCTGGACCGTCCTCCGTTTCACCTGGTCAGACACTCTAAGACCCGACTACATCCCCTGGACCGTCCGCCAAGCGATAACCGCATCCCACCGCCCCTGACCCCACCCCACCCCCACTCCCCACCCCCCACCCCACCCCACATCGTTGATCATGAGGTTATTGCGTCGACACGCCGGGTGGTTTCTAGGCTTCAGTGCAACTGATCTTGGTTGTGGTGGAGGTGCTGGTGGCGAGGCCGGGTGTGGTGACGTTCGGGCATC
>NZ_JBEZDJ010000061.1:0-1728 GCF_040648275.1 Micromonospora sp. NPDC049171
AAG
Source organism: Micromonospora sp. NPDC049171 (assembly GCF_040648275.1). Lineage (NCBI taxonomy): Bacteria > Bacillati > Actinomycetota > Actinomycetes > Micromonosporales > Micromonosporaceae > Micromonospora > Micromonospora sp. NPDC049171. Next base: position 4 of record NZ_JBEZDJ010000061.1, read on the forward strand.
ATTGTCCGGCGGCGTCCTACTCTCCCACACCCTCACGAGTGCAGTACCATCGGCGCTGGAGGGCTTAGCTTCCGGGTTCGGAATGTAACCGGGCGTTTCCCCTCCGCCATGACCGCCGTAACTCTATGAACATATCAAACAACCCCGGACACATTTCACGGGTGTTCGCTCGTTCAGAGTTGCACAGTGGACGCGTAGCAGCTTAGTAGTCAAGTCCTCGGCCTATTAGTACCGGTCAACTGAACCCGTTACCGGGCTTACATTTCCGGCCTATCAACCCAGTCGTCTAGCTGGGGGCCTTACCCCCACAAAGTGGGGTGGGATACCTCATCTTGAAGCAGGCTTCCCGCTTAGATGCTTTCAGCGGTTATCCCTTCCGAACGTAGCTAACCAGCCGTGCCCTTGGCAGGACAACTGGCACACCAGAGGTTCGTCCGTCCCGGTCCTCTCGTACTAGGGACAGCCCTTCTCAAGTATCCTACGCGCACGGCGGATAGGGACCGAACTGTCTCACGACGTTCTAAACCCAGCTCGCGTACCGCTTTAATGGGCGAACAGCCCAACCCTTGGGACCTGCTACAGCCCCAGGATGCGACGAGCCGACATCGAGGTGCCAAACCATCCCGTCGATATGGACTCTTGGGGAAGATCAGCCTGTTATCCCCGGGGTACCTTTTATCCGTTGAGCGACACCGCTTCCACTCGCAAGTGCCGGATCACTAGTCCCGACTTTCGTCCCTGCTCGACTTGTCAGTCTCACAGTCAAGCTCCCTTGTGTACTTGCACTCAACACCTGATTGCCAACCAGGCTGAGGGAACCTTTGGGCGCCTCCGTTACCTTTTAGGAGGCAACCGCCCCAGTTAAACTACCCACCAGACACTGTCCCTGAACCGGATAACGGTCCGAAGTTAGATACCCAAATCAACCAGAGTGGTATTTCAAGATTGCCTCCACCCATACTGGCGTATGGACTTCACCGGCTCCCACCTATCCTACACAAGCTAATTCGAGTACCAATGTCAAGCTATAGTAAAGGTCCCGGGGTCTTTCCGTCCTGCCGCGCGTAACGAGCATCTTTACTCGTACTGCAATTTCGCCGGGCCTGTGGTTGAGACAGTGGGGAAGTCGTTACGCCATTCGTGCAGGTCGGAACTTACCCGACAAGGAATTTCGCTACCTTAGGATGGTTATAGTTACCACCGCCGTTTACTGGCGCTTAAGTTCTCCGCTTCGCCCCGAAGAGCTAACAGGTCCCCTTAACGTTCCAGCACCGGGCAGGCGTCAGTCCATATACATCGAATTACTTCTTCGCATGGACCTGTGTTTTTAGTAAACAGTCGCTTCCCCCTGCTCTCTGCGGCCATACAACGCTCCACCCGCGCGGGGCTTCACGTCTCCGGCCCCCCTTCTCCCTAAGTTACGGGGGCAATTTGCCGAGTTCCTTAACCACAGTTCGCCCGATCGCCTCGGTATTCTCTACCTGACCACCTGTGTCGGTTTGGGGTACGGGCCGCTAAGAACTCGCTAGAGGCTTTTCTCGGCAGCATAGGATCACTGACTTCACCTGAATCGGCTCGGCATCACGTCTCAGCCTTCATGTGTTGCGGATTTGCCTACAACACGGCCTACACGCTTACCCCGGCACAACCACCGGCCGGGCTCAGCTACCTTCCTGCGTCACCCCATCGCTTGACTACTACCCATCAGGTTCCCAGCCTCCCCAC
>NZ_JBEZDJ010000061.1:1825-3537 GCF_040648275.1 Micromonospora sp. NPDC049171
CGGGTGGTTAGCACAACGAGGTTCATCAGGGACGCTCTTTCGCGGGTACGGGAATATCAACCCGTTGTCCATCGACTACGCCTCTCGGCCTCGCCTTAGGTCCCGACTCACCCAGGGCGGATTAGCCTGGCCCTGGAACCCTTGGTCATCCGGCGGAAGGGTTTCTCACCCTTCTTTCGCTACTCATGCCTGCATTCTCACTCGTGCCGCGTCCACAACTGGGTCACCCCGCTGCTTCACTCGCGGCACGACGCTCCCCTACCCATCCACACACCTGCACAAGGAATCAAGTCCAAGCGAGGATAAAATGTGAATGCCACAGCTTCGGCGGTGTGCTTGAGCCCCGCTACATTGTCGGCGCGGAACCACTTGACCAGTGAGCTATTACGCACTCTTTAAAGGGTGGCTGCTTCTAAGCCAACCTCCTGGTTGTCTATGCGACCCCACATCCTTTTCCACTTAGCACACGCTTAGGGGCCTTAGCTGGTGATCTGGGCTGTTTCCCTCTCGACTACGAAGCTTATCCCCCGCAGTCTCACTGCCGCGCTCTCACTTACCGGCATTCGGAGTTTGGCTGATTTCGGTAAGCTTGTGGGCCCCCTAGACCATCCAGTGCTCTACCTCCGGCAAGAAACACGCGACGCTGCACCTAAATGCATTTCGGGGAGAACCAGCTATCACGGAGTTTGATTGGCCTTTCACCCCTAACCACAGGTCATCCCCCAATTTTTCAACATTGGTGGGTTCGGCCCTCCACGCGGTCTTACCCGCGCTTCAGCCTGCCCATGGCTAGATCACTCCGCTTCGGGTCTAGGACACGCGACTGAATCGCCCTATTCAGACTCGCTTTCGCTACGGCTCCCCCACACGGGTTAACCTCGCCACATGCCACTAACTCGCAGGCTCATTCTTCAAAAGGCACGCCGTCACCCCGCAAGGCTCCGACGGATTGTAGGCGAACGGTTTCAGGTACTATTTCACTCCCCTCCCGGGGTACTTTTCACCATTCCCTCACGGTACTTGTCCGCTATCGGTCACCAGGAAGTATTTAGGCTTACCAGGTGGTCCTGGCAGATTCACGGCAGATTTCAGGGGTCCGCCGCTACTCGGGAACACCCACAGAAGGTCAGCAACTTTCACCTACCGGACTCTCACCGTCTACGGTCAGCCATTCCAGACTGTTCGACTAGCCACTAACTTTGTAACTTCTCGAACAAGTGTCAGCTTGTTCAGCAGGGTCCCACAACCCCGACCACGCAACCCCTGACAGGTATCACACGCAGCCGGTTTAGCCTCGATCCGCTTTCGCTCGCCACTACTCACGGAATCACTAAATTGTTTTCTCTTCCTGCGGGTACTGAGATGTTTCACTTCCCCGCGTTCCCTCCACACACCCTATGTGTTCAGGTGTGGGTGACACCACATGACTGGTGCCAGGTTTCCCCATTCGGACACCCTGGGATCACAGCTTGGTTGACAGCTCCCCCAGGCCTATCGCGGCCTCCCACGTCCTTCATCGGCTCCTGGTGCCAAGGCATTCACCGTTCGCCCTTGACAACTTGACCACAAAGATGCTCGCGTCCACTGTGCAATTCTCAACAAACGACCAACCCACAACCCGATCCGCCCCACACCAAACCCAGCCCCTCAGGACCAGCGGTATGTGGAGCCAGGCCATGCCTGGCAGACTCCCAGCCCCCACACGGAGGGCC
>NZ_JBEZDJ010000062.1:0-5230 GCF_040648275.1 Micromonospora sp. NPDC049171
GGGGTGGGGTTGGCGGCGGTTAATGGTCCGTCGTCGGTGGTGTTGTCGGGTGTGGAGGCGGCGGTGGTGGAGGTGGCGCGGGTGTGGGAGGGGCGTGGGCGTCGGGTGAAGCGGTTGGGGGTGGGGCATGCGTTTCATTCGCATTTGATGGAGCCGATGTTGGGTGAGTTTGGTGTGGTGGTGGGTGGGTTGCGGTTTGGGGTGCCGCGGATTGGGGTGGTGTCGAATGTGACGGGTGGTGTGGTGTCGGCGGGGGAGTTGTGTTCGCCGGAGTATTGGGTGCGGCAGGTGCGGGAGACGGTTCGTTTTTCTGATGGGGTCGGGGCTTTGTTGGGCGCTGGGGTGACGGCGTTCGTGGAGTTGGGGCCGGATGGTGTGCTCTCTGCACTGGTGCGGGAACAGATCCCCGGCAGCACCGCGATACCCGTCCTGCGCAAGGGCCGGCCGGAGATGACCTCACTGGCCGAACTCCTGGCGGGTGTCGTCGTACACGGCGTGTCCGTCGACTGGCGGGCGTATTTCGCCGGCCGCGGCGGCCGTTCCGTCGACCTGCCGACCTACTCCTTCCAACGGCGCCGCTACTGGCCGCAGCCGAGGCCGCAGACCGCCGGTGTCTCCGCCGCGGGCCTGGACGCGATCGGGCACCCTCTGCTCGGCGCGGCGGTGGGCCTGGCCGGCGGTCAGGGCATGCTCTTCACGGGTGGCCTGTCCCTGCGCACGCAGCCTTGGCTCGCCGACCACATGATCATGGGCACCGTCCTGCTGCCGGGCACGGCGATCGTGGAACTCGCCCTCCAGGTGGGCGAACAGGTCGCCTGCGACGTCCTCGAGGAACTCGTCCTGGACGCGCCGCTGGTCCTCGACGAGCGAGCGGCACTCCAGTTCCAGATCACCACGGAGGAGCCGGACGAGTCGGGCCGACGCGCGTTCGCCCTGCACTCCCGGCCGGGCGGCAGTGAGCTCGACGAGGCCTGGACCCAACACGCGTCCGGCGTGCTGGCACCCGGTGCGGGACCGCAGGAGTTCCCCGCCGATCTGACGCAGTGGCCGCCCGCGGGGGCCGTCGCCATCGAGGTGTCCGACCACTACCGGGATCTCGCCGAACGCGGGTACACCTACGGCCCCGCCTTCCAGGGGCTGCGCGCCGCGTGGCGCCGCGGCGCGGAGGTGTTCGCCGAGGTGGCGCTGCCCGTGCCAGCCGAGGCGGAGGCGGCCCGGTACGCTCTGCACCCCGCGTTGCTCGACGCGGCCCTGCACGCCGCCGACCTGGGCATGCTCGGACCGCCCGGGGAAGTGCGGCTGCCCTTCGCCTGGGCCGACGTCGCCCTGCACGCCAAAGGCGCGTCGTCCCTACGGGTGCGGCTGGCACCGGCCGGTTCCTCAGCGATTTCCCTGGCGGTGTGCGACCCGTCCGGGCTGCCCGTCGCGACAGCCACCTCGGTGGCCTTCCGGGCGGGCTCGCCGGACCGGCTCTCCACAGGCGGTCAACACCGATCGCTCTACCGGCTGGACTGGAACGAGGTACCGGCGGGCACTCCCACCCAGACCGACTGGGCGGTGGTCGGCCCGGATCCGCTCGGCCTGGCCGGCGCGCTGAGCTCGGCCGCGGGTGAGGTTCGCAGCCACCCGGATCTGGCGTCGCTCGCGGTCGCCGGGACGGTGCCCGGCCTGGTCGTGCTGTGCGCCGGCACCGGCAGGGAGAGCCCGCACGAGGTGCTGAGCCAGATCCAGTCCTGGCTCGCCGACGAGCGGTTCGCCGGATCCACCGCGGTCGTCGTCACCAACGGCGCTGTCCAGGCCCGGCCGGGGGAGGCGGTGCACCGGCCCGAGCAGGCCGCGGTGTGGGGGCTGGTGCGCTCCGTGCAGGCCGAGCACCCCGGCACGTTCGTCCTCGCGGACCTGGACGGCCGAGCCCCTTCGGTCGCCGCGTTCGCCGCGTCGATCGCGACCGGGGAGCGGCAGCTCGCGGTGCGCGGGGGCGCGACCCTTGTGCCGAGGCTGGCCCGTACCGCGGCGGTGGCACCGGAGGTGCCCGAGGGGCCCGCCTGGAGGCTCGTCCCGACCGGTGCGGGTACGGCCGACGGTCTCGCCCTGGAGCCCTGCCCGGACGTGCTCGCGCCACTCGGCCATGGCCAGGTCCGGGTGTCGGTCCGGGCTGCCGGGCTGAACTTCCGCGACGTGCTGATCGCCCTCGGGGTGTACCCCGGCGCGGCCGTCCTCGGCGGCGAAGGTGCCGGGATGGTCCTGGAGGTCGGGCCGGGTGTCACGGACCTCGCACCCGGTGACCGGGTGATGGGTCTGCTGCCCGGTTCCTTCGGGCCGGTCGCCGTCACCGACCGGCGGACCCTCGTGCGGATCCCGCGGGGATGGACGTTCACCCAGGCGGCCTCCGTACCGATCGTCTTCCTCACCGCCTACCACGGGCTGCGCGAGGTGGCCGAACTGCGCAAGGGGGAGGCCGTCCTGGTCCACGCCGCGGCGGGCGGGGTCGGCATGGCGGCGGTCCAACTGGCCCAGCACTGGGGCGCCGAGGTCTACGGCACCGCGAGCCCAGGCAAATGGGATGTCCTGCACTCGTCCGGACTGCCCGGGGACCGGATCGCCTCGTCCCGCACCGCCGAGTTCGAGGCCGCGTTCCTGGCCGCGACCGGTGGCCGTGGGATGGACGTGGTGCTGGACTCGCTCGCCGGCGAGCTGGTCGACGCCTCGCTGCGGCTGTTGCCGCGCGGCGGCCGGTTCGTCGAGATGGGCAAGGCCGACCTGCGGGATCCGGACCTCGTCGCCACCGAGCACGAGGGTGTCCGCTACCGCGCCTTCGACCTCGCCGACGTCGCGCCGGACCGGATCCAGGAGATGCTGACCGACCTCGTGACGCTGTTCGAGCGCGGGGTGCTGGCGCCGCTGCCCACCACCGCCTGGGACGTACGCGCCGCGCAGCGGGCGTTCCGGCACGTCAGCCAGGGCCGCCACGTCGGCAAGGTGGTCCTGACCATTCCGCCGCCGGGAGCGCTGGCCGACGGCACCGTCATCATCACCGGCGGTACGGGGGCACTGGGCGGCCGGATCGCCCGGCACCTGGTGACCGGGCACGGCGTCCGCAGCCTTCTGCTCGCCGGACGCGGGGGGCCCGACGCGGACGGCGCCGCCGCCCTCACCGCCGATCTGGAGGCGCTCGGTGCCCGGGTCAGGATCGCGGCCTGTGACGTGTCCGATCGCGAGGCCGTCGCGGCCCTGCTCGGGGACATACCGGCGGAGTACCCGCTCACCGCCGTGGTGCATGCCGCGGGAGTGCTCGACGACGGCGTGGTCGAGACACTGACGCCGGACCGGCTCGACGGTCTCGCCGCCGCCAAGGCCGAGGGGGCACTGCACCTGCACGAACTGACCGAGCATCTGCCACTGTCGGCGTTCGTGCTGTTCTCGTCGGCAGCCGCCACCGTCGGCACCGCGGGCCAGGCCGGCTACGCGGCGGCCAATGCCCGTCTCGACGCACTGGCCCAGACCCGCAGGGCCGCGGGACTTCCCGCCGTCTCGCTCGGATGGGGCCCGTGGGCGCCCGACGGCGACGGGGGGATGGCGGCCGGGCTGCACGACCGTGACCTCCGGCGCATCGAGCGCCTCGGTGTCGTCCCGCTGGGGCCGGACGAGGCACTCGCGTTGTTCGACGCCGCGCTGGCGTCCGAGGAACCGGTGCTGGTCCCGGTCCGGCTCAACGAGCGGGCGTTGCGCGCCGGGGCACGGGAGGGGTCGCTACCGCCGGTGCTCCAGGGGCTCGTCAAGGCGGGCCCGCGGCGGGCCGCGAGAAGGGCGGCCGGGACGGCGGAGGAATCCACGGCGCTGCGCGAACGGCTGGCGGGCCTGTCGGCCGAGGCGCGTGAGAACGCACTGCTCGGGCTGATCCGGACCCAGGTCGCGGTGGCACTCGGGCACTCCTCGGCGGAACAGGTGGGTCGCGAGGCCGCCTTCCGCGAGCTCGGGTTCGACTCACTGACCGCCGTGGACCTGCGTAACCGCCTCGTGGCGGCGACCGGGGCGCAGCTGCCCGCCACTGTCGTGTTCGACCGGCCGACGCCGATCGCCCTCGCCCGGTTCATCGCCGACGAGATCGCGCCCGCACCCGGCGAGCCGGCGGCGGCGCTGGTCGGCGGGCTGGACGCGCTGGAGGCAGCCCTGGCGACGGCCGAGCCCGACGAGGACCAACGCGCCTGGGTCGCGACCCGGCTGCAGACGCTGCTGGCGAAATGGGCCGGCGCACCGGAGCCCGCGCCGGACCGAAGGGACGACGACCTGAGCGGCGCCTCCGCGGACGAGCTGTTCCAGATGATCGACAACGAGTTCGGGGCGATCTGATGACCGAGGCTGGAGTGAACGCGATGTCCGGCGGGGGAGAGCGGAGCGAGGCGAAGCTCCTCGACTATCTCAGGCGGGTCACCGGCGACCTGCGCCAGGCCCACCAGCGGATCCGCGACCTGGAGGACGGGGATCGGGAGCCCATCGCGATCATCGGGATGAGCTGCCGTTACCCGGGCGGGGCCAACAGTCCGGAGAAGCTCTGGCAGCTCGTCCGCGATGGCCGCGACGCGATCGGCGGCTTCCCCGCGGACCGCGGCTGGCCGGAGGACCTGTACGACCCGGACCCGGACCGCGCCGGCAAGGTCTCGGCCCGGGAAGGCGGCTTCCTCTACGACGCGGCGGATTTCGACCCGGCCTTCTTCGGGCTCTCCCCGCGTGAGGCGCTGGCGACCGATCCCCAGCAGCGGCTGCTGCTGGAGACGTCCTGGGAGGCGTTCGAAGCCGCCGGGATCGATCCGTCCGCGGTCCGGGGCAGCCGGACGGGTGTCTTCGCGGGTGTCGTCTACAACGACTACGCCTCGCGGATCAGGCAGGTGCCCGAGGAGGTCGAGGGATATCTGCGGACGGGTAGTTCCGGCAGTGTCGCTTCGGGGCGGGTGGCGTACACGTTTGGTTTTGAGGGTCCTGCGGTGACGGTGGATACGGCGTGTTCGTCGTCGTTGGTGGCGTTGCATTTGGCGGTGCAGTCGTTGCGGCAGGGTGAGTGTGATTTGGCGCTTGCTGGTGGGGTGACGGTGATGTCGACGCCGGCGACGTTTGTGGAGTTCAGTCGTCAGCGGGGGTTGGCGGTTGATGGTCGGTGTAAGGCGTTTTCGGCGGGGGCGGATGGGACGGGTTGGGCGGAGGGTGTGGGGGTGTTGTTGGTGGAGCGGTTGTC
>NZ_JBEZDJ010000063.1:0-4860 GCF_040648275.1 Micromonospora sp. NPDC049171
GACACCTCGCTCGACCAGTGGAACAGCACCATTGGCAGCCATCTGACCGGGGCCTTTCTGATGTCGCGAGCGGCATTGCCCCTGCTCACCGATGGCAGTTCGATTGTCATGATGGCTTCCACCCGCGCGTTGATGTCCCAAGGCATCGACTTTGCCTATGCCGCTGCGAAAGGTGGCATGGTGGCACTCGCGCAGGCGCTGGCGGTGCAACTTGGCGCCAAAATCCGGGTCAATACAATCGCACCTGGTTGGATCACCAATGACACGAATCTGCGCGCCGAGGACGAGGCGCAGCATCCGGTTGGCCGGGTCGGTCGCCCCCAGGACATTGCCGAGGCCGTGCTATATCTGGCGTCCGCCGGCTTTGTTACCGGGCAAACGCTTGTGGTCGACGGCGGGATGACCAAGAAAATGATCTACGTCGAATAGTGGGTCGCGCGACCGTTCATGCTGCGATAGCACGGCATGAACGGTCAGCCCCCTTCGGGTTGGAACTGGCGGTACAGGTCCAGAGCGGCCTCTATCGAGGCCATTGTCTCGGGTGCGCGGACTATTTCGAACAGCGCGGCTGTGGGTGTCGATTTCACCCCATTTCTGGGCATGGCCAATCCAACAGCGGCATCTGCGCCCTCACCTGCGACTTCAACCGCCCGAATGTCGGAAATCCGAGCAAAATAGGTTGCGAGAGATTGCGGAAGGACGGTGGCATATCGCCCACTTGCGATATGGGCAGCGAGAACATCGACATTGTTGGTCCTGATCGACTTTGCGGCACGGTGCCCGAGTCTAGAACGCGCGGCTTTGGGTAGCGCGCAGTCCAAGATGCACAAAGGCAGCTCGGCGACATGATCCCATGAAACCTGTCGCGGGAGCGGGTCGCCGGATGCCTGGAAAACGACGATCCGCTCCCGGTAGAGAAGGTGCGTGTCAAAGTCCTCCTCAGATATGTCTTCGAGATAGACCAGCGCCATGTCCATTTCATGCGTCAGCAAGGCTTTGGTCAGCGACGAGGTTTGCGCTGTGCAAATGCACTGTTCGAGGAGCGGCATCCTTTCAGCGAGGGCAAGGCTGAGGATCGATGCCATGATCGACGTGGCCGACAGCACGCCCAGGCGAATTTGACCTTCCAGCCCACGTTTCTGGGCCGAAAGGTCGCGCTCCAGCCCCTTGTCAACACCGGGATAAAAACGGGCCAGGCACCGGTTTAAAAAGGGGCCAGTTGGGTTGAATAAAAAGCCCCATGGTTGAGGCTGGACAGCATCGGCAGCGGGGAAGCGGCTGTAGCGGAGCGGAAGCCGATTTCCCGCTGCCGATGGCCGCCTTTTGTCAGATCATTTTGCCTCCCCCTTGTCCTTCTGGCGCTTGCGGCTGCTGGTGAGGCGGAAGCTGTCACCATTCATCTCGAGGATGTGCACGTGGTGGGTCAGGCGGTCGAGCAGGGCGCCAGTCAAGCGCTCGGACCCGAACACCGATGTCCATTCATCGAAGGGCAGATTGCTGGTGATCAGCGTGCTGCCGCGTTCATACCGCTGGCTGAGCACCTCGAACAGCAATTCACCGCCCACTGCGGTGAAGGGCACATAGCCCAGCTCGTCGAGGATCAGCAGTTTCACCGAGGCCAGATGCTTTTGCAGGCTGCGCAGTCGCCGTTCGTCGCGCGCCTCCATCAAGTCATGGACCAGCGCCGCAGCGGTGGTGAAGGCCACGCTGTGCCCCTTCTGGCAAGCGGCCAGTCCCAGCGCGAGGGCGGTGTGGGTCTTGCCGGTACCGCTGGGGCCCAGCGCAATGACATTGCGCTGCCGCTCGATCCATTCTCCGCGCGCCAGTTCCAGCACCAGCGCCTTGTTCAGTGATGGCTGGGCTGCAAAGTCGAAGGTGTCAAAACTCTTGGTATGCGGGAACCTGGCCATGCGGATGCGACGCTCGACCATCCGGCGTTCACGGTCGATGCGCTCCAGTTCGCACAGGCGCAGCAGATAGCGCGGGTAATCGGCCCGATCCTGCGCGGCCTCAAACGCGACCTTCTCATATTCGCGCGCGAAGGATGGCAGCTTGAGTGCTTTGAGGTGGTTTGCCAGCAGCACGGCGGGCGGCACGCTGGTTGGTTCTGCCTCGATGGCCGGCAGCGGCATCATGGGATCGCTCATGCCGCCACTCCTGTCGCCAGGGTGCCGGACTGCGAGAGCAGGCCCATATAACTGCGCGGGTCAGTGCGCCCAACATGGGCGCGTGGCAAGTGCGGGTAAAATTGCAGATCGAGGCGTGGCACGCGCTGCTCAAGTCGGGCCAGCGCGATCATCTTGACTGCATCAAAGCTGATCGCCCCCATCTCCAGCGCGCGGGCCACCGCCCATTCCACCAAGGGTTGCTCAAAGCGCTCGCATAGCCGCAGCACCTGGATGAACTCGCGCCGTCCTTCCTTGCCACTGCGGGCCTCCATCAACCGGCGAATGCGATGCATCGGTTCGGCCAGCACCCAGCCATCGAGCGGCGCCGCCTGATCAAGGGCACGCGGCTTTTGCTCCAACAGCGCCAGATAATGCAGCGGGTTGGCGATGAAGTCCTCACGCTCATAACTGCGCGGGTGCACCGCGATCTGCTCCCCGCCGCAGATGATGGAAACCCGGTCGACATAGCCTTTGATCACAACCTCTTGGTGGGCATAGGCCGTTGGCACCGAGTAATCATTAGTGCGATAGCGCACCAGCGCCATCGACGAGGCCCGCCCCGTCACCATATGGCAGGGATCAAATGGCACCGTAGGCAGTGGCATGAAGGCCGTCAGATCAGCCACCAGCCTGTCCCCGATGCTGTGCTCATGCCCACGCAAGATGGCCTGCCTGCGCTCCACGCATTGTTCGAGGAAGCGCGCGTTCAGCGCATCAAAGCTGGGCGCCTCCGGCCTTGGCACCATGAAATGGCGCCGGGAGTAGCCGACCAGCCCCTCAACCTTGCCTTTGTCATTGCCCTTTCCCGGGCGGCCAAACTTGTCCGCAAACAGGTAATGGCTTTGCAGCGTGGCGAACATCCGGCTGCGCTCGCGCGTCCCGTCGCCCAGGATCTGCGCCACCGCAAGCTTGGTGTTATCATACAGGATCGACTGCGGGACGCCGCCAAAGAAGGCGAAGGCGGCCACATGTCCTTCACAAAAGGCCTCGGCCACCTCGGCAGGATAGGCCTTGATGAACGGCGCATCGCTGTGCGGCAGATCCATGCAGAAATAGTGGAACCGCACCAGCTTGCCGTCGATGATCCCGTCCGCCTCGCCGAAATCTACCTGTGCGTGCCCCGGCTTGTGGCTCAGGGGTATGAACACCTCGCGGCTGCGCAGCTTGGCCCCCGCCACATAATCGCGGACAATGGTGATGCCACCGGTGAAACCATGCTCATCGCGCAAACGCTCGAAAATGCGGGCGGCAGTGTGTCGCTGCTTGCTGTGCACCTTGCGGTCATCCACCAGGATCTGGTCGATGATCTCGGTATATTCCGCCAGCTTGCGGCTGTAGGTTTGCCCACTCCGGCCATGCGCCCCCGGTTCCGGGAAGCACAGCATCTTGTCTACGGTCTTGCGGTTGATCCCAAAATACCGGGCAGCAGCGCGACGGCTCATCCCGTCAATCAGCACGGCGCGGCGGACCTTCTGATAAAGCTCCACTCTCTTCATCCTCCACCCCCGCACAAAAGCAGGGGTCTAGCAGGACTGGCCCATTTTTAATCCGGTGCTACCGGCCGATCCGTGGCCCCTTTTATTCCCGGTGTTCTCACCCCTCGCAGTTGCTCTCGATCTTCTTCGCCCAGGCCAGCACAGTCTCACCTTCCGATGTGAGTCCGTCATAACGCCGGCCATGCCGCACGATCTCCACACCCAAGTCCTGTTCGAGCTGCTTGATGCCGGCGGAAAGCGTGGGCTGCGACACGTTGCAGCTCTTGGCTGCCCTACCGAAATGGCCTTCCTGATCGAGCGCAATCAGATATCTGAAATTCTTGACGATCATAACGTGTTCTCATCCAGTTGCGATTTTCCAGTGGAACCACAAATTGCAGTCCCGCAATCAAGTTATGATGCCGGTGGCACGCGAAGCTGAATGAAAATACCAAAGCATGGAACTGGAAAAATGTAGATACGCCGCTTAGGGCGATCTATGAAAATACCAACCCATAAGTCGTACCACGCGAAAATTGGGCGCACCGTCATTATATTGCCGATCGGTAAAAAATTGTTCTTATAAATCTATATACAGGTACTGCGGTTTCTAAGACCTACTTAAGATAGGTTCGCAATATCCGCATTATACCCTCCATGTCGTCGTCGAATGGGCTGGCTCCATTTTCCCCATGCGCGCCGTTGGCGGGGCCGAAGGTCTCACGGAGATGGCCTTCCATCACTTCTGCCATCAACCCGTTGGTGGCGCCCCGCATCGCCACAATCTGTTGGAGCAAAGGGGCGCAATCCGTTCCGGCCTCGATCGCGCGTTCAAGCGCTTCCGCCTGCCCCTTGATGCGACGCAGGCGTGTTATGGCCCGCTTCTTCTCTTCTGGTGAATGTGGCATCGCGCTTTCCTGACTGTTGATATGCACATACTATACAGGGGGGGAGTTTCAACCCTATCCTGTGCCTTGCGCCGCGCTGACACCTCAAATTTCGGCCGAAGCGAGCCTGAACCTTCCCCTACGCCTCCAGAAACATCGAACGCCAGACCTGGGTTCCTACCCCCTTGATACTGGTGGGGAGTATGATATATTGCCGGCCCGATCGGATCGCTGCACCAAAGGAAATGGCGCGCGTCCGGCCCCCAAGCCCTGTGTTCGAATCGCAAAGCCTCTGCAGAGGACAATCGGACGAACATCGGCGGGACAAAA
>NZ_JBEZDJ010000064.1:0-3375 GCF_040648275.1 Micromonospora sp. NPDC049171
GTGCGGGAGACGGTTCGTTTTTCTGATGGGGTCGGGGCTTTGTTGGGCGCTGGGGTGACGGCGTTCGTGGAGTTGGGGCCGGATGGTGTGCTCTCCGCACTGGTGCAGGAGATCGCCACGACCGAGGTCGTGCCGCTGCTGCGATCCCGATCCTCCGAGAACCGCACAGTGGCCGAGGCGCTGGGTCGGCTGGCCGTCCACGGCGTACCCGTCGACTGGGCCTCCTACTACCAGCAGTTCGGCGCCCGGACGGTCGAGCTGCCGACCTACCCGTTCCAGCGCCGCCGCTACTGGCTGGACCCGACCGGATCCTCGTCCGGGGCTTCGGCCATGGGTCTGCGGCCCGCGGGGCACCCTCTGCTCGGCGCCACCGCCGAACTCGCCGAGGCCGACGGCCTCCTGCTCACCGGCCGGCTCTCCCTGCACGCCCAGCCATGGCTGGCCGACCACCGGGTGCTGGCGGCGGCGGTGCTTCCGGGCACGGCATTCCTGGAACTCGCGCTGCAGGCCGCGAGCCGGGCCGGGTGCGATCGGGTGGAGGACCTCAGCATCGAGGCCCCGCTCGTCCTGCCCGCCGACGAGGCAGTGGTCGTCCAGGTCGCCGTCGCCGCCGCCGACAGCGCCGGACGACGCGCGCTGACCGTGTACGCCCGGGCCGAGGACGCTGCCGACGGCACGGAGTGGACCCGACACGCCTCGGGCGTGCTCGCGCCCGGCGGTGCCCCGGTCCCCGAGGTGCCGCCCGCATGGCCGCCGGCCGGCGCGACAGCGGTCGACGTCGACGACCTCTACGACCGGCTGGCGGGGATCGGGTTCGACTACGGCCCGGTGTTCCAGGGCCTGCGAGCGCTCTGGCGGCGAGGTGACGAGGTCTTCGCCGAGGCACGGTTGCCCGAGGACGAGGAGTCCTCCTCCTACGCCGTACACCCCGCCCTGCTCGACGCGGTGCTGCACGCCGTCGCGTTCGGCGCTCCCGGCGCGGCGGAGCGGGCCACGGTGCCCTTCGCCTGGAGCGAGGCCCGGGTGCACGCGTCCGGCGCCTCCGTGTTGCGCGCGCACCTGGTCCCCGCCGGCACGGACGCCCACTCCCTCCAGGTCTTCGACGACGAGGGCCGCGCGGTCGTCTCGATCGGAACGCTCGCCCTGCGTCCGCTGGAGGAGGGGCGGATCCCACCGCCGGTCCCGGACGGGGAGTCCCTGCAGCGGGTCGAGTGGTCCGAGATCCCCGTCGCCTCGCCACCCGGGGAGGCCGGGTGGCCCGTGCTCGACGTGGACGGCCAGACGCTCACCGAAGGTCTCGAAGAGCTGGCGGCGTCGACCCCTGACGTCGTCCTGCTGCCGTGCCGGGTCCGCACGGGAGACCCCGTGACCGCGGCTCACGAGACCGTGGGTGAGGTCCTGGAGGTGGTCCAGGCCTGGGTGGCCGACGACCGGATGGCCGGTACCCGCCTGCTGGTGACGACCACGGGCGGTGTCGCCCTGCCGGGCGAGACCCCCGATCCCGCCCAGGCCGCGGTATGGGGACTCGTGCGTTCCGCGCAGGCCGAGCATCCGGGACGGTTCGTCCTCGCCGACGTGGACGACAGGCCCGAATCGGTACGCGCTCTGGCGGCCGTCGCCGACCTGGCGGACGAGCTCCAACTCGCGGTGCGGGACGGGCGGATCTCGGTCCCGCGGTTGGTGCGGGTGGCCCCCGGAGTCGGCATCCGAGGAGGAGCCTCCGACGGCACCGTTCTGATCACCGGAGCCACGGGCGCACTGGGCCGGCTGCTGGCCAGACACCTGGTCGCCGAGCACGGAGTACGGCGTCTGCTGCTGGCGGGTCGGAGAGGTCGGGCCGCGGCGGGCATGGCCGAGGTGGAGGCGGAACTCACCGCGATGGGAGCCGCGGTCGACGTCGTGGCGTGCGACGTGGCCGACCGTTCCGCCGTGGCGCGAATGCTCGCGGCCGTCCCGGCACCCCTGACGGGAGTCGTCCATGTCGCGGGTGTGCTGGACGACGGCACGGTCGAGTCGTTGACCCCTGAGCGGGTCTCGGCCGTCCTGCGGCCCAAGGCCGACGCCGCCTGGCACCTTCACGAGTTGACCCGCGACCTCGACCTGCGTTTCTTCGTCTTGTTCTCGTCGATCGCCGGGCTGGTCGGCAACCCCGGGCAGGGCAACTACGCGGCGGCGAACACGTTCCTGGACGCCCTGGCCCACCACCGGCACACGGAGGGACTGCCCGCCGTCTCGCTCGCCTGGGGCCCGTGGAGCCAGGAGCACGGCATGGCGGGTTCACTCGACCACGCGGGCACCGTACGCCTGGCGCGCTCGGGCATGGCCGCGCTCACCGACGACGCCGGGCTGGCCCTGTTCGACGCGGCCCTGGACGCCGACGAGCCGGTGCTCGCGGCGGTCCACTGGCAGACCGGCCCCCTGCGCGAGCCCGGCGCGACCCTGCCCGTCCTGCTGCGCAGGCCGGCCGCCCGTCGGACGGCGCGGCGCGGCCCGGGGCGCCCCGGCACGTCGTCCGGCCTGCAGCGCGAGATGGCCACCGCGACACCTGCCGAACGCGAACGGATCCTGTTCGACCTCGTCCGCACGCACGCCGCCTCGGTGCTCGGTCTCGACGCACCCGACGCTGTCGCCGCCGACCAGGCCTTCCGGGCGCTCGGATTCGACTCCCTGATGGCCGTGGAGCTGCGCAACCGCCTGAAGACAGCCACCGGGCTGCCCCTGCGGACCACCCTGCTGTTCGACTACCCGACCCCGGCGGAGCTGGTCGCCCATCTCGCCGCCGAGTTCAGTGGGGTGACCGCCACCGAAGCGGTGGCGCCGGTGACGCAGCGGGTGGACGAACCGATCGCGATCGTCGGCATGGCCTGCCGGTATCCGGGTGGGGTCGGCGACCCGCAGGACCTGTGGGATCTGGTGGCCAGCGCGGGCGACGCGGTCTCCGGGTTCCCCGTGGACCGGGGATGGGATCTCGACGGCCTCTACGACCCGGACCCGGACCACGCCGGTACCAGCTACGCCAGGGAAGGCGGTTTCCTGCACGAGGCCGCCGAATTCGATCCCGCCTTCTTCGGTCTGTCGCCCCGCGAGGCACTCGCGATGGACCCGCAGCAGCGGCTGCTGCTGGAGACGTCCTGGGAGGCGGTCGAGCGGGCCGGCATCGATCCGACGTCGCTGCGGGGCAGCCGTACCGGTGTGTTCGCCGGAGTCATGTACCACGATTACGCGAGCCGTTTCCCGTCCGTGCCGGAAGGCTTCGAGGGCTATCTGGGAAACGGCAGCGCCGGCAGTGTCGCTTCGGGGCGGGTGGCGTACACGTTTGGTTTTGAGGGTCCTGCGGTGACGGTGGATACGGCGTGTTCGTCGTCGTTGGTGGCG
>NZ_JBEZDJ010000065.1:0-2110 GCF_040648275.1 Micromonospora sp. NPDC049171
CCACACCCGACCCCGAACCACCCGACGCCACCACACCCAAACCCCGCAACAAACCCCCACGACCACCCGCCAACACCACCGCACGATGCTCCAGGGTCGCCCGGTAGCGGGCGGCTGCACCGGCGAGGTCGGTGAGGGACAGGTCGGGACGCGACTCCACGAAGGACCGCAGGCGGGCGGCCTGGTCGGCCAGCGCGGCGGGGTTTCGGGCGGAGAGCACCACCGGGACGGTGTCGGGCCACTCGGCGGCGGCGACCGGCTCCGGCTCCGGCGCCTGCTCCAGGACGACGTGCGTGTTGGTGCCGCTGACCCCGAACGAGGACACGCCGGCGCGGCGGGGCCGGCCCGCCTCGGGCCACGGCACCTCTTCGGTGAGCAGTTCGACGGCTCCCGCCGACCAGTCCACCTGTGGCGTGGGCTCGTCCACGTGCAGGGTGCGGGGCAGCACCCCGTGGCGCATCGCCTGCACCATCTTGATTACACCACCCACGCCGGCAGCCGCCTGCGTGTGCCCGATGTTCGACTTCAACGAACCGAGCAACAGCGGCCGTTCCCGGTCCTGCCCGTACGTCGCGAGCAGCGCCTGCGCCTCGATCGGATCACCCAACCGGGTCCCCGTACCGTGCGCCTCCACCGCGTCCACATCCGACGCCGACAAACCCGCGTCCGCCAACGCGGCCCGAATCACCCGCTGCTGCGCCGGACCATTCGGCGCCGTCAACCCGTTCGACGCACCATCCTGATTCACCGCCGAACCCCGCACCACCGCCAGAACCTGATGCCCGTTACGCCGCGCGTCCGACAACCGCTCCAACATCAGGATGCCGACGCCCTCGCCCCAACTGGTGCCGTCAGCGGCGGCGGCGAAGGACTTGCAGCGACCGTCGGCGGCCAGCCCGCGCTGGCGGCTGAACTCGACGAAGACCTGTGGCGTCGGCATCACGGTCACGCCGCCGGCCAGCGCCAGCGAGCACTCGCCGCGGCGCAGCGCCTGCGCCGCGAGGTGGATCGCCACCAGCGAGGACGAGCAGGCGGTGTCGACGGTGACAGCTGGGCCCTCGAACCCGAACGTGTAGGACACCCGGCCGGAGGCGACACTCGCCGCGCTGCCGTTGCCGAGGTAACCCTCCACGTCGCGAGGCACCTGCCGAACGCGGGAGCCGTAGTCGCCGTACATCACGCCGACGAAGACGCCGGTCTGGCTGCCGCGCAGCGCCGCCGGGTCGAGGCCGGCCCGCTCGACCGCCTCCCAGCTGGCCTCCAGCAGCAGTCGCTGCTGCGGGTCGATCGCCAGCGCCTCCCGGGGGGAGATGCCGAAGAAGTCAGCGTCGAACCAGCCGGCTTCGTGCAGGAACCCGCCCGACCGCGCGTAGCTGTGGCCGTGGCTTCCGGGGTCGTCGTCGAAGAGGTTGGCCAGGTCCCAGCCCCGGTCCTCCGGGAAGGGGGTGATGCCCTCGCGGCCCTCGGCCAGCAGCTGCCACAACTCCTCCGGGGAGCTGATCCCACCCGGGTAGCGGCAGCTCATGCCCACGATCGCGATGGGCTCGTCGGTGCGGGTGGCGGGCAGCGCCGGCCCCGCCTCCGGCCGGTCCTGGCCGGAGAGTTCCGTCAGCAGGAAGTCGGCGAGCGCCACCGGCGTCGGGTAGTCGAAGATCAGCGTCGCCGGGAGTCGCAGCTCCAGCGCGCCGTTGAGCTTGTTGCGCAGCTCGACGGCCGTGAGCGAGTCGAAGCCGAGGTCCTGGAACGCCTTCGTGACGTCGACGGCGTGCCCGTCCTCGTGGCCGAGCACGTCGGCCACCTGCTCGCGGACGAGCCGCAGCACCGTCTCCGCCAACTCGTCGGCCGACAGCCCGGCGAACTGACCGACGTC
The DNA here is from genome assembly GCF_040648275.1 of Micromonospora sp. NPDC049171. Lineage (NCBI taxonomy): Bacteria > Bacillati > Actinomycetota > Actinomycetes > Micromonosporales > Micromonosporaceae > Micromonospora > Micromonospora sp. NPDC049171. Next base: position 1,871 of record NZ_JBEZDJ010000065.1, read on the forward strand.
GGTCGCGCCGGTGGAGGTGGCCGTGCTGACGGCGCGGCGCACCGGCGTACGAACCAGGTCGCGCAGGATCGGCGGGACCTCCCGATCCCGTAGCGCGGCGGGGTCGACACGGGCACCGACGAAGACACCGCCCGGACCGGCCACGGCGGCGTCGAGCATGGCCAGGGCATCCGCAGTCTCCAACACCGCCAGACCCGACCGCGACAACCGCGCCAAATCCCGCTGCGACAACCCCCGCGT
>NZ_JBEZDJ010000066.1:0-2050 GCF_040648275.1 Micromonospora sp. NPDC049171
TCGGCGCGGCGCTGGTGCATGATGGCAAGGTGATCGCCGCCGCGGCCAATGCCCCGCGCACGCTCCACGATCCCACCGCCCATGCCGAGATGCGGGTGATTCGCGCGGCGGCCGAGCAACTGGGGCGCGAGCGGCTGGAGGATTGCGACCTGTGGGTCACGCTCGAGCCCTGCGCGATGTGCGCGGGTGCGATCGCGCATGCCCGGATCGCGCGCGTCTATTACGGCGCGGGCGATCCCAAGGGCGGCGCGGTGGAGCATGGCCCGCGCTTCTTCGCCCAGCCGACCTGCCATCACCGCCCCGAAATCTATCCCGGCATCGGCGAGGCCGAGGCAGGCGAGATCCTGCGCGATTTCTTCCGCGAGCGGCGCGGCTAGGTTGGGGACTCATTTAAGCCACGCGGTGATAAGGGCTACGAGAGCGATGGCAGCGAGGTAGTTTGTGGCATGCCGGTCGTATCTGGTAGCGATGCGTCGCCAGTTCTTGAGGTGACAGAATAGGCGCTCGATGGCGTTCCTGCGGCGATAGATGCGCTTGTCGAGAGGGTAGGGTTTGCGTCGCGAGGCGGTGGAGGGGATGACGGCCTTGATGCGTCGTTGCCTGAGCCAGTTGCGCAGACTGTCGGCATCATAGGCCTTGTCGGCGAGCAGGCGCCTGGCTGGCGTTGCGCGGCTGAGCAGCGGTATCGCGACACTGATATCGGCAATGTTGCCCGGCGTCAGCGTGAAGGCGACCGGTCTGCCGCGATCGTCGGCCAGGCAATGGATCTTGCAGGTCCTGCCACCGCGCGAGCGGCCGATCGCTTCTTCCCACTCCCCCTTTTTGAGCCCGCTGCCGAGCGATGCGCCTTCACATGGCTGCTGTCGATCGACAGCTCATCGGGCACCGCTCCCGATGCGGCGATCTTCTCGAACAGCCGCTGCCAGATACCGTGCCCCGCCCAGCGGTTGTACCGGTTGTAGATCGTCGTCGGCGGGCCATAAGCCGCAGGCACGTCGCGCCAGCGGCAGCCGGTCTTGAGCACATGCAGGATGCCCGAAATCACCGTGCGATCATCTACTCGAGGCTTGCCTGGCCGGCCGCGAGGAAGATGGGGCTCAATCGCCGCCCAGGCCTCATCCGACAGCCAAAACAGATGACGTGACATCCATCCCCTCCGCCAAACTCATCTACCACACATATTACGACAATAACTCAAACAGATATATAGGTTCTCAACCTAGCCCTCTCCCTCTCGGGGAGAGGGAAGAAGGTGCCGCTCGGAATATCAGGCCGGCCCCAGCACCGTCACGTTCACGTCGATGCGGTGGCGATAGCCGAGGCGCTCGTACAGGCCGATGGCGGACGCATTGTCCGCATAGGCATGCAGGAAGGGTATCTCCCCGCGCGCCACGATCCGGGCTGCGACCACGCGCATCAGCTTGCCGGCAAGGCCAAGGCCGCGAAAATCGGGATGGGTGCACACGCCGCTGACTTCGGTGAATTCGAACGGCTTCATCCGCTCGCCCGCCATCGCGATCAGCCGCCCTTCGTGCCGGATGCCGATGAACTGGCCGAGTTGGTGGGTGCGAGCGAAGAAGGGCCCGGGCTCGGTGAGCGTGGCGAGCGCCAGCATCTCCGCCGCGTCGGCATCGCCCAGCTCGAGAAAGGCGAAATCGGGATCGGCGGGCGCGGGATGCTCCGCGACCATCTGCACGCCCATGCGGTGCTTCTGGGCGATCGCGTCCGGGACGGGGGGCAGCGGGTCCTTCTCCAGCACGATCGCCGGGCCGGTGCGGGCAACCAGCGCACCGAGCGCCGCCAGCGGCTCGTCGCTGTGGTTCACCGCGGTGGCGAAAGTCGCATAGTCGCCGTCATAGCGCCGGGCGAGCCCCGCGCCGCGCGCGAGATGCTGCTGCCGGGAACTGAGCGCGGACCAGGCGGGATTGTCGAGCGGGTGCATGGCGGTGTTCTGCGCCACCGGCGCGGCTGGAGCAATTCCTCCCCCAGCAAGCTGGGAGAGGAATTTGGGCTAGTGATTATGCCGCGGCACCTTCTCGCTCGTCCGCCG
>NZ_JBEZDJ010000067.1:0-1443 GCF_040648275.1 Micromonospora sp. NPDC049171
CTAGTAGTGCTTTGTTAGGTCGGCGTGTCGTGGGGTCGTCGGGGCGGTCTGGGTAGTTCGATGTGGCGGTGCCCCCTGATGAGCTTTCGGTTGTGCGGCAACGGCTTGAGGCGTTCGGCGCAGACGTGTTCACCCCTTTGGTGCGCTCAGATCAGCGGACCAAGGGTGAGACGTATCTGCGGGGGCTGTTGCTGGACGGGCGGCGTAAGTCGATGCAGCCGATGGCGGATCGGCTTGGGGTGGATCATCAGGGGTTGCAGCAGTTCGTGACGACCTCGACCTGGGACACCACGGCGGTGCGGATGCGGCTGGCCCGTCGGGCGGTGGATGTGGTCGGGCCGGTGGCGTGGGTGGTCGATGACACCGGTTTCCCGAAGGACGGTAAGGGCTCGCCGGGTGTGGCCAGGCAGTACTCGGGGACGTTGGGCAAGGTGGCGAACTGCCAGATCGGGGTGAGTGTTCACGCGGTCACCGACACCGCGTCGTGCCCGCTGGATTGGCGGCTGTTCTTGCCGACGTCGTGGGACGACCAGGCTGTTGACGAGGCTGACCGCCTCGATGTGGTCGCTCGCCGGGCTCGGTGCGCGATACCTCCTGATGAGCATCACCGGCCGAAGTGGTCGATGGTGGTGGAGATGCTCGATGAGCTGGCCGAGCACGGCTTACGCCCGCCGTTGCTGGCCGCTGACGCCGGCTACGGCGACAACAGCCAGTTCCGCAGCGCTCTGGACGAGCGGTCAATCGACTACATCATGCAGGTCAAAGGCGACGCCCTCGCCCACACCTCAGACGTGCAGCCGGAGGCGCGGGTCTGGTCCGGGCGGGGTCGCCCACCAACGCGCACCGAGCCGCGCTACCCGAAGACCGCGGTCAGCCTGGTCGAGCACATTCGCGCCGCCGGACGCGCCACCGTCGAGACGATCACCTGGCGGGAAGGCTCGAAGGGCACGATGAGTTCGCAGTTCATCTTCCTGCGGGTACGTCCGGCCGGGCACCGCGTCGCCCGCGACACCGACGGCACCCTGCCGCAGCGGTGGCTGATCGCCCAGTGGCCCGACGACCGGCCTGAGCCGGTCAAGTACTGGCTGTCCAGCCTGCCCGCCGCCACCAGCCACGCCGACCTGATCCGCTACGGCAAGATCCGCTGGCGCATCGAACACGACTACCGCGAACTGAAGACCGGCCTCGGCCTGGACCACTTCGAAGGCCGCTCCTTCATCGGCTGGCACCGCCACGTCACCCTCGTCACCGCCGCGCACCTGTTCATCACCGAACTGCGCCTGGACCCAAAAGCGGCTGCGCCGGCCTGACCCTCTACACGGTCCTCCGCGAGCTGCAAAGGCTCCTCGCGACCTGGACCGGCGCCTGCCTCACCTGCCACCAACCCGTGAAACCCTTACACCGCAACAAACGCCACAGAACCTAACAAAGCACTACTAGGGC
>NZ_JBEZDJ010000068.1:0-1386 GCF_040648275.1 Micromonospora sp. NPDC049171
CTGCAGGAAAATGAGGTCGCCATTCGCCATCTCCATTCAACCCTCGATAAATGGGTGAAGGCGAGCACCGTGCGGGAGGCGCTGGCATGACCGACGCGAAGATCGCGACCACCCTGCCCGCCGGGTTCAAGGATCTCGAGCCGCTGGTGGACCGTTGGGCGGGGCGAACCATCGAGGCGCGCACCAAGGCGCGCTGCGAAGCTTCGATGGAAGACATCATGCTCCTTTACGACGTCATGGTCGAGCGCGCGCCAGCGATACTCGATTATCTCAAACCTTTTCCGCTGGATGCGATCGAAGGCGAGAACGCGACGCTTTTCTGCCTGCTGCTATCGCTAGGACAAGCGTCGATGGCGGTGGAGGTTCACGGGCAGCCGCAAGCTCCCAACACGCCATTCCCGCATGGCATCCGCGTGCTGAGCGGCGTCGCGCCGTTCGGCTGAGGCACATAGTTTTTCGGGAGGCATTCGGATGACATCCGGCAAGGGGCTCTGTTGCAAACTCTGATGCGGTTGCCAAGGTTGGGCCCTTGGATTGGTAAGGTCGGTTGTGATGGACGATTTCAAAGGGCGGCATTTTACCGGCGAGGTCATCCTATGGGCGGTCCGCTGGTACTGCCGGTACGGCATCAGCTACCGCGATCTCGAGGAAATGCTGGCGGAACGTGGCATCGATGTCGATCACACGACCATCTATCGCTGGGTGCAGCGCTATGCGCCGGAGATGGAGAAGCGGTTGCGCTGGTTCTGGCGGCGAGGCTTTGATCCGAGCTGGCGTCTGGATGAGACCTACGTCAAGGTTCGGGGCAAATGGACCTACCTGTACCGGGCGGTCGACAAAAGGGGCGACACGATCGACTTCTTCCTCTCGTCGACCCGCAGCGCCAAAGCCGCGAAGCGCTTTCTGGGAAAGGCCCTTCGCGGGCTGAAGGGCTGGGAGAAGCCAACGAAACTCAACACCGACAAGGCCCCCAGCTACGGCGTCGCAATCGCCGAGTTGAAACGAGAAGGGAAGCTCGCCCTGGAAACCGAACACCGGCAGGTAAAATACCTGAACAACGTGCTCGAGGCCGACCATGGCAAGCTCAAATTGTTGATCAAGCCCGTGCGTGGTTTCAAATCGATGCCGACAGCCTACGCCACGATCAAGGGCTTCGAGGTCATGCGCGCCCTGCGCAAAGGGCAAGCCCGGGCATGGTGCCTGCAGCCAGGGATCAGGGGAGAGGTGCGTCTGATCGAAAGAGCATTTGGCATTGGCCCCTCGGTCATGACCGAGGCCATGGACGTGCTCAATCAGCATTTTGCCAATGCTGCCTGATCCCCAGACGGGGTGACGCTGCCCGGCCGTCACCAATGTTTGCAACAGAGCCTCAAATCCCGCGTGTGC
>NZ_JBEZDJ010000069.1:0-1324 GCF_040648275.1 Micromonospora sp. NPDC049171
CCGCCAAACGTCCGAGATGAGGGCGCATAGCCGACATTTCACCCTACCCCCGCGCACAGGACAGAGGCCTACCTGCAACCGCGCCGGTACCGTGAGAGCCTGTTCTCCGCTGTCGTTGCCCCCTAATTGCCTGACGAGGCCTCGCGGGTTTGGGTGATGTACTCGCGGGGTGATCGGTAGCCTAGCGCCTTGTGCGGATGGACCTCATTGTAGTGGGTTAGCCAGCGGGGCAGTTGCTCGATGACAGTGCGTGCATCGGGCGTCGGGTTTACACGGACGTAGTCGCGCTTGAGGGTGCGCACGAAAGCTTCGGCCATGCCGTTCGATTGCGGAGAGCTGACCGGCGTGGTGCGGGGTACGAGGCCGATGTCGCGCGCGAAGCGGCGAGTATCGTGAGCAACGTAAGGGCTGCCGTTATCGCTGAGCCATTCAATGGGCGAGGCCAAGCGGTTCACCGGGCCAAAGCGATGCTCGACAGTGGCGACCATCAGATCACGGATGTCCTCGGCGGTGATGCCGCCGGTGGTAGCAACGTGCCCCATGGCCTCGCGGTCACAGCAGTCGAGTGCAAAGGCGACGCGCACCTTTTCGCCATTGTCGCAAGCGATCTCCAAGGCGTCAGAGCACCAGCGGGTGTTGCGCCGATCGACGGCAACGCGACCATCATGGCGCCGCTCCTCCCGGCTGCCGTTGTGGCGCTGAAGCAGCAGCCCGTGCACCTTCATGACCCGGTAGACCCGCTTGGGATTGGGCGCTGTGCGCCCGATCCTGGCAGCCTGGCGGCGCAGAAGGGCGTGGACCCGGCGATAACCGTAGGTGGGCAGATCGGCGATCAGCGCCCGGATGTCGCTGACCAAGTCGGTATCCGGTAGAGGCGGTCGACCTCGCCGACGTGTAGGCGACCGGTTGTGCATGGCTGACAGGTGCTGGCGGCTGACGCCCAACGCCTCGGCCACCGCGCTCACCGGTCGTCCCCTGGCAACGAGATCGAGCGCAAGAGGAGTTTTTTTGGGCCTGCGGCCCGGGAGACGGCCTCCCGCAGTATCTCGGCTTCCATAGTCTTCTTGCCCAGCAGGCGCTGCAGCTCGGCGACCTGGTTCTGCAGCGACCGGTACTCGGAGGCGGGCACCACCTCCTCGCCGGCACCGGCGGCAGTCAGCGCACCCTGCGCAACCAGCCTGCGCCAGGTGAAGATCTGGCTGCCACTGATGCCATGCTGCCGGGCTACCAGCGACACGTTCATGCCCGGCAGATACGTCTCCTCGACGATCCGGACCTTTTCCTCCGGGGTCCAGCGCCTCCGGCGCTGAACCCCGGAGAGGAC
>NZ_JBEZDJ010000070.1:0-1149 GCF_040648275.1 Micromonospora sp. NPDC049171
CTTGGGGTCAAGGGGTGAGTGCAATCGTTAGGTAGCGATGAGGTGGTCCAGGCGTTCGGCTGGGGTTGCCCAGTCGAGCGTCTGGCGGGGGCGGGTGTTGAGTTCGTGGGCGACTTCGTCGAGGCCTGCTTGGTCGATGGTGCGGAAGTCGTAGCTGCCTTTGGGGAAGTACTGGCGTAGCAGACCGTTGGTGTTCTCGTTGCTGCCGCGTTGCCAGGGGCTGTGGGGGTCGCAGAAGTAGACCGGGCATCCGGTGGCGACGGTGAAGCGGGCGTGAGCGGCTAGTTCGCTGCCCTGGTCCCAGGTCAGGGAGCGGCGAAGATGCGCCGGTAGCCTCCCGGCCAGGGTGGTCAGGACACTGATGACGGAGTCGGTGTCTCGGCCGTTGGGCAACGCGCCGAGCATGACGTATCGGGTGGCGCGCTCCACCAGAGTCACGATCGCCGTTCGGCCTGCCTTGCCGATGACCAGGTCACCCTCCCAGTGCCCAGGCACGGCCCGGTCGGTGGCCTCGGCGGGACGAGCGCTGATGTGCAGGTCCCCGATCCAGGGACGGCGACCCCGATCCGCTGCCGCCATCCGCGACTGGGACCGCCGATCAGCCCGTCCTGAGCGCAGGGCAACCTGCCGAGTCAGTTCCTCGCGCAGGCTGCCCCGCGACTGCACATAGATCGCCTGGTAGATCGTTTCGTGCGACACCTGCAACTCCGGCCGGTCAGCGAACGTGGCCCGCAACCACGCGGCGATCTGCTTCGGAGACCACCTACGCGCCAGTTTCCCCGCCACCACCCGCCGCAGCCGCATCCCCGGGCCCAACTTCGACACCTTCGACCGCCGACGCGCCGCGTCCGCCCGCCGCTGCGCCCACTGCGCCTGATACCCCCACCGATACGGAGCCCGAGCCCGCCCCGACGGCAACGACCGCCCCAGCGGATTCTTCGTCCCATGCCGCGCACTGTTGTTCCGCGCCACCTCCCGCGACACCGTGCCCACCGACACCCCGAGCAACCCCGCGATCTGCGAGATCGTCCGACCCGACCCCCACAAGTGCTCCAACACCTGCCGATGCCCGAACGTCACCACACCCGGCCTCGCCACCAGCACCTCCACCACAACCAAGATCAGTTGCACTGAAGCCTAGAAACCACC
>NZ_JBEZDJ010000071.1:0-1119 GCF_040648275.1 Micromonospora sp. NPDC049171
TCGAGCCAGTAGCGGTGGCGTTGGAACGCATACGTCGGCAACTCCACCCGCGGCGCCGACGGGAACATCACCGACCAATCCGGCGACACCCCATGCACATGCAACGCCCCCACCGCCGCCAACAACGACCCCACCTCAGAACGACCCCGACGCAACACCGGCACCGACACCGCCGCCGACACCAACGACGACAACACCCCATCCGGACCCACCTCCACAAACGCCGACACACCCTCATCCACCAACCACGACACCGCATCACCAAACCGCACCGTCTCCCGCACCTGCCGCACCCAATACCCCGGCTCACACACCTCCCCACCCGCCAACCGCCCCGACACCGTCGACACCAACGGAATCACCGGCGCCCGAAACTCCAACCCCCCCAACACCTCACCAAAACCCACCAACATCGGATCCATCAACGACGAATGAAACGCATGCGACGCCCGCACCCGACGCCACCGCGCACCACACCCCCGCGCCACCGCCAACACCGCAGCCTCATCACCAGAAATCACCACCGACTCCGGCCCATTCACCGCCGCAACATCCACACCCCCCACCAAAAACGGCACCACCTCATCCACCGACGCCCGCACCGACACCATCAACCCACCCCCCGGCAACCCCTCCATCAACCCCGCACGAGCCGCCACCAACACCACCGCATCACCCAACGACAACACCCCCGCCACATGCGCCGCCGCCACCTCACCAATCGAATGCCCCACCACAAAATCCGGCCGCAACCCCCACGACTCCAACAACCGAAACAACGCCACCTCAACCGCAAACAACGCCGGCTGCGTAAACCCCGTCCGATCCAACCCCTCCACATCACCCGCAATCACCGCACCCAACGACCCCGGCAACAACCCATCAAACGCCGCCACCACCTCACCAAACACCCGCGCAAAAACCGGAAACGCACCCACCAACTCCAAACCCATCCCCACCCGCTGCGAACCCTGACCCGTAAACACCATCGCCCACCGCGACCCCACACCCGCCACACCCGACACCACACCCGACCCCGAACCACCCGACGCCACCACACCCAAACCCCGCAACAAACCCCCACGACCACCCGCCAACACCACCGCACGATGCTCCAGG
>NZ_JBEZDJ010000072.1:0-1082 GCF_040648275.1 Micromonospora sp. NPDC049171
ACCACCACATCCGGCACCACACCACCAGACACCGGCCACCCACCCACCGACACACCACCCACCACCGGCACACCCACCACCACCGGCACCACCTCGAACAACGGCGTGCTACCCGCGGCGGACGACGGCTGCGGCACGGGCCGCAGGACGAGCTCACCGGCGGTGAGCACCGGGTGCCCATCCGCGTCGGTCACCTCGATGGCGAGGGTGTCCGTGCCGGCCGGCGACAGCCGGACCCGGACGGTGGTCGCACCGGTGGCGTGCAGCGTCACCTCGGACCAGGCGAACGGCACCTTCGGCTCGGTGACGTCCGTGGTGAACGCAGCGGCGTGCAGCGCCGCGTCGAGCAGCGCGGGGTGGATGCCGTAGCCCTCCCCGGACGCCTCGTCGGCGAGCACGACCTCGGCCAGGACGTCCGCGCCGTCCCGCCAGGCCCGCCGTACGCCCCGGAAGGCCGGGCCGTAGTCGAGCCCGACGCCGGCCAACCGGTCGTACAGGTCGGTGACGTCGAGTTCGTCGGAGTCGGCCGGCGACCACTGCCGCGTGACGACGGAGTCCGCCGGGGCAACCGGGCGCAGGGTGCCGCTGGCGTGCAGGGTCGACGCGGCCTCGCCGGACGTCTGTTCCTCCACCGAGTAGACGGCGACCCGGCGGGCGCCGGAGTTGTCCGCCTCGCCCACGGTGACCCGCATGCGCACGCCGCCAGTGGCCGGTACGACGAGCGGCGCCTCCAGGGTGAGGTCGGCGAGCAGCCCGCAGCCGACGTCGTCGCCCGCGCGGATCGCCAGTTCGACGAGGGCCGCGCCGGGGAGGAGGACATTCCCGCCGACGGCGTGGTCGGCCAGCCACGCATGGGTCGCCAACGAGAGACGCGACGTGTAGAGCAACCCGCCGGAGTCCGGAAGGGCGACCGCGGCGCCGAGCATCGGGTGTTCGGTCGACGTGAGGCCGAATCCGGCCGCGTCGGTGGCGGCGGGGGCTCCCGCCTCGAGCCAGTAGCGGTGGCGTTGGAACGCATACGTCGGCAACTCCACCCGCGGCGCCGACGGGAACATCACCGACCAATCCGGCGACACCCCATG
>NZ_JBEZDJ010000073.1:0-1076 GCF_040648275.1 Micromonospora sp. NPDC049171
GAGGTGGTGCCGGTGGTGGTGGGTGTGCCGGTGGTGGGTGGTGTGTCGGTGGGTGGGTGGCCGGTGTCTGGTGGTGTGGTGCCGGATGTGGTGGTGGTGTGGGGGGTTGATGTGGTGGGGGTGTTGGGGGTGTTGGGGGAGTGGTTGGGTGATTCGCGGTTTGTGGGTTCGCGGTTGGTGGTGGTGACGCGGGGTGCGGATGTGGTGGCGGGTCAGGGTGCGGTGGCGGGTTTGGTGCGGTCGGCGGTGTCGGAGCATCCGGGTCGGTTTGTGTTGGTGGATGTTGATGGTGATGAGGGTGGGGTGGATGTGGGTTCGTTGGTGGGGGGTTTGGTGGGGTTGGGTGAGTCGGAGTTTTGGGTGCGTGGTGGGCGGGTGTGTGTGCCGCGGTTGCGGGCTGTGCGGCGGGTGGGGGTTGAGGCGTCGGTGGGTGGTTCGGTGTGGGGGGATTGTGTGTTGGTGTCGGGTGGTACGGGTGCGTTGGGTGTGGTGGTGGCGCGGCATTTGGTGGTGTCGTGTGGGGTGTCGCGGGTGGTGTTGGTGTCGCGTGGGGGTGTGGTGGTTGGTCGGGTGGCGGAGTTGGTGGCGGAGTTGGGTGCGGATCGGGTGGTGGTGGTGGCGGGTGATGTGACGGATCGGGTGGTGGTGGGTGAGTTGTTGTCGCGGTTTGGGGTGTCGGGGGTGGTGCATGCGGCGGGGGTTTTGGATGACGGTGTGGTGCAGGGGTTGTCGGCGGAGCGGTTGGCGTTGGTGTGGGGTCCGAAGGTGGTGGGTGCGCAGGTGTTGGATGAGTTGACGCGGGATCGGGGGTTGTCGGCGTTTGTGGTGTTCTCGTCGGTGGCGGGGGTGTTGGGGACTGCGGGTCAGGGTGCGTATGCGGCGGCGAATGCGGGGTTGGATGCGGTGGTGCGGGCGCGTCGGGCGGTGGGTTTGCCGGGGGTGTCGGTGGCGTGGGGGTTGTGGGGTGAGGTGTCGGGGATGACGCGGGGGTTGTCGCAGCGGGATTTGGCGCGGTTGTCGCGGTCGGGTCTGGCGGTGTTGGAGACTGCGGATGCCCTGGCCATGCTCGACGCCGC
>NZ_JBEZDJ010000074.1:0-1025 GCF_040648275.1 Micromonospora sp. NPDC049171
GGCCTGCGGGCGGTGGCGTCGGGTCAGGTGGTGTCGGGTGTGGTGGGTGGGTTGGCGGTGGAGCAGGGTGGTGTGGCGTTTGTGTTTACGGGTCAGGGTTCGCAGCGGTTGGGTATGGGTCGTGAGTTGTATGGGGTGTCGTCGGTTTTTGCTGCTGCGTTTGATGAGGTGTGTGGGGAGTTGGATGGGCGTTTGGGGGTGTCGGTGAAGGAGGTGGTGTTTGGTGGGGATGCGGGGTTGTTGGGTCGGACGGTTTTTGCGCAGGCGGGTCTTTTTGCGTTGGAGGTGGCGTTGTTTCGGTTGGTGGAGTGTTGTGGGGTGCGGCCGTCGTTTGTGTTGGGTCATTCGGTTGGTGAGATTGTGGCGGCTCATGTGGCTGGGGTGTTGTCGTTGTCGGATGCGTGTGTGTTGGTGGCTGCTCGGGGTCGGTTGATGGAGGCGTTGCCGGTTGGTGGGGCGATGGTGGCGGTGCGGGCTTCGGAGGAGGAGGTGGTGCCGTTGTTGTCGGGTCGGGTGGGGTTGGCGGCGGTTAATGGGGTGTCGTCGGTGGTGGTGTCGGGTGATGAGGATGCGGTTGCCCAGGTGGCGGCGTATTGGGGTGGGGTGGGTCGGAAGGTGCGGCGGTTGGGTGTTGGTCATGCTTTTCATTCGCATCGGATGGAGCCGATGTTGGATGAGTTTCGGGCTGTGGTGGAGGGTTTGGAGTTTGGTTCTGCGCGGGTGCCGGTGGTGTCGAATGTGTCGGGGTTGGTGGCGTCGGGGGAGTTGGGTTCTGCTGAGTATTGGGTGCGGCAGGTTCGGTTGCCGGTTCGTTTTTATGATGGTGTGCGGGCTTTGGCGGCTGAGGGTGTGACGGCGTTTTTGGAGTTGGGTCCGGATGCGGTGTTGTCGGGGTTGGTGCGGGAGGCGTTGCCGGAGGCGACGGTGGTGCCGTTTTTGCGGGCGGGTCGTGGTGAGGTGGGGGCGTTGTCGGCGGCGGTGGCGGGGTTGGCGGTGCGGGGTGTGGCGGTTGATTGGGAGGCGTT
>NZ_JBEZDJ010000075.1:0-1022 GCF_040648275.1 Micromonospora sp. NPDC049171
CATGGGGTGTCGCCGGATTGGTCGGTGATGTTCCCGTCGGCGCCGCGGGTGGAGTTGCCGACGTATGCGTTCCAACGCCACCGCTACTGGCTCGACGGCACCTGGACCGGGCAGGGGATGCTCGAAGCTCCCACCCGGCTCGCCGACTCCGACGGAGTGGTCTTCACCGGTCGGCTCTCCACCGGTCGTCTGCCGTGGATCGCCGACCACCGGGTTGCCGGGGCGGTCCTGCTGCCCGGCACCGCCTTCGTCGAGCTGGCCGTGCGGGCGGCCGACGAGGTCGGCTGCGCCCTGGTCGAGGAGTTGATGCTCGAGGCGCCGCTCGTCTTCCCGGGTACCGGGACCATCGAGGTCCAGGTCACCGCCGGCGCCCCGGATGCCTCCGGCCGCCGCGCCCTCGCCGTGCACTCCCGGGCCGCGGACGCGACCGGATGGACCCGGCACGCCACCGGCGTGCTCGCCGACGGCGACGGTACGACCCCGGAGCCGCTGCCCTGGCCGCCCGTGGACGCCACCCCGCTCGACCTGACGGAGGTACGCGCGACCCTCGTCGCCCGTGGCTACGAGTACGGCCCCGCGTTCGACGGTCTCCAGGCGGCCTGGCGCCAGGACAACGTGTGGTACGCCGAGGTGAGCCTCCCCGCTGGCCTCCCGGCCGACGGTTACGTGCTGCACCCCGCCCTGCTGGACACCGCGCTCCAGCCGTTGGTCCTCGACATGACCGGCCGTGCTCGACTGCCCTTCGCGTGGCAGCGGGTGTCCGTCCGGTCGACGGGCGCCACCACGCTCCGGGCGCGACTCGTCCACGGCGAGGAGGGTGTCTTCTCCGTCGAGGTCGCCGACGGCAACGGGCACCCGGTGCTGACGGCGGAGTCCGTCGTCATGCGCCCGCTCCCCGAGCAGCTCGGATCGGCCAGTCCGTTGCTTGAGGTGGTGCCGGTGGTGGTGGGTGTGCCGGTGGTGGGTGGTGTGTCGGTGGGTGGGTGGCCGGTGTCTGGTGGTGTGGTGCCGGATGTGGTGGT
>NZ_JBEZDJ010000076.1:0-1018 GCF_040648275.1 Micromonospora sp. NPDC049171
GCAGAGCAAAGACATCCCAGGTGCTTAGGTGTCAAGCAGTGGCGGTGTTGGGGTGATGTGTCCAGGCGGTGGTCTCGTTGTAGGTGGTGCCGGTCTTGAGGCATCCGTGGAGGATGCCGACGAGTCGGTTGGCGAGTTGTCGTAGCGCGGCGCGGTAGCTGACGCCGCGGGCGCGTTGCTGGTCGTAGTAGGCGCGGGCTCCGGGGGACGCGCGCAGCGACGTGAACGCTTGGGTCATGAGGGCGTCGATGAGCCGGTCGTTGTGGACGAAGCGGGCCGTGACGGTGCGTTTCTTGCCGGACGCGCGGGTGATCGGGCTGGTCGCGGCGTAGTTCTTGCGGGCCTTGGCTGAGGTGTAGCGGTCGTGGTCGTCGCCGAACTCGGCGAGTACCCGGGCGCCGAGGACAACACCGAGTCCGGGTTGGGACAGGATGATCTCAGCGTCCGGGTGCCGACCAAAATGGGCCTGCACCTGCCCTTGCATGGTGGTGACCTGCTCGTTGAGAGTGACCAGCACCGCGACCAGGGCGCGCACCGAGGCGGCGTAGGCGGCGGTCACCACCGCTGGCTGACCGAGGTGCTCGGCGCGCAGCACCGCTTGAATCGCCGCCGCCTTGGCCGGGATGTCACGGCGGCGGGCGCGTTTGAGGGCCGCGCTGATCTGCGCCAGGCTCAACCGGGCGGCGCTCGCCGGATCGGGTGCCCTGGCGAGGAGTTCCAGGGTGTCGCCGGCGTCGAGGTCCTCAAACGCGGCCACCGCGGCCGGGAAGTACTCCCGTAACGCGTGCCGCAACCGCTGCCCGGCCCGGGTGCGTTCCCAGATCAACGTCTTATGCATCCGAGCGACCACCTTGACCGCCTCAGCCTCGGCACTGTCACCGGCGACCGGCCGCAGCTGGTGCGAGTCCGTGCGCACCATGTCCGCCAGCATGTGCGCATCAGCCGCGTCGCTCTTGGCCCCGGACACCGCCAGGCGCTCCCGATACCGGGCCGCCTGCAACGGGTTCACCGCGAACAC